>CAZYLP010000047.1:0-19363 GCA_964648345.1 uncultured Planctomycetota bacterium
ACTGCGGCATCCTCGGACCGCGCGCGATCGCGGCCGACACGGCCGCGAACGACGGGTTCCCGTTCCTCCCCATCGGCGGACCCGTCCTCATGCGCCTCAAGCCCGCGAGCGCGGGCGCCTCGCTGCCGCAGATGTTCCTCGTCCGCGGCAAGGGGCAGGACCCGGGCACGGGCAAGAACATGATCTTCCTCAGCGACCGGCCGATCCAGGAAGATGGTAATCCTGGCGTCGACGCACTCCGCGTGAAGGCATTCCTTCCGCCGGCCGCGATCCGCCTCACCGTCGTGCTCCTGTTCGGCAAGGGGCCCGAGAACGAGACCGCGCGTTTCGTCCGGGTGCTCCCGGTCCCGAGGTGAACGAGATAATGACCCAGTTCCGTCGTATGCGCCTCGCGCAGGCGCTCCTGGTCGCGGGTGTCTCCTTCGCAGGAGGGAGCTGGGCCCGCGACGCGTTTGCCTGAACGAACATCATGGGCATTCCGGGCGAATGCCAGATGAACTGTCATCGGGTGAAGGCCGACGCTTCGGGGAAGTTCAGCGAGGCGCCGTCCGTGCTCTCCGAGACCGCCATGCGTGGTGCGTGGACGGTGCGTGCGTTCTCGCAGTCGTGGGACGGGAAGACCATCGTGTCGCACACGTTCGATGGCTTCAAGGTCACCACGGCGGGGGGCACGCACGAGTACAAGGTCCAGCTCCTCCACCGGAACATCTGGTGGTCGCCGGACAACAAGAAGTTCCTCATGTGGCTGCCGGCGGGGATCGCTCTCGCGAGCGTGACCGAGCTGGGGCCCGCGGGGAACGCTCCGAAGTACACGCTGATCTACAAGCCCCCGAAGGATCGCTTCCCCTACGGCGTCAACTGGTCGCCCTCGGGGAACGACATCTTCGTGAGCGAGCACGTCGAGGTCGACGGCAAGACCACGAACACGGCCATCAAGAAGATCCCGATCTCGGGCGGCGGCGGCACGGACATCCTCGTCCACCCGGTCGAGCTCACGTTCTACCAGCCGCCGGAGACCTGGTACGAGGACGGCAGCGGACCCAAGACCAAGAAGGCGTACATCGCCTTCGGCGCCAAAGACGGCCTCTACGTCATGGACGACAGCGGCCAGAACAAGACCAAGCTCGCCGCCTTCTCTCCCGAGGGAGTCCGGGACGTGATCTGGGACCCCAGCGGGAAGGACCAGTTCCTGCTCTTCCTCACGCAGGCCTGCCCCGTCCCTGGCCCCGGGAACAAATCGGTCAAGGGTCTCTACCTGGTCCACCCGGACAAGAAGGGCGACGACATTCTCGAGAAGATCAATGACTCCACGGACTTGCACACGGTCTATTTCTCCCGCAAGGGGAAGTACATCTGCTGGGCGAACGGGGAGGGGATCTTCTACCGCGAGACGGCGAAGCAAGAGAAAGCAACCCCGATCGTCATTAATGATGCCCCCGGTGCGATCAAGGGCTTCAACTGGGACAACAACGAGCAGAAGATCGCCGTCGCCATCGAGAACAAGCTGTTCATCTACGACGTGGCGACGAAGGCCGCGACCCTGGTCGTGAAGGTGGACGAGAAGACGTTCATCGCCGAGCCGCACTGGAAGAACGACGAGATCGTCTACTCGACCTTCACGAACATCGCCTCCCCGAAGAAGAAGCCCGAAGACAAGGACACCAAGAAGGAAACCCCCAAGAAGTGAGGTTGCCCGTGAGACGTGATCGTGGCGCTGCGCTCATCATGGCCCTCGGAATCCTGGCCCTCCTCACGATGCTCGTGGTGTCGTTCGCGCTCTTGACGCAGGTCGAGACGAGCGCGTCCACGAACTATCGCGAAGGAGAGCGCGCCCGCACGATCGCCAAGAGCGGCATCGAGCGCGCGCAGGCGGAGCTCCGGCGGGCCGTCACCACGCCGGGCTACCCGCTGCCCTGGATCCAGTACGACGCGTTCAACTACGACCTGAACGCGCGCAAGACGCCGACCGAGGTCCAGAACCTCACGAAGCCCTCGCTCCTCGACATCGGGCTCAAGGGCGGCGGGACCACGCCGGGCATCGACGCGACGCGCGCGCCGTCGCTCGGCATGTTCTTCGAGCTCCCGGCCAAGATGCCGAAGGCGCTCCTCGACAAGTCGATCCCGTGGCCGTCGGGCGTCCTCGGCGCGAGCTACTACACCGACCCGGACAACCCGGCGTTCCGCGGCGACTACTACTCGCTCAGGATCGTCGACACGAGCTCGCAGCTCTTCCTCAACGACGAGAACCCGCGCCTCGCGGAGATGATCGACGACCTCGTCTGGGGCTGGCACAAGTTCGCGAACATGACGCCGCCTCCCGACGGTCTCGGCGCGAAGATCGCCGCGGCGCGTCCCGCCGACGGCTTCCGCCGCCTCGAGGAAGTGAAGTCGATCGCGGGCCTCTCGGCGAGCGACAAGACGGTCCTCGACTCGATCATGCCGTACCTGACGACGGTCAGCCGCGTCGACCAGAAGGTCGTCGAGATGGGCACCCAGGGCGGCCGCGCGTCCTACCTCTCGATCCAGCCGCGCGCCGCGATCAACATGAACACGGCGTCGGGCGCGGTCCTCGTGGCCGCCATGGCCGGCGCCACGAGCCCCCTCGCCACGGTCGGCCGCCAGACGGCGTTCGACGTGGCGAAGAAGATGATCACCTACCGCCACAACCCCCAGTTCACGGACGAGGGCGTCCCGACGACGGGCCAGCCGGCGAACCAGGCCGGTAACCCGCCGTCCCAGCGGTGGGGCTTCCAGCACTGGGGCGAGTTCAAGCAGTTCCTCATGCACAGCTCGGGCGCGGGCCTCAGCGAGAACATGGCGGACACGATCCTCGCGAGCGCGAACCCGAACACGGACCTGAACAAGTTCGTCCCCGACCAGGTGATCGACCACGCGGTCGACAAGAACGACCTCACGGGCGCCGGGACCGAGCTCTGCTTCGGCTCGGGCGGCGTGTTCCTCGTCGAGTCGCTCGGGGTCGTGCTCGACCCGACGGGCAAGCCGATCGCGACCGCGAAGGCTCGCGCGATCATCCGCGCCTTCGAGCGGTACGTGGAGACGACCCAGGCCGACTTCGAGTCGGGCCGCCTCGACCCGGCCGGCCAGAACGGCCTCATCGGTCTCCGCGACATCGCGTCGCTCCCCGAGTCGCGCAACGCGCTCGACGCGCGGATCCTCGGCGACCTGACCAAGGACGAGAAGCCGCCGGGAGCCGGCACGAACAACTTCGCCGGTCTCCACGCCGCCGACTACGACGGCCAGCTCACGTTCAACGTGATCACGCGGACGAAGCTCGCCCAGCCGTACGGCGTCTTCGTCGGCTTCCTCGACCGCTCGCTCGACGCCGCGCGCGCCGACGGGTCGGGCTGGGGCACCATCGCCCACGGCACCGCCCACGGCGCCAACGACGCGAGGACCACCGCGCCCACCGGAGGTACCGCAGCCGGCGGCCTCGGCACGACGCTCGGCTTCGTCCTCGACGAGGGCAACCCGACGCACCCGGACCCCAACAAGCGCCGCAGGGCGCCGAACTACACGAACGGCAACGACTACGGCGCCCTCTCGGCACAGCTCGGCCGCGTCGCGGCGGCTGCGGGCGCGACGACGACGACGGCCGCCTCGACGACGACGGGCCGCGTCCTCAACTACGACCAGGACGACGTGATCATCCCCGAGAAGATCGACTACGCCGAGACGACGGTCAGGATCCCCGTCTTCCAGGTCGTGAAGAACACGGCCGGCTCGACCCTCGGCTTCGTCGACTTCGTCGTCCAGGAGACGGTGACGGACTGGCAGTACAAGCCCATCTTCCGGCAGGGCTTCGAGCTCTGGTTCAAGCCGGCGCGCCGCTCCGACAGCCCGGACAAGATCATCCTCATGGACTGGATGGCGGGCGGCGCGCAGCGTCCGCCGGCCACCGTCCAGGACTCGATGCCGGAGTACGAGGCTCGCGCGAACCCCGCGAACGGCGGCACCGCGAACGGCACGACGTTCAACCCGGCGACCTACAACAACACGGTCCCGACCACCGTGCCGAACCCGACGCACCAGAACACGGTCACGTGGGGCGCGGGCGCGCGCGTGACGGTCTGGCTCGAGTACCAGGGCAACTTCGAGTACACGGTCCACTGCCGCTTCCAGATGCGGAAGCAGTACGACGACACGAGCCGCTTCCTCCCGCAGGGCGCCGGCTACGACAAGACGTGGGTCGCGTCGAACCGCGTCCACACGGGCACGTGGCACCACTTCCTCATGAGCTGGGAGAGCCCGACGGACAAGTCGGAGTGCCCGGGCACCATGGGCGAGCGGTCGTTCTTCTTCTGCGACGGCGTCAAGATCCAGGGCGGCCGTACGGGCAGCACGGGCGAGCCTGACTGGCCGACCGAGATCAGCCCGAAGGGCCAGCTCGTCATCGCGGCCGTGAACAACCTCCTCGACTACATCCGCGACGTGCAGGCCGCCGAGTTCGCGGCCGCCCCGGCCGTCGCTCCCGGCACGACGACGGTCCTCGCGACGCCGCCGAACCCCGAGGTCTACCGCGCTCCGGCGCAGGTCGCCCCCGGCGACCTCCTCTGGATCGGGGCGCGCGACGTCGTGCTCCAGCCCGACGCGCCGAACTTCGCGAACACCCTCGCCGCGGTCCGGTTCCAGGGCCTCATGGACAACATCGTCACGCACTCCCGGTGGCTGAAGCAGATCTCGAGCGGTGACCTCGCGGGCGAGCAGTACCTGCCGCGCTACGACACGTATCGTCCCTCGCAGGGCGACGCGCCGGGCGATTCGACGGCGGGTATCTACAAGCCCCTCACCTTCACGAAGCACACGCACGCGCTCGACTGGGGCAAGCCGATCCGCATCGTCGCCTACGACGTGACGGCGTGGAAGCACGTCAACGCCGGCGAGGCCGCCGACATCGACGCCACCGAGAAGGACCAGAGCACGACCGACCCGAACGCGGGCAAGGTCTACTTCCGGTTCGGCTTCATGGACACCTTCCCGCAGCCGAACGGGACCGGACCGGTCGCGAACGTGCCGCCCCTCACGCAGACGTACGACCCCAACACCCAGGACGCGCCGGCCGTCGCCTGGACGCCGCGTCTGAACGGCACCAACGGGACGCCCTACAACTGCGTCGCGAACGGGTTCCTCATCCCGGCGCGCGAGAAGGCGGGCCGCGGCGGGTTCCTCACCAAGGGCCCGGCCGAGTACACCCTCTACGCGATCGAGATGTACCCCTTCAAGGACGCCACCAACGGACCCCGCATGGCCCCGATCGTGGACGACCTGAACGTCGTCTACCTCCGCTGGGACAACGGGACGATCATCGAGGAGGAGGAAGTTGTCGATACGGAGTAGCCTCGTCGCCCTCGTCGCCATCCTCGCCGTGGCGGGTCCAGCCCGCGGCCAGTGCACGTGCGATCCGAACACGAGGAAGGACATCGTCGACTTCTCGCGGCCACCCTCCAAGGTGGAGGCGCAGAACAAGGTGCGGGTGTCCTGCCAGCCGGACAAGGACGCCAAGACGGGCGCCCTCACGGTCGAGGTCCAGGGGCAGGCGTACTTCCCCGACGGCACCGTGATCGTCATCACCGCGCGCCACTGGAAGACCGAGAAGCCGTTCGCCAGCGTCCGCGCGGCCGTGAAGGACCGCGTCTTCTCGGCCAAGCTCGGCCCCTTCAACAAGGCGATCCCGGCCGGCGGCATCGTCGTCGGTGCCTTCTTCATCGAGTCGGCGCAGACGGACGCGATGCAGAAGCAGCTCATCAAGGAGCACTACTACCGGAACACGCCGCCCTGCAAGCACGACAAGGTGAGCAGCGCCGAGGCGCAGTTCAGCACGGGCGGCGCCGACGCCGAGGCCGTCGACGAGAAGGCCGAGAAGGACGAGATCGCCGCCGCCAAGAAGCGCCTCATGGACGCGAAGGGCGAGTGTGACAAGGTCCTCGCGGCCGTCGAGCAGAAGGCGAAGGCGAACAACGACGCGCTCGAGGCCATCAAGCGCCTCGAGGAGGACCTCAAGGCCGCGGCCGAGGTCATCAACCGCTGGTCCCGCGGCCGGCAGACGCTCCTCTTCTCCAACCGCTTCCAGCAGCTGGCCAAGCTTCGCGACCTCATCCGCGACGGCGCGAAGTTCCGCGCCGTCGCCGCCGGCGTGAACGTGCCGAACTTCAACGGCGCGAACGCGGCGACGCGCAAGGAAGAGGTCTCGGCCGACGTCACCAAGCTCGCGGACGAGCTCAAGGGCTTCATCGACGACCCGCGCGCGCTCGATGCAGCCTGGGACGCGTCACGGCCTGCCCCGGACGCAGCCCCCAAGGAGACCCCGAAGGAGACGCCCAAGTGACGATAGGTCGCATCCTCCTGGCCGCGACGTACCTGTCAACGGCTGGGATCGCGTTCGGGACCGGCGTGGTCCTCGCGCAGGACGAGAAGAAGTTCGACAGCGAGAAGGACCTCGGCAAGGCCCTCGACACGATCGCCGACGAGAACGCGTCGGCGAACGACCGGACCCGCGCCGTCCAGGCGGCGATGGGCCTCACCGGGATCACGAACAACGAGGCGCTCGCCAAGCGCAAGGACGAGTTCCGCAAGACGCTCGACTCCGTCCTCAAGAGCCTCGGCGCGAAGACCTCGCGCACCGCGGATCAGGAGAAGGTCGCGGCCGCGTGCTTCCGCGCGATCTCGCTCGCCTTCCAGGAGAAGGGCTTCCCCGAGCTCGCCAAGCTCACGAAGCCCTTCCTCACGGGTCCGGCGGCCTCGGACACGCGCGTCCAGCTCCTCGCCGCGATCCAGAGGGCGGGCGCGCCCGGGGCCGGCGCGGACCTGTCGGCGTTCATCGAGTCGCCCTACAACGGGAAGCCCTCGAAGGACAACGAGCGCCGCCTCCTCGAGCCGGCCGTCATCCGTGCGACGCGCGGCCTGCCGGGGAACGAGGCCCTCGACGTCCTCTCGACCGTGATCAACAAGTCGAAGCTCATGGACATGAAGGACCCCGCGGTCATCGCGATCGGCGACTTCGTCGTCCGCCGCAAGGCCCGCGACTACGACCGGAACCGCGTCCTCACGATCCTCAAGGACGTGGCGAAGCTGAAGGGCATCAGCCTCGAGACCGGCGATCTCGCGGCGCGGGCTCTCCTCCGCCACAACTGCTTCGACGGGCTCGTCCCGGTCTTCGAGCGGCTCGACGGGAAGGTGCCGCAGCCGTCCACGTACCAGACGGTCTGCATCGCAGCGCTGAAGCCGGACGGCTTCGCCGCCCTGCCGCCGAAGTCCTTCGACCAGACGCAGGGGCAGCCCCGCGATGACGCCATCGCCGCGGCCCACGAGTGGTGGAACACCGCCCAGAAGGGCAACCCCGACAAGGTCATCCACGAGGCGCTCGGCGCCGAGGGCATCGGCGTCCCGAAGGACACCGCTTCGCGCGACTACGTGACCGCGCTCATCGACGGTCTCTGCACGCAGAACTTCACGCTCCGCAAGGCCGTCCTCGACCTCCTGACGCAGAAGATCCAGCGCCCCGACTTCGCGCTCTCGTTCCGCAAGCTGACCGAGAACGCGGGCAGCGGCACGCTCGACATCTTCATCGAGTCGGAGGTCGACGACTCGATCGAGAACGACAAGCGTCAGCTCCCGCTCCTCATGACGCAGCAGGAGGAGAAGGCGAAGAAGCTCCGCGCGGCGTGGGACAAGGTGAAGGACAAGGCGACCTACGACGGCGGGGTCTGGAACATCCCGTGGGAGCCGGAGCCCAAGAAGGGCGCCGGCGCGGGTTCATCGAAGAAGCCCTGAGACCTTCACCGAGGTAGCGCCGAGAGCGCGGCCTCGAGCTCGCGGCTCGCCTTCTTGGCGTCGCCCGAGCGCCGCGTGGCCACGTACGTCGCGAGCACGCTCGCCTTCCC
Organism: uncultured Planctomycetota bacterium; assembly: GCA_964648345.1. Taxonomy (GTDB): domain Bacteria; phylum Planctomycetota; class J058; order J058; family JACQDU01; genus CAZYLP01. The sequence goes on from CAZYLP010000047.1 coordinate 7,899, forward strand.
GGCTTCGAGCGCGCTCGCGACTCTCTTGTACGCCCCGTAGATGAGCCCCGGGTTGCCCTGCATGGCGCTCAGCGAGGCGCCCTCGAGCTCGGCGAGCGTCGCCTCCTTCGAGTCGCCCGTGGGCGCGGGCGGCGCCTCCTTGCAGGCGACGAGCGGGAGCGCCGCGATGATCCACGCCGGGCACCCGTCCGCGCGGGCGGCGGACGCCGTGGTGACCGCGGTCGCGACCGCGAGCCGCGACGGGTTCGCGAGCGCGACCGAGAAGCAGCCCGGCAGCCGGCCATCGTCGTTGAGGGGCCGCCCGAGCTTCGAGACGAAAGAGGAGCGCGCCTCGTTCGACTTGAACATGAGGACGAGCATCCGGTCGTCGCCGCGCGGCACGCCGAAGATCGTGCTCGCACGCTCGGCGGTCTCGGCGGCGAGAGCGAAGATCCCCGACTCCGGCTCGGCGCCGACGACGAGGAGGTTCTGTCCGTTCGGCGTCGAGGGCCCGAGGTCGACGATCGCCTGGAGCGCCTTGCCGCGCGCGCCCAGGTCCTTCGTCGCGACGCTCGAGAGCGCGGCCTTGGCGCGGTCGTGGTTGTTCGGCTCGAGGTCGACGAGCGCGAGCCAGCCGTCGAGGACCTTGGTCTCCGGCCGCTTCGCCGCCATGCGGCGGAGGCGGTCCACGTGCTTGAGGGCCCGCCGGGGACGGTCGGCCTCGAGGGCGAGGCGCGCGAGGCCAATGAGCGCCTCGACGTTGTCGCTCTCGGCGTCGAGCACCTGGTTGTAGAAGTTCTCGGCGTTCGCGTAGGAGTGCTTCTGCTCCTGGTCCTTGGCGCGCGCGAGGGCGTCGGCCGCGGAGAGCCGTCCGGTCTCGGGCTGGGTCGCGACGCCGTTGTTCTTGCTGACGACCTCGAGGCGGCGGATGCGCTTCTCCTCCTCGAGGCGCTTGCCGAGGGGCGTCTCGCCGAAGTTGCAGGCGGCCGCGCCGGGCGAGCTGAGGAGCCGCTCCATCTCGAGGTAGACCTCGGGCGCGGGGTTCGCGATGAGCCTGCTCGCCTGCTGGTTGCAGGTGAGGAGCGCCGAGAGCCTCTCGCGAACCTTCGCGACCTCGCGGCCGGCCTCGGTCTCGCGGACGTCCTGGGGGAGCTCGTCGAGCTTCCTGATCGCGTCGTCGAGCTTGCCCTGGCGCGCGAGCGCCTCGGCGGCTGCGAGGAGCGGCGCCGCGATCTCCTTCGCGAACGCGTTCCGCTGCGCGAGGGCGCGCGTCACGCACTCGCCGATCTTGGCGTCGTTCTTGGTGTCGTTCGACTCCTGCTGGATCTTCTGGAGCTTCTCGACGATGTCCTGCGCCTCTTTGAAGTTCCGGGGCGAGTTGCGGATGATCTGGCTCGCGCGGGCGCCCGGCGGGAAGTTGACCGGATCGTCCTCGGGGTTCTTCTTCGTCGTCTTCGGCGGCTCGACCCCGACCTTGATCTGGGGCCCGGAGTCGCGGTTCGTGAAGATGCCCCACGCGATCGCGAAGATCGCGAGCGCGCTCCCCGCGGCGACGAGGAGCGGGAGCTTGCTCCCGCCGCCCCCGCCCCGGCGCGCGCTCGTGCGCTTGGCGCGGATGTTGTAGAGGATCAGGAAGTCCGCGGCGCGGCGGCACGCCTTGCAGAAAGGCTGGCCGTCGATCAGGAGGGCGCCCTCGCCCTTCGCCTGCTTCTTGCACGCCTTGCAGGGCGAGACCTGCGTCGCGGGCATCTGCGCGCCCGCGAGGATCGTCTCGAGGAGCCCCTGGCACGTCGTGCAGATCCGCTTGTCGCCGTAGGGGACGCCCGCGCCCTGGAGCGTCCCGTCGCAGGTCGCGCACAGCTTCTTCAGGACCTGGCTCGGCGTCGCCTGCTTCGCCGGGGCCTGCTTGTTGCGGCACGTCCCGCAGACGAGCTTGCCGTGGACGGTGATCGCCTTGCCGCTCTCGAGCTCGTCCGCGTGCACGGCGCGCTGGCACGTGCCGCAGCGGAGCGTGAACTCGCTCGAGAGCTTGAGCGCCGCCTCCATGTCCGCGGCGTCGTCGGCGGACTTCTCGGCGCACGCGGAGCAGAAGCTCCCGGGGGCGACGCCCGGGTCGAGCGCCTTGCGGCAGCGCGGGCACCGCGCCCCGGCCTTCTTGGGCTTCGCCTTCGCCGCGCACGCGGGGCAGAGCGACTTGTCGCCGACGATGATCGCGCGGCCGCCCTCGAGGTCCTCCTCGGTGATCGAGTTCCCGCAGCCCTGGCCGTCGCAGGGGTAGCTGAGGGCGCTCGTCCCGAGGAGCTCGCTCGACTTCGCGAGCGACTCCTCCTGGAGCTTCTGGACCCGGGCCTGGCACGAGGGACACTGTCCGCGCGTCCCCGGCGCGATCGGCGTGCCGCACATGCGGCACTTGCCGACGGCGAGCTCGTCCGAGGAGTGGCCGAGGAGGATCTTCGCCGGGTCCTTGCCGCACCCGGAGCAGAAGACGTTCCCCTCGTGATAGGTGATCTTCTTCTCCTGGATCTCCTTCTGGGAGATCGCGCGGCCGCAGTGCGAGCAGGTGACCGCCTTCGCGGCCTTGCGCTCGCGGAGCTCGCGGGCCTGCTCGAGGTCCACCCGGCACTTCGCGCAGAAGAGCTTGCCGTCGCGCTCGAGGCACTTCCCGAGGCGGATGTCGAGGCCCGGGATCGTCCGCTCGCAGCGGGCGCACGGCGCCGTGAACTGGGGCGTCGCGACCGGCGCCTGCTTCTTCGGGGGCGCGGGCGCGCCCTGGGCGCCCGGGGCGGGGCCGACCGAGGGGACCTCGAGCGAGGAGGAGGAGCGGCCGCCCACGTCCTTCGAGCAGCCGGCGCACAGGATCTGCCCGCGGTAGCGGATCGCGCGCCCCTCGATCACGTCGCGCGCGCGCACGCTCGCGTGGCAGCGCTGGCACTCGAAGGTCGAGATCCGCGCGAGGTCCTCCTTCGAGCGCGCGATCATCGCGTCGACCTCGCTGCGGCAGGACCCGCAGTAGGTGTTCCCCTGGTACTCGAGGGGGAGCGGCTTCCCCGCGACGGCCACGGCCGGCTTGTCGCAGAGGTGGCACGGCGGGCCCGCGGGCGCCTGGCGGCCCGAGACGGTGCCCATCCCGGACGACGTGCTCCCACCCGGGCTCGCCGCCATCCCCGAGACGGCGCCCATCCCCGAGGAGGTGGCGCCCATGGCCGATCCGGTGCCCGAGATCTTCCCGAGCTGCGAGGCGGAGAAGCGGCGGGAGGGCGTCTGGGTGACGCCCGACTGATGGTTCAGCCCGACGCCCGACGACTGGGAGTTGAAGACCGCGCTCCCGCGCAGCGAGGGCGGGCGCCCGCCCGGGTGGAGGATCGAGCGCAGGTCCTTCGAGCAGTCGCGGCAGTAGAGGTTGCCGCCGAAGAAGATGACGTTGTTCGTCTCGATGTCCTTCATGGCCATCGGAGACTCGCACTTGGAGCAGGCGTAGAAGCCCTTCGTCAGCGACTGCTTGAAGGCGGCCGTCTCGACGCGCGCCTTCTCCGCCTCGCTCGTGCAGGTGATGCAGTAGAGGACTTCCTGGTAAAGACGCGCCCGGCCGGAGCGAAAATGGGACTCCGGGACCTGGATCTGGCAGACCCCGCAGGGCACGGAGCGTTCGCTCGCCGGTGCGACCAACTCTCCTCCGGGCGCCCGATTCTAGCAGATCGCCGGCGAATTCGCCCTCAGGCCGGGGTGGAAGTCGGGGCGGCGACCGAGCTCCCCTCGCGGATCGACGCCTGGAGGTAGACGAACGCGATCCCGCTCCTCAGGTAGTTGTCGATCCTCTTGATCACCGTCGCCTGCTTGACCCACGCGGGCCCCGTCGCGAGGAGGCGCTCCTCGATGAGGGCGGACAGGAACTCGAAGCCCAGGGTCGCGACCTTCGCGCGGATCCGGTCGAGGAGGACGTTCTCGACCTCGGAGACGTTCCGGCACGAGGGCAGCGTCGCCATCGCCTGGAGGTAGAACGTCGAGTTCTCCCCGTTCCGCGGGTCGTCGCGGACGCCCTCCTCCTCGTGGTTCTCGACGGCGCTCCCGATCGCGTAGGCGACGATGCGTCCGGTCACGCGGTCGCGGAGGGCGACCCCCGCCGACCGCGGCTGCTCGATCGTCGTCTCGAGCGTGTCGGCCTGGTACTGGAGGAGCGGCCGGCCGCCCTTCGAGAGGACGTCGGGAGGGTACTGCGAGATCGCCCCGTAGCGCTCGACCTCGACCTTCATGACGTCGGCGCGGAGCTGGGGGAACGTCTGGGCCGTGACCTCGATCACGTCGAGCGCCTCGGGCGGGACCTCGAGGCAACCCACCCGGAGCTCGGGGCCGAGCGCGGCCTCGGTCGTCGCCTTCCCGCCGACGATCTCGTCGAGGGAGAGGCGGAGGATCCCGATCGCCTCATGGATCGAGTAGGGCTCGGAGTCGTAGCGCGGGTAGAAGCGGAGCGCGCGCTCGCCCGCCGGGAGGAGGATGAGCCCGTGGCGGAACGCGCGGTCGCGGAGCACGTCGCGCCAGTCCGGGCGGATCACGTCGAACGCGAGCATCACGCCCACGCCGCGCACGTTCTGGATGAACGCCGAGTAGTCGCGCTCGAGGGCCTCGAGGCCGTCCTTGGCGAGCTTGCCCGTGCGGCGGACCTGCTCGAGGTCGAGCTTCGGGAGCATGGCGAGGAGGCGCGCCATGCCGACCGAGTCGCCCTCCCAGGTCGTGTTGAACTTCTTCTCCTCCTGGAAGAACGTCGCGAGGTCCTCGCTGACGAAGAGGACGCCGTTCTGCGCCTTCTTGGCCCAGACGACGACGTCGGGCGGCAGCGGCAGCTGGAAGAGCTCGTGCGCCCAGAGCGAGCCCGTGGCGCCCCATCCCGTCTGGACCTCGTCGAACATGAGCGGGACGTCGTAGAGCTTCGTGAGGAGACGGAGGCGGCGCATGAAGCGCGGCGTCGTCGTGCGCACTCCGCCCTCGCCCTGGATCGGCTCGACGAGGACGCCCGCGGCGCGCTTGGCGCGCGCGAGGGTCTCGGGCGCGATCTTCGCGCGCTGTTCGCGGAGGAAGCCCTCGAGGTCGCGCGGCGAGGCGAGGAACGCGTCGATCGCCTCGAGCTCGCGGCGGAAGTGCTCCTTGTTGCGCGGCGCGTGGGGGAGGCGCCCCGTGACGAGGAGGTCCCAGATCTGCCGGAGGCTGTGCTCCTCGCGGCGGAGGGTGTCCTCCTTGGCCTTCGGGTTGTCGGCCGGGAACGAGACGTGGGGCCAGTCGAACGTGGGGAACCCGAGGCGCGCCTTCTTCCTGTGAGTGACGGCGAGGCTCCCGAGCGTGCGGCCGTGGAACGCCGAGTCGAAGGAGATGATGAATCCGCCGTCGAAGGGCACCGCGGTGCTCCCTCCGGTCGCCCTGTCCTGGCCCGTCGTCTTCACGCGGTTCAGGAGCACCGCCTTGATGGCGTTCTCGACGGCCTCGGCGCCCGTGTTCACGAAGAAGAAGCGCGGCGTCCCCTCGGGCGCGACCTTCGAGACCTCGGCCTTCACGCGCAAGGAGAGTGTCGTCTGGTACTCCGAGTGAGCGTACCGCGAGACCGCGAAGGGGAGGTGGTCGAGGACCGTCTCCACGAACACGGGGTCGTTCTCGCCGAACGCGTGCGTCGCGATGAGCGCGCCCATGTCCATGAAGCGGTAGGGCTCGCCCTTCTCGTCCCGGTCGACCGTGGCGAGGTACGGCCCGATCGCCTCGGTCGGGTCGAACGCGATGGGGAGCGAGTAGAAGAGCGCCCGCGAGGCGGCGTCGAGCGCGGCCTTCGAGGCGGGGAGGCACTTCGCGACCGTCTCCTCGAGCGGCTCGTTCGTGGCCGCGAGGCGCGGCGGGACGTGGATGTGGATCTCCCCCCGGCGGTAACGCTCCTGGAGGCGAGTGACGCGCTCGATGTGGGCGCGCGCGCGTTCGAGGGAGGCGCGAGTCTCGGGGCCGCTCATGGGAGCGGGAGTAGAGCCTACTCCGGTTCGGGCCCCGTGGCGAGGACGAGCGCGATCGATCAACATATGGGCCAGGTGAATCGAATGAAGCGCGCGATCGGCTCCGGTCTCGTCCTCATCTCCGCGGCCGCGGTCACGGGTGCGGCCGCGTGGGCCTCGACGAGCGTCACGGGGATCCCGGGCAACTGCACGATGACGGTCCACCGGGCGAAGCTCGACCCGACCGGCAAGCCCGTGGGCGACCCGGCGACGATCCTCGAGGCGAAGATGGTGGGCGGCTGGGCGCAGCGCGCGTTCCGCCGCTCTTGGGACGGGAAGGTCGTCCTCTCCCACACGTTCGACGGCTTCCGGGTCTCGAAGGGCGCCGAGAACGTCGACTACAAGATCCAGCTCTTCCACCGGAACTTCTGGTGGGGTCCCGACAGCAAGAAGTTCATGTTCTGGATCCCCTCCGGGATCGCGGTCGCGAACGTGGACGACCTCGGCCCCGCGGGCGCGGCGCCGAAGCACACGATCGTCTACCGCCCGCCCGGCGGTCACTACCCCATGGGCATCGCGTGGGCGCCGACCGGCTCGCACATCTTCGTGAGCGAGAGCTACGAGGTCGACGGCAAGGCGACCAAGACGGCGATCCGGAAGATCCCGGCGGACGGCGGTACGGGCACGGCGATCCTCGACAGCGAGGAGGTCATCTTCTACATGCCCGCCGACACCTGGTACGAGGACGGGAGCGGCGCGAAGGCGAAGACCTCGCCGATCCTCTACGGCACGAAGAGCTCTCTCTGGTACATGAACTCGGACGGCGGCGACCAGACGAAGCTCTGCGACATCCCGTGCATGGGCCTCGCGGACATCATGTGGGAGCCGACCGGGAAGAACGAGTTCCTCCTCCTCTGGCGGAAGGGCTTCGCCGACGCGACGAAGAAGGTGTGGCGCGGGCTCTACCGGTTCAACCTCGACGCGGCGAAGAAGGCCGCGGCGGAGAAGAAGACGAACGACTGGTCCTTCGTCGAGCCGATCCAGGAGACCGACGGGATCCACACGCTCTTCTACTCGGGGAAGGGGAAGCACATCGCGTTCGCCGACACGACGCTGGCCTACGTGAAGGAGATGGCCAAGGCGGGCGAGAAGCCGGTCAAGGTCGAGATCCCGGGCTCGGCGGGGGTCGTGAAGGGCGTCTCCTGGGACGACAAGGAGCAGAAGCTCGCGGTCGCGATCGGGAACAAGCTCTCGATCTACGACCTCGCCTCGAGGGCCGTCACGCCCGTCGCGCAGGTGAGCGAGCGCGGCTTCATCGCGGAGCCCTTCTGGCGCGGCGACGAGCTCGTCTACTCATCGTTCGTGGACCTCGACGAGAAGAAGAAGCTGCCGCCGCCTCCTCCGCCGCCGCCGGGGAAGTGACGACGACGGGCGTGCGGGAGCCGCACGCCCGGTTTCGGGAAACCAGCGACCGCGTCCGTGCCTGAACGAGCGCCGGTCCTTGACCTACAAGGATCTCCGCATCGGAACCTCGATTGCGCGATGCGGTGCCGGTCCATCGGGTTAGGGAAGATGCTCAAGGCTCGGAGACTCATCGGGCTCGCGCTCGTCGCGGTCCTCGGTGCGAGTTGCTCGCACTCGAGCGGCGGCGGTGGCGGCGCTCCTGCCCGCGCGTCCGGCACGGCTCCGGGCACGACCGCCTCTCGGCGCTCGACGCCGGCGCCGGCGCCGCTCCCCGTCTACGGCACGCGGAAGTGCTGGCCGATCGTCTTCATGCACGGGATCGCGGGCTTCAGGAACGTGGGCCCGATCAAGTACTGGATGGACGTCCCGGACAGGCTCCGCGCGGCGGGCTTCGAGGTCTACGTCTGCTCGGACGGGCCCTTCGCGTCGGTCGCCGACCGCGCGCTCGCGGCGAAGACGCAGATCGTCAACCGCTACCCGGACCCTCGAGTGAAGGTCAACCTGATCGCCCACAGCATGGGCGGTCTCGATGCGCGCTACATGATCTCGACCCTCGGCATGGGTGACCGCGTCGGCAGTCTCACGACGGTCTCGACGCCTCATCGCGGCACGTCGTCCGCGGACCTCATGGGGATCGTGCCGGGGCCGGTGCAGGACGCGATCAACATCGCCTTCAAGCTCGTCGGCTGGGATCTCAAGACGGCGATCCACGACCTCACCACTCACTACTGCCAGAGCGCGTTCAACCCCGCCAACCCCGACGACGCGCGCGTCGCGTACTTCTCCTGGGCGGGCGCCGCCGATCCGACCGGCTCGCAGCCTCATCGCGCCGTGATCGACCCGCTCCTCTGGCCCACGTGGTCCCTCATCGACAACCTCGAGGGCGAGAACGACGGGATGGTGTCGGTCAAGTCGGCGAGCTGGGGCCAGTTCCAGGGCGTGTTCGCGTCGGATCATTTCGGCGAGATCGGCCAACCGCTGGGTCTCACGACCACCGACTACAAGGCCTTCTACTCGAGCTGGGCGGACGAGCTCGAGAGGCTGGGGTTCGGCCCCTAGGTCAGGGTCGCCGGCGCCGCCTTCCGGCACACGAGACAGACGTGCCTCCCGAGGAGCGTCGGCCAGGCGTTGACCTCGGGATGAGATCCGGTGCGCATCGCGAAGCGGAAGAGGTTCGCCGCCTTCACGCCCGCCCCGAGGAGCGCGTAGGGGATGACGCGGAGGATGCCGCCGTCGTTCACGCCCTGCACGGCCTCGACGGCGAGCCCGTTCCGCCGGAGGATGAAGCTGTAGGTCTCGAACGTCGCGGTGTTCACGTGCGGGAGGCAGACGTCCTCGTGGACCCCGGTGAGCGCGACGTTCTTGCAGTAGCAGCGCTGGAGGCTCCCGGTGAGGAAGTAGCGGAACCGGTGGTGGAGGTTCCAGTAGTTCGGGACCGAGAGGACGAGCACGCCTCCCGGGACGAGGACGCGCGAGAGGTCGGCGATCGCGCGCGCGGGGTCGAGGAGATGCTCGAGGACCTCCGAGCAGACCACTCCCTGCATCGAGCCCGTGGCCCAGGGGAGGCCCGTCCTCAGGTCGGCGCGCGCGTGGGCGAGCCCCTCGCGATCGCCGTGGACGCCCGCGAAGTCGCAGCAGAAGACGGTGTAGCCCGGCGCTCGCAGCTGCTTCGCCAGGGTCCCGTCGCCGCACCCCACGTCGGCGATCCGCCCTCCCTTCACGCGGTCACGGAGGAGCTGGACGAGGAGAGCGTGGAGGTCGTCGCGCGAGCTCACCCGGCGGCTCCGAGCTCGAGGAACTTCGCACGCTGGTCCGGCCGTCCGAGCGCGTGGAGCACGGGCTCGGCCGACTTCTGCCGCTCGAGGAACGCCTGCTTCGACGAGATCCCCTGGAAGCGCTCCTGGACGATCGTCTGACCGATCGCGCCGCCCATGGACTCGCCGGGGCCGAGGAGGACGATCGAGTCGGGCGCGAGCTCGCGGAGCGCGGTCACGAGCTGCGCCGTGAAGTCGAAGGGCTCGCGGACCTGACTCCCGAGCGCGTAGTCCGCGAGCGCTCGCCCGTCGGTGCTCCACGGCGAGAAGACGGCGCCGCGCCCGTCCACGAGGTGCGCGCGCGGAGCGCGCCACTCGAGGGACGAGAGCTCGCGCGCGGCCGGCGCCACGACGGCCTCCGCGAGCTTCGAGTGGTAGCCGTGGTGCCCCTCGAGCACGAAGGGGTAGTCGCGTCCGCCCTGACGGGCCGAAGGCAGCCTGACCGCCCGCGCGTCCTCGCAGGCGAGGATCGCGAAGCCGCCGAGACGGATCGAGTCGAACGCGATGCCGGACTCGATCGCCGCGTGGATCGCCGCGCGCCGCTCCGGGACCGGCCGCCACTCGTCGTCCACCCACGGGTAGATGAGCTGCTGCCCGCGCGCGTGGCGCGCCTGGAGCCGGCCCATGGTCGCGACGAGCTTCGCGCCGTCCTCGAGCGAGAGAGCGCCCGAGAGCGCGAGCGTCGTGTAGAAGCCGAGCGAGTTTCCGATGAGGCCCGCGATCTCGACGCGGTCGAAGCACAGCGCGAAGTCGAGGAGCGAGCACGCGAAGATGAGCGAGTTCGCGTGCTCGGGGCCTAGGAGCGCGGGATCCCACGCCGCCCTGCCGTCGAGGGCGCGGATGGAGTCGCCTCTCACCGCATCGAGGGCCGACGCGATCCGCGCGACCTCGGCCTCGGCGCGCTCGCTCTCGCGCGCCGCGCGCGCGAGCGTCCCGAGCTCGCGCGGGCCGTAGCTCCCGCGCCCCGGAGCGACGACGAGGACCCTCAAGACCTGCCTCTCAGGACGGCGCTCCTCACGACATGGCCTTGAGCGCCTGGGTCGGCGCGAGCCCCTCGTCGCGGACGAGCTCGAGGGCGGCCTCGATCACGTCCTCCTCGCTCGGGAGGACGAGGTTCGCGGCCGGGCCGAGCGGCACGTAGGTGTCCTTCGCGGTCACGCGCGCGCAGAGCACCTCGACGCGCTCCTCGACGAACGCGGCGAGGATCTCCTCGGACGGGCCCGCGGTCCGCCGGCACTCGTCGAGGACGAGGACGCGCGCGACCTCACGCGCCTGCTTCAAGCAGAGCGCGCGGTCGAGCGGGAGGAGCCAGCGGAGGTCGCAGACGCGGACCTTGACGCCGTCCTTCGCGAGACGCTTCGCGGCGCGGAGGGCGAGGTAGACCCCGTTCCCGTAGGTGAGGATCACGAGGTCCGGCGCCGGGTCGTCGAGGACGACGGCGCCCTCGCCGATCGGAGCGGCCTCGCCCGGCGCGGGGTACGGCGCGAGCCAGCCCTGATCGCCCGCCTGGTGGAGGTCCTTCGTCATGTAGAGCGCGATCGGCTCGAGGAAGATCGAGACGCGGCCGTCCACCTTCGCCGCGGCGACGAGCGTGCGGAGCATGCGCACGGCGTCGTCGGGCCGCGAGGGCACGCCGACGACGAGGCCAGGGATGTCGCGGAGGACGGCCACGGCGTCGTCGTTGTGGAAGTGGCCGCCGAAGCCCTTCTGGTAGCCGAGGCCCTGCATGCGGACGACGAGGCCGTTCTTGAATTGCCCCTTCGAGAAGAAGGAGAGCGAGCACGCCTCGCCGCGGACCTGGTCCTCGGCGTTGTGGAAGTAGGCGAGGTACTGGATCTCGGGGATCGGGAGCAGCCCCGCGTGCGCGGCGCCGATCGCGAGCCCGAGGATCGACGTCTCGTCGAGGAGCGTGTCGAAGACGCGCGCCTCCCCGTGCGCCTTCTGGAGCCCGGCCGTGACGTGGTACACGCCGCCCTTCTTGCCCACGTCCTCGCCGAAGACGAGCGCGCTCTCGTGCTGGATGAGGAGGTCGTTGAGGGCGGCGTTGAGCGCGGCGGCGAGATTCTTCGGGCGTCCCTTCTCGGGGAGCTTGTCCTCTCCGCCCCAGGCCTCCGCGCGGCGTGGAGCAGCCGCCCGCGCGACGGCGAGCACGGCGTCCGTGTCGGTCGGCGCGAGCGACGCGACGACCTCGGCGGCCGTCGCGAGTCGCGGGCGCCGCGCGGCCTCGCGGCCGGCCCCGGCGCAG
>CAZYLP010000048.1:0-13690 GCA_964648345.1 uncultured Planctomycetota bacterium
GGACCACCACCCGAGCCAGCTCTCGGGCGGCCAGCAGCAGCGCGTCGCGATCGCGCGGGCGCTCGTGAACCGCCCGCGGCTGCTCCTCGCGGACGAGCCGACGGGCAACCTCGACTCGAAGGTCACCGGCGAGGTCATGGCGCTCCTCCAGGCGCTCAACGACGAGGGGCTCACGGTCGTGCTCGTGACGCACGAGGCCGACGTCGCGAGCTACTGCAAGCGCAAGGTGGTCGTCCGCGACGGCCTGGTCGTCGAGGACGCGCCCGTCGCGAACCGCGTCCGCGCGGGGAGCGTCGCGATCGACGACACCGGGCGGGTGTCCGCATGAACCTCATGACCCTCAGGATCGCGATCCGCGCGCTCAACCGGAACAAGGTCCGCTCGGGCCTCACGACGCTCGGCGTCGTCATCGGCACGGCCGCCGTGATCGCGGTCGTCGCGATCGGTCAGGGCGCGACGAACGCCATGCAGAAGCAGATGGCGAGCATGGGGACGAACCAGATCCTCGTCTTCCCGGGCGCGTCGAGCTCGGGGGCCATCAGCCACGGGGCGGGCTCCGTCCAGACGCTCACGCCCCAGGACGAGCAGGCGATCGTCCGCGAGTGCCCGTCGGCCGAGTACTCGGCCGTGATCGTGCGCGCGCGCGCGCAGATCGTGAACGGCTCGACGAACTGGTCGCCGAACACGGTCCAGGGATGCGACACGGACTTCCTCGCCGTGCGCGAGTGGGAGGTCGTCGAGGGGGAGAACTTCACCGAGCAGCACGTGCGCGGCGCTTCGACCGTCTGCCTCGTGGGGAAGACGGTCGTCGAGAAGGTCTTCGACGGCGAGAGCCCGGTCGGCAAGAGGATCCGCGTGAAGGGGCTCCCCTTCACGGTCCTGGGCGTCCTCGCCAAGAAGGGCACGAACACGTGGGGCCAGGACCAGGACGACGTCCTCCTCATGCCCTACACGACCGTCAAGAAGAAGGTCCAGGGCTCGCAGTTCAACAACGTGGACCAGATCGTCGTGCGCGCGAGGAGCGCGGCCGTCATGGAGCGCCTCGAGCAGGAGATCAAGGACTGCTTGCGCACGACGCACCGCATCCCGAAGAACGCGCGCGGCGGCTGGGATGATGACTTCCAGGTGATGAACGCCACCGAGATGCGCGACGCCCAGGCGAACATGACGCGCCTCATGACCGTCCTCCTCGCGGCCGTCGCGTTCATCTCCCTCCTCGTCGGCGGCATCGGGATCATGAACATCATGCTCGTCTCCGTGACCGAGCGGACGCGGGAGATCGGGCTCCGCATGGCGGTCGGGGCGCGCGGGCGCGACATCCTCGCCCAGTTCCTCGTCGAGGCCATCTCCCTCTCCGCGATGGGGGGGCTCGTGGGCGTCGGGCTGGGGTCCGCGGGGGCGCTCGTCATCTCGTCCATGTTCCGGTGGCCCACGCTCATCTCGCCCGTCGCCGTGGCCGTCGCGATCGGCTTCTCGGCCGCGGTCGGCGTGATCTTCGGGCTCTACCCCGCGTGGCGGGCGAGCAAGCTCGACCCGATCGAGGCGCTGCGGTACGAATGACCCGCGTCCGCGATCGCGACACGCCTCCCGGGGAGAAGGCTTCCCAAGGCGCACGGAACAAATAGAATGGCTCCCCTCCTGGGGGGTGGAATGCGTCGAGCTCTAGGGACGCTCGCAACGCTCGCGGCACTCGGCGCCGGCTTCGGCGTCGTGCTGGCTCAAGACGCGCCGCCGCCCGGCGACAAGCCGGAGAAGCCCGAGAAGCCGGAGAAGCCCGAGCCGGAGATCAAGATCCTCCCCGAGGCCGAGCTCCAGCGCGTCCGCGGCGAGCTCCAGCGTCTCGAGACCGAGCGCAAGAGGCTCGCGGGCGCGCAGGTGGACCTCGAGGCTCGGGCGCGCGAGCTCGAGCGCAAGGTCGCCGGGCTCCCGACGAGCCCGGTCCTGAACCCGCGGCGCGAGGTCGTGCCGATCACGGTCCGCGAGACGGTGAAGCGGGCGCTCGGCAACAACCCGGACCACCTCGTGAACCGGCTCGTCGCCGACGCGCAGCAGGAGCAGCAGGAGATCGAGCGCGCGCTGTTCGACCCGACGCTCCAGCACACGACGCAGTTCGCGCAGACGAACTCGCCGAACCTGTCGAACAACACGTTCGCCGGCCTCCCGACGGGCCTCTCGAAGTTCCGCCGCGACGACTGGACGTTCCAGACCTCGCTGAGCGAGCTCTTCCCGACGGGCACGCGCGTCACGCTCTCGTACAACGACGGGCGCGACTTCAACAACAACGCGTTCGCGGTCAACCCGACCTACGCGCCGCGCATCCGGGCCGACGTGAACCAGCAGCTCCTCAAGGGCTTCTTTCCGAACCCGATCGACGTGAACCTCGCGCGCATGCGGGCGGCCGAGAGCGACGGCGAGGCCGCCGACGCACTCTTCGCGCAGCAGCTCATGGAGGCGGCGCTCGTCGTCGAGAACGCCTACTGGGACGTGGTCCGCGCCGAGGAGAACCTGAAGGTGTCGGAGAGCTCGCTCAAGAGCGCGAACGAGCTCCTCCAGGACCGGCGCAAGCGCCGCGAGCTGGGCGCGGGCACCGGCCTCGACATCACGATCGCCGAGGCCGGCGTCGCGCAGCGCCGCGAGAACATGATCGTCGCGGAGAACGACCTCGAGACGAAGCGCGACGTCCTCATCCGCCTGACGGAGCCGGTCGACAGGGCGGGGCGGTACGACCTCTACCTCGTCCCGATCGAGCGCGCCGAGGAGACCCCCGCCCCCGAGGAGGAGGTCGCGACGGCGCTCCAGACCGCGCTCGCCCGGCGGCCGGACCACCGGCGCGTGACGCTCCAGATCGAGTCCGCGAAGCAGCAGCTGACCGCCGCGGAGAACAACGCCCTCCCCGAGGTCGACGTCTTCGGGTTCATCCAGGAGGACGGCATCGGGACGTACCACACGAAGGCGTTCTCGCGCCTCGGCTCCGGCAACTTCTACGCGGCCGGCGGCGGTATCCGGATCTCCCTCCCGCTCACGCTCCGCTCCGAGCGCGCGCAGGCGCGGCAGGCGCTCGTCAACCTCCGTCGCGCGGAGGCCGCGCTCCAGGCGCTCGAGGCCGACATCGAGCTCGACGTCCGGCGGTCGATCCGGAACATCCGGACGGCCCGGGCCCGCATCGAGGCGACCCACACGGCGCGGATCCTCTCCGTGAAGCAGCTCGACGCGATCAAGAAGGAGGTCGAGTTCGGCGTCGCGCTCCCGCGCCAGGTGCTCGACTCGCAGACCGACCTCGACCAGTCGCGGAGCCGAGAGATCCAGGCGCTCATCGACTACCGGGTCGCGCTCTCCACGCTCGAGAAGGCGAAGGGGACGATCCTCGACGCCTACTCGGACCGCCTCCCCGAGCGGGTCAAGAGAGCCTTCACGCGCTAGACGTCCCGGCGCTCTCTTGGGAGACTCTCGGGGGATGGACCTCCTCACCCTCACGCGCGGCCGCCTCATCAGCTTCGGCTTGAGGGCCGATGCCAAGGAGCGCGCGATCGAGGGGCTCCTCGACTTCCTCGTCGCCGAGGCCGCCGTCCCGCGCGACGCGCGCGAGCAGATCCTCCAGGCGATCTTCACGCGCGAGCGGCGGCTCTCGACGGGACTCGAGGACGGGGTCGCGATCCCCCACGGGATCACGAACGCGATCGAGGAGGAGGTCGCCGCGATCGGCCTGTTCCCCGAGGGCGTGCCGTTCGATGCCGCGGACGGCCTGCCGGCGCGGATCGTGATTCTCCTCATCACGCCGGAGCTCAAGCGCTATCGCCACGTCTCGAACCTCGCGGAGATCGCGCGGCAGATGCGCCGGCGCGAGCTCCGGGAGGTCCTCTGCCGGTCGCGGAGCCTCGACGACGCGGTGCGTGCGTTGAAAATGCCCAACCCGGGTGACAACGAAGGTGACGACCGCCCGTGAACCCCGTGCACAGCGTTCGGGCTCGCTTCCGTCGCAATGTGCTGAAACGAAGGGGTTTCGATGCGGCTTGCCAAACGGCCTTGACGATTCTAAGGGTCGTACCCGGAGGCGCTTAGCATCATCCTCCGGAGCCGATCGTGCCATGGTCGGGCGTGTGCAAGGAAGGAGAGCACGTCAAGGGGGTTAGTCGTGCTCGAGATCAATCCTGACCGACTCGACGCCGGCATGATGAAGAAGACCCTCATCCTCCACCCCGAGGCCCAGGCCCAGGGTGCGCAGGAGAAGCCCCGCGCCGAGAAGCCGACCGGCACCTTCCAGGCTCTCGGCACCGCCCGCGTCGACGACTTCGCTCCCGTCCGCGTCGGCCACAAGCTCGACGGCTACGAGATCCGCGAGAACCTCGCCGAGGGTGGCATGGGCGCGGTCTACAAGGTCAAGGACCGCGAGGGCAAGCGCGAGCTCGCGCTCAAGGCGCCGCTCCCCGAGGGCCGCGGCGGCACGTTCACGCACCGCCTCCGCCGGTTCCTCCGCGAGGTGCGCCTCACGCAGCGCATGAACCACCCGGGCGTCGCGCGCGTCGTCGAGGTGGGCCAGGAGGACGGCCTCCCCTACTTCACGATGGAGCTCGTCGAGGGCGCGCCCTTCTCGGACCTCATGTTCGGCGGTCCGATGGAGATCGCCGACGCCTGCGAGATCATCGAGAACGCCGCCCGCGCGGTGCACCACATCCACGAGAAGGGCGTGATCCACCGCGACCTCAAGCCCCAGAACATGCTCGTGAAGAAGGACCGCTCGGTCGTGATCATCGACTTCGGCCTCGCGCGCGACGCGGCGGGGATCGACCCGAGGATCACGCAGGAAGGCGTCTGGCTCGGCACGCCGGCCTACATCGCCCCCGAGCAGGCTCAGGGCGAGGCCTCGGTCGTCGATGCGCGCGCGGACGTCTACTCGCTCGCCGCCGTCCTCTACGAGGCGATCGTCGGCGCCCCGCCCTACGGCGCGGGCAACACGAAGCAGATCTTCCGCAACCTCAAGAACAAGGTCGCCGAGACGCTCCGCTTCTCGCGCCCCGAGTGCCCCGAGGCCGTCGACAAGGTCGTCATGAAGGGCATCGCGAAGGCGCGCGAGAACCGCTTCGCGACCGCGCTCGAGTTCGCCGACGCCCTCGCCGAGGCGCGCGAGGCGATCGCGGCGATCCCCGCCCTCCGCGTGAACTCGGCCGAGGCCGCGTGCGACCTCGACGCGCTCGAGTCCGTCATGGTGGACGAGACGACGCCGATCCTCCGCGCCAAGGCGGACAAGGCCGGGTCGAACCGCTCCGAGATGCGGCTCCGCGAGGACTCGGAGACGCTCGACCCGAGGGCGACGCTCCCGGACGTCACGGCGCCGCGCGCGACGGGCTGGAAGGACCACGCCACGTCGAACGCGAACGCGAAGGCCCTCGACCTCGTGCCGACCGAGGAGGAGCGCGCCGCGCTCGCCGCCGCGATCGCCGCCGAGACCGCGACCGTCGAGAAGCCCTTCGCGAAGCGAGTGACCGAGAAGCGGATCAAGGCCGTCGATGGCAAGCCGAGCTCGAAGCGCCTGCGGAAGCGCAGCACCGAGGCGATGAGCCAGAACAACCTCCTCGTCCTCGCCGGCCCCGCGCTGCTCTTCATCTGCGGCCTCCTCCTCCTCTTCCACTGAGCGCGCCCGGTCTTCGACGCGTCTGACGCCCGCTCCACGGCGGCGCCGGGACTTCCGGAGCGGCCCGCGACTTCCTCTCGATCGCCCGTGTAGAAGCGGGCCCCGAGAGGAGAGAGAGCCATGCTCAGAGGCTTGCTGGTCGATCGGGTCGTGGACCTCGCCGCGCGCGTGACGACGGCCGCGTGCTTCATCGCCCTCTGGGGCGCCGTCCTCGCGGTGAGCGCCCGGAGCAAGGTCGTCCGACGTTTGAGCTTCCTGCCCGCGTAACGATCTGTTACGAAGGCGCCGTGCGGCGCGAGATCCCCTCGTCGATCCTGGGCGCGATAGGACGGACGCCGCTCGTGCGCCTCGAGCGCATGGGTCGCGGCCTCCGCGCGCCGCTCCTCGCGAAGTGCGAGCACCTGAACCCGGGCGGCTCCGTGAAGGACCGGATCGCGCTCGCGATCGTCGACGACGCCGAGAGGCGCGGGCTCCTCGCGCCGGGCGCGACGCTCGTCGAGGCGACCGCGGGCAACACCGGCGTCGGTCTCGCCCTCGTCGCGGCGATCCGCGGCTACCGGCTCGTCTGCGTCATGCCCGAGAAGATGTCGCACGACAAGCGCTCCGCGCTCGCTCAGCTCGGGGCGCGCGTCGTCATGACGAAGAACGCGCCGCCCGACGATCCGGATCACTTCCAGCAGGTCGCGAAGCGGCTCGCCGCGGAGAACGGCTGGTTCCTCACGGACCAGTTCCGGAGCGCGGCGAACGTCCGCGTCCACTACGAGACGACGGGCCCCGAGATCCTCGAGGCGGTCCCGCGCCCGGGCGCGTTCGTCGCCGGCATCGGTACCGGCGGCACGGTCACGGGCGTCGGCCGCTTCCTCAAGGAGCGCGTCCCGGGCGTGAAGATCGTCGTCGCGGACCCCGAGGGCTCGCGCCTGGCAGGCTGGATCCGGACGGGCGCGCTCGGCCCCGACGGCGCCTACGCGGTCGAGGGGATCGGGGGGAGCGCGGTCCCCGAGATCCTCGACCGCTCCGCGATCGACGAGGTCGAGGTCGTGAGCGACGCCGAGAGCTTCGCGCTCGTCCAGCGGCTCGTGCGCGAGGAGGGGCTCCTCGTGGGCGGTTCCTCGGGGACGGCTCTCGCCGCCGCGATGAGGGTGGCTTCACGCATCGAGGACCCCGTGGTCGTCCTCCTCGCGGACGCGTGGGACCGCTACCGGACGAAGCCCTGGATGCAGGGATGGACGGACCGGTAAGGAGCTAGATCCGCTGCTTCGCCCGCCGGCGGCGAGAGAGCGCGACGACGCCGAGTCCGAGACCGAAGGCGATCATGGTCGAGGGCTCGGGGACGGGACCGATGAACAGGGGCGCGCCACCCGACGTGGTGGGGCCGAGGCCGGGGGTCGCCCCGTAGGTGCCGAACTGGAAGTTCGCCCCGTCGCTCTGGAGCCGCCCGGCGAGGCCCTGGACGAACGAGTTCGTCGCCGTGTTCCAGTAGACCTCTTGATAGTCCATGCGGAACGCCGGGTTGGTCGAGACCGGCCCGACGAACTCCTGCGTGTAGGTGAGCCAGGCGTTGCCCTGAGCCACCGTCGGGTTGAGGAGTCCGAAGCCCGCGGGGCGCTGGAGCTGGATGAAGTTCGGGTTGAGCGGATCGAAGAAGCCGACGCCCCATCCGTTCGGGAAGGCGCTCGACGGCGGCAGCACGAACGGAGATGTGCTCCAGAGGCTCACGACGTTCGGCTGCGTGTCGGTGCCGAGCGTGACGAACTCGGCTCGAGCCGTCTCGGCTGATGCGAGGGCGAGGAAGATGCCCACGACGAGTGTCGAAACCGGACGCATCATGACCGTCAAGGTTAGACGCAAAGGCTCGTGGCTGCAAGGAAAAGAAACACGCCCGGGCCCTCGCCCCGGCTCACTGGACGGGCGCTAGGACCTCGTCGAGCGCCTCGGCAGCGAAGCGGACGAGGCGGCTCTCGGCGGCCTCCCGGCCGCCGTGGAGGCTCGTCGCGAGCCGGACGAGCGTCGCCTCGCTCTCGCCGAGACCCGCCAGGCGGCGGAGGAGCGACGTGGACTCGAAGTCGAGGTACCGCGCCACGTCGCGGCCGTTGATCCGGTACCAGTAGCAGACCAGGACGCCCTCGATGTCGCGGCGGAAGACGAAGCGGCGCGCCGGGATCCTCCGGGTGGGGGTCACGATGGTCGTCGACTCGTCGGAGACCACCTCGAAGCCTCCCACGAGGTAGCACCACTCGGGAGGGTGCCAGATCCGGTCGGCGCCGCCCGCCGCGTGGTTCACGTAGACATCGACCGTCGCGTCGAGCTCGGCGCGCGAGTAGCGCCGGACGACGACGTCGTCGGTCCCGAGCGCGACGAGCGCCTCGTTCGCGAGCGGGAGCTCGACGCTCGTCCAGGGTCCCGCGGACGCGGGGACCCTCCGCGCGACGTCGGTCGGCCGGCGCTCGGAGGCGTGGCGCCACCGCGAGTGGGCGACGAGCGCGACGCCCCCCGCGAGGAGCGCGATGGTGAGCGCGGCCACGACCGGGCGGGGCGCCGGCGCCGGGTGCACCGGAGGCGCGGTGGGCTTCCCGGAGTCGGGCGTCGCGGCCGGGTCCTCGTCGCCACGGAAGAACGAGTGGACCGCGAGGAGGAGGAGGAGAGCGACGACGTACGTGACGACCCCCGTCGCCTCGTGGAGGAGCCCCTCGCGCACCCCGCCGCCCGCGAGCGCGATGGCGCAGAGGAGCAAGATGCGCGCGGTGTTGGAGACGATCGCGATCGGTGCGGCGACGAGGAGCACGGCCGCCGACCCGAGGCGCCGCTGGCGGAACGAGGCGACGAGCGCGGCCATGGCCACGAGCGCGCTCAGCCCCCTGAGCCCGCTGCAGGCGTCCCCGACCGTGACCGAGCCCGACTCGAGGAGGATCGCCGTTCCGTCGCGCACCGCGGGGACGCCGGCGGTACGGAGCGACGCCGCCGACAGGGCGGCGGCGAGCGCCTGCATGCGGGCGCTGAGGGCGAGGTTGAGGCTCATCGGGGCCGGCACAGCGAACAGGAGGAACGCGAACGCGAACCACGCCCGGCGCACGAAGGCGGCGCCGAAGAACGAGAGCGCGATCCCGACGGCGAGCCCGACGACTCCGAGCGCCTGGCCACCGAGGACGCTCTCGAGCGTCGACGCCGCGATGAGCCAGAGCGATGCGGCCGTCACGGCCGGACCCGCGAGGCTGGGCGCGCGCGGCGTCGCGGCGAGCTCGTCCCGGTGACGCCAGAGGAGCCAGGCGCTGACGAGCGGGACGAGCGGCCCGTGGCTGTCGTACGAGAGCGGGTCCGACCACCGGACCGCGAGGTCCCGCGCCGTCGGAGCCGAGGCCGCCGCCGCGAGCGCTGCCGCCGCCGCGAGCGGGGCCCGCGCGCGCCACCGGGCGGTCACCGCTTCTCCTCGGCGAGGAGCTGCTCGAGGAGCCCGCGCGCCTTCTCGGCGTCCTCGAACCTCCGGGGCGAGCGGAGCGCGATCTGGACGTGATGGATGGCTCGCGCGCGCTCTCCTCGCGCGTGGAAGAGCTGCCCGAGGCGGAACCGCACCCCGGGGCTCTCCGGGAGGAGCGCGGCCGCGCGCTCGAGCAGCAGCTCGGCCTCCTCGAGCTTGCCCGTCTGGAGGACGATCCACCCGAGCGTGTCGCAGGCCTCGCCGAGGTTCGGGTCGAGGCGCACCGCCTCGCGCGCGTAGTTGATCGCGGTGGGCGCGCGCGAGCGCGCGAGCGACCAGGCGATGTTGTTGAGCGCGGCGGCGGACGGCGACCGCGCGTGCGCGTGCTCGTAGCAGACGAGCGCCTCGGTCGACTCGCCCGCCGCATCGTGGAGCATGCCGAGCCGGAGCTCGAGCCCGGGTTCGCCGGGCGTCTTCTCGAGGAGCGCCTTGACGGTCGCGACCGCTCCGCGCGGGTCTCCTGCCGCGTGCTGGGCCTTCGCCAGCTCGAGCGCGGGGGCCGTCTCGCCCGGCGTGAGCTCGGCCAACCGCCGGGCGAGCGCCTCGCGGGTCCGCGGCGGATCGCCCGCACGCAGCGCGCGCGTCGCCCACCAGACCGCGAGCGCATCCGCGTCCTTCGACGCGACGGCTCGCTCGAGGCGCTCGCGGTGACCCGGGAGCCAGCCGAGGATCCCGAGGGCGAAGAGCTCGAGCGACGGCGCGGCGCGCTCCGTCGTCGCGGCGAGCGCGGCGGCGCGGACGGCCGCCGGGACGGCGGCGCGCCCGACCACGTCCCGGGCGCGCGCGTCGCCCGCGAGAGCGAGGAGCATCCCCTCGAGGAGCGGCGTCTCGGGCAGCTCGGCGAACTTCGCGCGCCAGGGAGCGAGGGCGGCGACCCCGGCCGCCGGCTTGTCGAGGAGGGCGAGCGTCGCGGCGAGCGCCGCCGCGAAGCGCGGGTCGCCCGTGGCCTCGAGCGCTCGCCGGAAGGCCGCCTCCGCCGCCGCGCGGTCGCCGCGGCCGAGCGCGAGGGCGCCGTCGAGGTTCGCGACGAAGTCCCCCGGCGCGAGAGCGCGCGCCGCGTCGAAGCTGGCCCGCGCGGCGTCGAACTCGCTCCTCTCCGCCTGGAGCAGGGCGAGCCGTCCGCGGAGGACGGCGTCGCGCGGCGCCGCGTCGGCCGCTCGCGCGAGGAGCGAGCCCGCGGCCGCGCGGTCGCCGAGGCGATGCTTGAGCTCGGCGAGGGCGGCGAGGAGCGGCGCGGCGAGGGCCGCGTCGACGAGGCGGAGGAGGACCTCGGCGGTCCGGGCCACGTCGCGCTCGTCGGTGACGAGGCTCGCCCAGAGGAGCAGCGCGCCGCGCGCGGGCGGCTCGTCCGCCGCGCCGGCCGCGAGGAGGGGCTCGAGCGCGGCCTGGGCGAGGTCGCGGCGCCCGAGCCGGAGGTAGATCGTCGCGAGCGCCGCCCGCCCCGGCCCGAGGAGGGGCTCGCCGCGGGCGAGGAGCGCGGTCCACTCGAGGGACTCTATCCGGTCGATGCCGACGAGGTCCACGCGCGACTGTGGCTCGAAGGCGCGCTCGAGGTCGGGCCCGGAGCGCGCGAGCGCGTCGAGCTCGGCGGCGCCCGACGCGTCCTTCTCGAGCAGCCGGAAGATCGACGCGTGGAACCGGAGCCACGGGTCCTGGGGCCGCTCGACGAGGAGCGCGCCGAGGCGCGCCGCGATGGCGCGCTGCCGCGCCGCGCGCAGGGGCGACGTCTCGAGGGCGCGGAGCGCTCCCGCGCGGGAGCCGTGGTCGGCGAGGAGGGCGAGCGCGCGCTCGAAGACCGCCTCGGGCTGCCCGGACGTCTCGTCGAGGCGGAGGAGGCCGAGCGCGATCTCGGGAGCTCCGGGCCGGAGGCGCTCCGCCGCGGCATACTCGGCGCGGGCCTGCGCCGGAGCTTCCGCGAGGAGCGCCGCGCGCGCGCGCACGAGATGCGGCCACGCCGAGCCCGGATACGCCGCCGCCAGCCGCGCGAAGGCCGCCTCGGCGTCCTTGTAGTCGGCGAGCGCGAAGGAGACGGACCCCGTCACGTAGCTCGCGAGCGCGAACAGCTCCGGGTCCTGGCCGATCGACGTCGCGAGGAGCCGCGCGTCCCGGAAGCGGCCGGCACGGACGAGGAGGTCGGCGAGCGTCGAGAGCGCATCGAGCTTCTGCGCGCCGCTGCTCTCGATCGGCGCGGCCTGGAGGAGCGCGATCCCGTCGTCGCGGCGGCCGAGGTGCTCGAGGACGAGGGCGCGCTGGGTGACCGTCGCCAGGTCGTGCGGCGACGCCGCCAGCGCCTCGACGAGGACGGCGTCGGCCTCGTCGAGACGTCCGGACGTGGCGAGGTGACGGCCGAGCGCGCGCAGGGCGATCACCCGGGCCAGAGGCGCGGTCTCGCCGGCGCGCGCCTGTCCGGCGTCGCGCAGGATCCGCTCGGCGTCGGCGGCCGCGCCGCGCGCGTTCGCGACGTGCGCCGCCGCGACGAGGAGCTGGACGCGCTCCATCGGCTCCTTGATCGCCGAGAGCGCCGGCACGTGCGGCCCGAGGACCTCCCAGCCCTGGTCGGCGCGACCCCGCGCGGCGAGCGTGCTCGCGAGCGCCACGACGATGACGGGCTCGGAGGGCGAGCGCGCGAGCGCGGCGCGGAGCTCCTGCTCGGCCTCATCCGGGCGGCCGAGGGACAACTTGACCGCGGAGAGGAGGGCGAGGGCCCGCGGGCTCGCGGGGGCGAGGGCGAGCGCCATGCGGAGCTTCCTCTCCGCTTCCTCCGGCTTGCCGTGCTCGAAGCTGATCCGCGCCTCGGCCTCGAGCTGGACGACTCGCCTCGCCGCGCGGTCGTGCGCGAGCCGGGCAGCGACCGCCGTCGCGATGACGACGAGGGCGAGGATCACTCGCAGGGAGAGGCGGCGCTTCGGAGGGGGCGTGCTGCCGGACATGAAACTCACGGAGGGTAGCGGCGTTAGGACGACGCCGCCACGGGGGAGCGGGGGGACTGCGGGGGCGCGGGGGCGAAGCCCCCCGGATGCCGCAGGGGTGGGGGCGGGAGGCCCGGCGGCCCCCCGCCCCCGGTTTCGGGGGAGGGTACAGGGGACCTCCCCCGAGTGTCAGGGAGTGTCTTATGGAGCTTGATTGAGTGAATCGGATTCCCGAATGCAATCTTGTCTGTCGCCCTCCTCCTTTCTTCCGACGCAGGCGTGAAGGGCAAGACCCTTGCCACGCCGCGGGGAGGGCGTCTCGATCTCCGATCCTTCTCGCCCACTCCGAGCAGAAGGGCGAGGGCGAGCGAGCGCGCGCGACCGGACGCGGCGCGTGCGTCGCACGCGCTTCGTGTCACCGGCCGGGCGGAGCCCGCACGGAGGTCAGACGGCCAGCTTGCCGTCCTTCGCGGAGGGGATGCTCCCCGCGAGCTTCTTCTTGAGCTCGTCGGGGCCGAGCGCGGTGAGCGGGCTCACCTCGTAGAGACCTTGCGGCTCGCCGCGCGCGTCGCGGGGGACCTTGGCGCCGGCCGCCTCGAGCCAACGCGCGTGGAGGTTGCTCTGGGCGCGCTTGACGGTCTCGGGCGAGTACTCGCCCTTCGCGTTCTTCAGGGGCTCGAACTCCTCGTCGCGCGCGATCTCGAGCGCGACGTGGCCCTGGGCCTCGGGGAGCACGTCGAAGATGAACGTCTCGTACTTGATGGCGTTCGGTGCGTCCGGCTTCTGGAGCTGCCCCTTGCGGTCGATGAACGAGACCGCCTTCCGCGCCACGTGGTAGTTGAGCTGGTAAGTGGGGGATGCGACGCGTTCGAGGAACGTGCGCGAGAAGACGTGGATCGCCGTGTTGCCGCAGCGGAAGCGCAAGCCGCCGTCCGGCTCGCGCGCGTTCCGGTTCTCGTCGTCGATCTCGGAGTACTCGATGACGGTGAGGCGGCCCTCGCGCTTGGCGAGGAGGCCCACCTTCTCCATCGGCTCGGTCTTCCGGACCCACTTGGTCGACATCTCGGCGCCCTCGAGGCGGTGGAAGCCGACGAAGACGGGGTCCGCGATCCGGCAGAGCGGGTTGTCGACCTGGAAGTAGAAGAGCTGCTCGACCCCGCGCTGCGCGAGCTCCTCCAGCGCGCCCGACACGCGGAGCGCGCGGAGCGCGCCGCCGTGTCCGTCGGGGCTGAGGGCGAGCGAGTGCTTCGTCTCGAGGATGAGCTTGCCGCGCATGTCGACGGCCGGGAGGTCGCCCTGCTCGCAGAAGCGGATCTGCGGCTGGGCGACGCCGAAGTAGGAGTGGCTCTTGAAGAACTCCTCGGTCTCGGCGCGGTTCTGGGCCGACGTCATGATGAACCAGAGCATGTCGCGCTTGGCCCGGCGCGAGAGCGCGATGATCTGCTCCGCGAAGAGCTGGAAGAGCGGCTTCCCGCTCACGGGCGCGACCGGGTAGGTGCCCTTCGGATGCTCCCAGCCGAGGCGGGTGCCCTGCCCCCCCGCCGCGAGGAAGCACGCGACGAGACCCTTCTCGAGCGCGCGGCGGCCCTCGTCGGCGGCCTCCTTGCGGCGCTTCTCGTCGGCGGCGCTCTTGGGGAGCTCGATCACGGGCGGCGGTTCGATGCCGTCGGCGGTCGCGTG
>CAZYLP010000048.1:13700-19280 GCA_964648345.1 uncultured Planctomycetota bacterium
CGGTGCGCAGGCGGTCGAGCCGCGCGAGGAGCTGGAGGTCGAGGCCCCCGAGCTGGTCGAGGAGTCTCCGGCGCTGGTCGCGGTCGAGCTCCTCCCAGAAGTCGAAGACGTGCTCCTGGCCCGCCTCGTAGACCTTGGCCACGAGGATCTGGTCGCTTTCGTCCTGGACCTTGAGCAACGGGGTTGTCCCTTCCGGCCCCCAATGCTACGTCAAGCTCCTGGGACATCGAGCCCCCAAGAGAGATATGACGCGCCTCGCCAAGGTGGTGGCCGCGCTCCTCGCGCTCCTCGCCGGAGCGCTCGCGGTGCGCCACGGCCTGGCCCTGAGGATCAAGGACTTCGACGAGCTGTGGCATCTCGCGACGGGGCGTCTCATCGTCGAGACGGGGTCGGTCCCCTCGCGCGACCCCTTCACGTTCACGGCCGGCGAGGCGCCGTGGGTGAACACGAACTGGCTCTCGCAGGCGCTCCTCTACGGCCTCTGGCGCGCGGGCGGCTTCGAGGCGTGCGGGCTCCTCGGGCTCGCGCTGTTCTTCGCGTCGCTTGCTCTCGTCCACCGCACGGCGCTCGGGCGGACGCGCTCGGCGTGGGCGGCCGTGCCCGTCCTCGCCTTCGCGTGGCAGGCCCTCGCGACCGGCTCGACGATCCGGCCGCAGGGGTGGACGTTCGCGCTGCTCGCGGCGGCGGCGCCTCTGCTCGAGGCGCTCCGCGAGCGGCCGACGCCGCCGCGGACGGCGGCGCTCGGAGCGCTCCTCGCGCTCCTCGTCCAGCTCCACGGCGGCGCCGTCTTCGCGTTCGTCTTCGTGGCCGCGGCGCTCCTCGACGAGGCGCGCCGCCACGTCGCCGCGGCGCTCGCGCTCGGCGCGGCGGGCTTCCTCGTCCACCCGCACGGAGTCGAGAGCCTCGTCCACCCGATCCGTTACGCGCTCGACCCGGGAGTCCTCGGGATCCGCGCCGGGACCTCGGAGCTCCAGCCGCCGGACCTGGGCTCGGGGGTCGGGCGTCTCCTGGAGGTCCCGCTCCTCGTCTTCATCGGGGCCGCGCTCGTCGGGAGGCCGCGCCTCCGCGCGAGCGATCTCGCGGCGCTCGCCGTCTTCCTGCACCTCGCCCTCACGACGCGGCGCGGGCTCCACTACTTCGCGATCGTCTCGGCGGGGCCGGCGGCGGCGACGCTCGACGCCGCTCTCGACGTGCTCCGCGAGCGAGGAGGGCGGGTCGCGCGGACTGCCGAGCTCGTCGACAGCATGGAGCCGGCGCTTCGCCGCGCGAGCCGCTCGTTGCCGCTCGTCTTCGCGGGTGCGGTCCTCCTCGTCGCTCTCTGCCACGCGGACCGGATTCGCCCGGGGACGCCGCGCGCTCTCGACGACTCGCCGCTCCTCGAGACGCAGAACGACATCGCCGAGGTCGCGAGCTGGATCCGGACGGCGAACCCGAAGGACGAGGTCTGGAACGAGCTCGAGACGGGAGGCGCGCTCATCTGGGCGCTCTGGCCCGAGCGCCGCGTCTACATCGACGGCCGCGGCGACTTCCACGGGCGCGCCGGGACCTACGACGAGATGGCGCGCGTCTTCGAGGGCCGCGACGGCTGGGAGGCGATCCTCGAGCGGCGGCGCTGCGCGACCGTCGTGGTGAACCAGGCGGCGCCGCTCGCGACCAAGCTCCACCGCCGCGGCTGGGAGCGCGTCCTCTCGAAGGAAGGGCGCGGCGCGGAGAAGCGGCTCCTCGGTGTCTACGTGAAGAGACCCTAGAACGCCGCGAGCGGGCGGAGGAGCGGGTCGCCGGCGTAGGGCTCGACGGTCGCGGGCGAGCGCTCGACCGTCCACGCGACGCTCGAGAGCGGCGCGATCGAGTCGACCACGTCGTGGACCCGGAGCGGCATGAAGGCCGCGAAGCCGAAGGGGAGCGGCGGATCGTACACGGGTCCGCGCGCGGCGCTCGTGCGAGCGACGAGCCGGACCACGAAGGGGAGATGCTCGCGGCGTTGCGCGGGCGCCGAGAGGCGCACGTCGTCGCGCGCGGTCCGCGAGTGACCGAGGGCGAGGAGCGCCAGCGCGACGGCCGAGGCCGCGAGCGAGGCCGACGGACGGCGCCGGAGGCCCGCGGCGACGAGGAGGGCGAGGGTGAGCGTCCACGCCAGCGCCGGCAGGTACTGGTAGCGCGAGAAGACCGTGACCCCGAAGGGGAAGCTCCACCGGACGAGCCCCGACGAGACGAGGAGCGCGATCCAGAACGCGTGGCCCACGGCGAGGCGTCGGCGCTGGTCGGAGTCGCTCGCGAGCACGGCCGCGGCGGCGAGGACGACGTACACGAAGGCGAGCGTCGCGCCGGAGCCGAACTCGACGGGCGCCGGCACGAGGAGCGGCTCGCGGAGCGCGCCGAAGCCGACCGACGCCACCAGGAACCCCGCCGCACGCGCGGCGTCCTCGGCGGAGCGCGGCAGACCGCCTCCGAGCGGTCCGACGGTCGCGTGGCGGAGCAGGAGGTAGGCGGCGAGGGCGGCCAGGGGGACGAGCGTCGCGGCGAGCCGTCGCCGCCGGGGGACGATGAGCGCTCCGCCGACGGCGAGCGCCGGCGCGAGCGCGATGCCGAACCCGTGGAGGCAGGGCGCCGCGAACGCGAGCGCGCCGAGCGCCACGACCCAGCCCACGGCCTCCGTGGCGCGGAGGCGCTCGAGGGCGAGGAGGGCGAGGAGGCTCGCCGCGAGGACGCACGCGATGCCGGTGCAGTCGACCCACCAGAGGACGTCCCGGTGCGCGGTCGAGATCCCGAACGCGAGGGCCGCGAGGGCGCCCGCGCGGGCGTCGCGCGTCGTGTGCGCGAGGACGCGCGCGAGGAGGAACACGTTCGCGACGTGCACGGCCCACGTCACGAGGAGGAAGAAGGTGTGGTTCCGTCCGAACGCGGCGAGCTCGAGCTCGAAGAGCGCGCAGCGGAGCGGCACCCAGTGCTCGTTGTGCGCCTGCAGCCACCGGAGGGGCCACGGGACGTGCACGAAGCGCGAGAGGAGCGCCCAGTCGTCGTGGAGGAACGTGAGCCCGCGCGCCGGGAGCACGAGGACCACGAACGAGAACGCCGCCGCGATGACGGCCGCAGCGGCGCTCCACGCGACGGATTCGCGTCGACCAGTCGTGCCCGTCAGCGCATCAATCGTCCGCCGCGTCAGCGCATCAATCGTCGAGCGTGTAGCCGATGGGCACGTAGGCCGGCTTCTCCTCGACGCGGGCGCGCTCCTTGACGAAGAACTCCGAGTCGACGCCCATGACGTGCGTGTACTTGATCGCGTAGTGGCGGATGCCCTTCGCGATGAGCTTCTCGGACATCTCCTGGTCGCGCTTGCGGAGGTCCTTCTTGTTGCGCTCCCACTCCTCGCGCGTCCAGGAGTCGACCTCGGCGACGAGCGGCTTGTACGCCTCGGCGCAGCCGGGCCACGTCGTCGAGAGCGAGTTCACGTACCAGTTGCAGACGCGGCCGAGCTTCTCGATGAGGAGGTCCATCTCGGGCGAGAACTTGAGGCAGCTCGCGTCGAAGTAGTTCCCCATGCCGGCCATCTTGTCGAAGTCGATCGCGCCCATGTCGTGCGCCATGCGGTAGCCCGCGGTGCCCACGAACGGGAAGAAGATCGCCCAGCGGAAGCGGCCCATGCCCACGTCGGCGCAGAGCTGGAGCGTCTCCATGATCTCGGCGCGCGTCTCGGTCGGGAGCCCGAACATGACGAACGCGGAGGTGTGGAGGTCGTACTTGTGCGCCGCCGCGAAGGCTTCCTTGATCCGGTCGTTGGTCATGTAGCGCCAGAGGATCTCGGTGCGGACGCGCTTGCTGCCGGACTCGAGGCCGTACTTCACGATCATGCAGCCCGAGTCCTTGAGCTGGAACGCCATCTCCTCGTCGAAGACCTGGACGTGGGCGTTCACGACGTACGGGAGGTTGATCCCGGAGTCCTTGTAGGCCTGGCAGAAGTCCTTCACGTACTTGCGGTCGAGCGTGAAGAGGTCGTCGTCGAAGATGAGCGTGTTGATCGGGTACTTGGCGATCAGCTCCCGGATCTCGCCGATGATCCGCTCGACCGGGTAGTGGCGGAGGTACTCCTTCGGGGTCTTCGTCGCCCCGTCCTCCATGTACTGGTCGACGATCTCCTTGTTGAAGCAGTACGTGCACTTGTAGGGGCAGCCACGCGAGGTGAGGAGGCCGAGCCAGCCGTTCTTCTCCTCGGTGATCTTCGCCATGTCGAAGAGCTCGTAGTCCTTCTTCGCGATCTTGTTGAGATCGGGGAAGGGAGCCACGCGGTTCACGACGGGCGTCAGGTTCTTGTTGTACTTCGACCGCGCCGGGATCCGCATGTTCGGGACGGTCTGGAGGTCGCCGCCCTTCTCGATGCGGTTGATGAGCTCGAGGAAGGCGAACTCGGCCTCGCCGACCGCGACGAAGTCGAAGTGCGCCTCGCGGGTCACGTCCTCCGGGACCATGGTCACGTGGACGCCGCCGATGACGGTCGGGATCTCGGGGAACTTCTCCTTGATCGCCTTCACCGCCTGGATCGACCACGGGTACTGCTGCGTCATGACGGAGAAGCCGATGATGCCGGGGCCGTACTCCGCGACGCGCTTGACGAGGTCGTCCATGGTCGGAACGTCGAAGAGCTTCTCGTTCACGTGGATGAGCTTGGTCTCGTGCCCCGCTTCCTTGAGCACGCCCGAGATCATCGCGAGCCCGTGATTGACCCCGATCGGGCAGTCAATGTTGGGATATATGAGAAGCACTCGCATCGTTCAGCACCCTCTGAGCCTGGCGTCGGATTGTGGACCGAAAGTGTACCCTTTCGATCCGACGGGTTTAAGCGCAAAGTTCTCGCGGCGCTGCAAGTGATTACGGCTGTGGGGCCGTCGGGGCGCTCTCGTCGTCGCAAGCCCCGGCGCCGAGCCATGCCCCGACCGCGGGACCCAGGAGGACGAGCGCGATCGCGATGAGCGCGACGCTCGACGAGTCCATGCGATCGCCCGTCCGGAGGAGCACGACCGCGAGCACGAGCATGAGCGACACGGAGCCGACCGCGATCGAGGCCGCGCGGAGGGGCGACCGGGTCCCGCGGCGCAGCGTGGCCCAGCGAGCGGGAGCGAAGAAGAAGTGAAGGAGGAGGATCCCGAGCTGGGCGGCGCGCATCACCCCGGAGAGGACCCCGCCCGTCGTATCCGCGACGACCCCGGTCAGCACGACGCCCACGTACGCGACGAACGCCATGAGGAGGGACCCGGCCACGTCCTGGAGGAAGGCCTCGAGGGCGGGCTCGCGGGGCTCCCGCGTGCGCACGGAGGGCGCGCCGATCCGGCGGAGGCGCTCGGAGCAGCCGAGCGTCGGGCACTGGCGGTCGTGCGCGCGGCAGGCCCCGTGGAACAGCGTGCCGCAGGTGGGGCAGGCCTCGAGCCGGCCCTCGGTGTCGTGGCAGAGCGAGCACCGGAGGTCCGGCGAGGAGCGCTCCTCGACCGAGATGCGTTCGAGCACGGCGCCAGTCTAACGCCCCGGCCCGACGCGGATCAGTCGTCCTCGCCCTTCTTACCCTTGCCGCGGAGGCCCTCGAAGCGGCTC
>CAZYLP010000049.1:0-19245 GCA_964648345.1 uncultured Planctomycetota bacterium
CGTCCGGCCGGGCTCGGACGCGCGGGAGCGCATGGAGCTCCTCGAGAGCTGCGACGCGGCGGCGCAGCCGCCAGCGGTGCGCACGGAGGTCGAGCTCGAGTGGGCGGCTCTCCGCCTCGATCAGGGCCGCCCCGCGGCCGCGCGGACGCACCTCGAGCTCGCGAAGTGTCCGCCCGAAGACCCGCGCCGCGCCGTCATCGAGGCGAGGATCGCGGTCCTCGAGGGCGAGTGGGCGACCGCGCCCCAGCGGCTCGGCCCCCTCGACAAGATCGCCGAGGACCGGGTGCTGCCGGGCACGCTCCGCGCGGACGCCGCCCTCGCTCGCCGCGAGCTCGCGCTCCTCTGCGGCGAGGAGGCGACGGCCGCCCCGCTCGCTTCGCTGACACCGACGTGTCCGAGCGCGCGGCGGCTCGCCTTCGCGGCCGCCGCTCCCACGCTCGTCGCCGCGATCCGCGCGCGCGCGACGGAGCTCGTCGCCGAGCCGCCTGGACAGACGGCGCCCCCCGTCGGCTCCGGCGACGCCGTCTTCGCGCTCTCGGCGTTCAAGCCCGAGCACGACCTCGAGGTCGCGGCGTGGCTCGCGTTCGCGCTCCGCGCGGACCCGATGCGGAAGGGGGCGGACCTCGACCGGCTCGTGAAGCTCATCGAGAAGCCCGGCCTCGCGGGCCCGAAGGCGGTCCGCCTCTGCTACATCCTCTCGCTCTACGCATCGAGCGACCCCTTCGTGAAGGTCCTCTACCCGAAGGAGGACGGCAAACCAGGGACGCCGCTCGACGCCTACCTCACCCTCGACCGGGCCTCGCCCGACGTCGAGCGGCTCGTCCGGGTCGCGTCCGATGCGATCGAGCTCGCCCGCTCGAGGATCCCGCTCGCGTGGAAGGGTCAGAGCCTCGCCGGCCTCGACCCGGCGACGAGGGACGACCTCCTCCGCGCCGCACGCGTGCTGGAGGTGGCGGGCCGCCGCGATCCGTTCGCCGCGTCCGTCTGGCGCGCGCGCTCTCTCCACGCGGTCGTCTCGGCGGAGGTGGCCTTCCTCGCCCGCAAGGAGCTGCCGCAGCCCCGGGCTTTCATGCGCGACGCGGCGCCCGCCGTCCTCACCGCGGCCTACGACGACGAGAGCCTCGTCGCCATGGCGCGCGCGTGCGTCGCCGGGGCCAGGAGCGACGGGACCAGGCCGGCCGCGGAGAAGTGGGCCAAGCGCGCCCACTGGCGCGCCGACCCGAGCCTCAAGAACCAGGGCCTCATCGAGACGCTCCTCGGCGCGCCGCCGCCGCCGGACCCGAACGAGGCCTCGCTTCGCGCTCTCCTCTTCTCCCTCGGGGGCGTCCAGGACAGCGAGGTCATGGTCCGCTACGAGGAGGCGTTGAAGGCGCGTCCGCCGAGCGAAAGCGCGTCCGCCGACGCGCGCCAGTGGGCCGTCGCGGCCCTGGTCTGGGACGGCGTCGCGGTGGACCGGTGCGTGCACCTCGAGGGCCCTGACGGCCCGAGCCCGGGCACGGAGGCCGCCGACCTCCTGCTGGCGGCGGCGCGCGACGTCGCGGATGCGCTCACGCAGGCCGAGGCCATGAAGCCCAGGCGCGACACGGCCGCCGACCTGGAGAAGGTACGGCGCGCGCGGCCGCGCGCCCTGGCCCCGCGGATCTACCTCGCGCTCCTCCAGACGATCCGGGGCACGACCGAGGACGCCGCGTGCGCTCTCGAGGAGCTCCTCCGCTGCCAGGAGATCGCCAAGGTGCGCGAGGAGGCGAGGTCCAGCGACGTCGAGCCCGCGCTCTCCAGGCTCGCCATCGCGCTCGCGAGGGCGCGGCTCGGCGGCAAGTTCGAGATGAGCAAGAAGGACCCCGAGCTCGACTGGCTCGGCCTCGAGCCCCTCCTCGACGGTCTCAGGATCCCGAGGCAGCTTCCGCCGGGGAAGTGAGCTAAGCTGATAGGCATGGGTCTGTTCTCGTCGAGGAAGGAAGGGCCGCAGCGCCGCGGGCGGATCATCTCGCTCCCGGCGAGCGGCCACGCCTACATCGCGAGCGACCTCCACGGACACCAGGGCGACTTCGCGCAGCTCCTCCGCCAGACCCGGATCGTCGAGCGGCTCGCGAACGGCGAGGACTGCTACCTCCTCATCACGGGCGACGTGCCCGACCTCGACCGCCACCGCGCGATCGACTCCGAGGTGACGGCGGACGGCGACATCCGTATCCTCGACCAGCTCATCGCGCTCGAGAAGGAGCTCGGCGACAAGGCGAGCCGGCTCATCTACCTCGAGGGCAACCACGACTTCCACGTCCTCAGGATCGCGCGCGAGGTCGCCGTGTTCGACGCGCGGCGCAACGACCGGACGCCGCCGCCCGCGACGCGCTGGGACCCGATCGACGCCGCGGTCCTCGCCGACTACTTCGAGCACTACGAGAAGGTGTTCGGGGTCGGCGTCTTCCAGAACAACATCTCGCCCTACGACATGATCCACCGGGTGCAGCCGCGGCACCTCGAGTACCTCGCGCGTCAGCCGATCCTCGCGGTCCTCGAGGGCGCGCAGGCGCTCGTCACGCACGCCGGTCCGCCGAAGATGGACGGCCTCTCCGCCCGCGCCCTGCGGAAGGAGATCGAGAACGCGAGCCGCGAGGACCTGTTCGAGTCGAGCGCCGCGAGCTACTACGCCTCGGCCTACCACCAGCTCCTCAACAACCGGTTCCGCGCGCGCGACTACGACCTCATCGACGTGGACGAGTTCGTGAAGGTGTTCGCCTCCTCGCTCATCGTCACGGGTCACACGCCGCACCCGTACCTCGTGGACTACGCCAAGTCGGCGCCGCTCGAGGGCTGCGGGTTCCGCGACGGTCTCGGCTTCGTCGGGAAGCGGCAGGTCGTCCTCTGCACGTCCTTCGGCGCGTTCGACAACGCCCGGAAGCGCTACGTCGAGCTCGACCTCACCCGGCCCTACACCTCGACGGACGACCTCCGGTCGAAGGTCGAGATCCACGCCCTCTACCCCGACGCTCCGTTGCCCGACCCGTCGCTCGACGACACCGACCAGCTCATCCGCGCCCTCGCCCGGCAGCAAGCCGCGGCCGAGGGGCCGCGCACGGCGTCGTTCAACCGGAGCGCCATCAAGAAGGACTGACCTCGCATGGCCAAGCCGCGCATCCTCGCGTTCGCGGGGAGTCTCCGCCGCGATTCGTTCAACAAGAAGCTCGTGAAGGTCGCCGCTCAGGGAGCGCGCGCCGCCGGCGCCGACGTGACCGAGATCGACCTCAAGGACTACCCGCTCCCGCTCTACGACGGGGACCTCGAGGCCGCGGAGGGGCTCCCCGAGAACGCGAAGAAGTTGAAGGCGCTCTTCCTCGACCACAAGGGGCTCCTCATCTCGTGCCCCGAGTACAACTCCTCGATCACGGCCGTCCTCAAGAACGTGATCGACTGGGTGTCCCGCCCCGCGCCCGGCGAGGCCTCGCTCGCCGCGTTCACCGGGAAGGTCGTGAGCCTCATGGCCGCGTCGCCGGGCGCGCTCGGCGGCCTGCGCGGGCTCGTCCATGTCCGCTCGATCCTCGGGAACATCCAGTGCATCGTCCTCCCCGACCAGGTCGCCGTGTCGAAGGCGAACGAGGCCTTCGACGAGTCGGGCAAGCTCAAGGACGCGAAGCAGCAGGCGAGCATCGAGAAGCTGGGCGCCAACGTCGCCGGCACCGTGGCGAAGCTGTACGGCTGAGAACGAGAACGAGAACGAGAACGATTTCCGGAAAGACGGAGGCGCGGAGCTCTCGCCCCGCGCCTCCATGAGGTCATCTGAAAATCGGGCTGGTCGACGTGTAAGCCGGATCTTGTCCCCGCGTCCGGTCTCCCGGGCGCGGAGGGCAGCCATCTGTCTGGGAGCGCCCTCGCGGACGCCCTCGAGCGATCTACCCGACGGTCCCAGCGAAGCGAGCCGCTTCACCCCTCCCACGGGACGCACGTCTTGCGACGCGCGGCCGGGGAGAGTTCCCGTCCTATTCGACCTTGCTCCGGGTGGGGTTTGCCATGCCAGGCACGTCACCGTGCCCGCGGTGCGCTCTTACCGCACCGTTTCACCCTTACCGCCCTGACCATTTCTGGCCCGGGAGGCGGTCTGTTCTCTGTTGCACTTTCCCTGGGGTTACCCCCGGTGGCTGTTGGCCACCACCCTGCCCTGCGGAGTCCGGACTTTCCTCCTGCGCGACGACCCCGAAGAGGGGTCGCGAGGCGGCTGCCCGGTCGGCCAGCCCAATTTTCAAACAACCGATGTCTCAGACGCCCGGAGAGGGCGTGTCTGTCAGTCGCCCGGAGCAGCGGGGGCGGCGCCCGGCGCGCCCTCGGGCGCGGCGGCGCCGGCGAACGTCTCGACCTCGACCACCGGCGCGGCGGGCGCGGGCGGCGCGGTGCGCGGGCGCGAGGCGAGCTCGCAGGCTCCGCATGTCACCGACTGGCGGTCCGCGGCGAGCTGCTTGGTGAACTTCGGCGAGAGCGTGAGACCGCACATCGTGTTGCGGTCGTCCTTCTTGAGATGGCGACGGGGCACGTGTCTTTCCTCCGACGACGGGTCCGGGGCGCGTTACCTCGCCCAAGCGAACGGGCGAGGTCATCGCGACCCCGGCCGAGAAGGGGCTCACTATACAGGAGTTCTGGCGCAACTCAACGTCCAAACGTGACTTTGAGGCTCTTGATCCTGATGTCGGCCCGCACCGTCTCGGCGCCGATACGGAGCTCCTCGACGAGCACCGTGCCGCGGCCCGCGAGCACGGCGACACCACGGCCCTTCACGACCTCGCAGACGCGGCCGACGACGCGGCCCACCCAGCGGTCCTCGTCTGCGAGGACGCTGGCCCGGGTCACGACGCACGGCACTCCGTCGAGGCTGGTCGCGGCCCCCGGCCAGGGCGGCGCGAGCGCCCGCACGAAGTCGTGGACGCGACGCGCGCTCCACGCCCAGTCGATCGTGCCGTCCTCGGGCACGCGCCACGTGCCGAAGGTCGCCTTCGCGTGGTCCTGCTCGACGAGCGGGAGGTCGTTCGCCCTCAGGCCGCGCGCGAGACGGCCCGCGAGCTCCGCGTAGACGGGCACGAACTTGTCCTCGAGGGTCTGCGCGGTGTCCGTCTCCGTGATCGGGATCCGGACCTGAGCCGCGATCGGCCCCGCGTCCACCGCCTCGACGGCGCGGAAGAGCGTCGCGCCCGTCTCCTTCTCGCCCAGGATGAGCGCCCAGTTGAGCGGAGCCGCCCCGCGGAGGTGAGGGAGGAGCGAGTCGTGGATGACGAACGTCCCGCGCGAAGGGATCGCGAGCCCCTCCGCGTCGAAGAGACGCCGCCACTTCACGGCCAGGAGGGCGTCGGGCCGGAGACCACGGAGCAGCTCCTTCGCGGCCTTCTTCCGGATGTCCGGCTCCTCGAAGTACGGCACGTTCGACGCTCGCGCGACCTGCGCGAGAGGTTCGTCGACCTCGACCTCGGACGGGCTCGGCGGGTAGCCGAACACACCGACGACCTCCGCGCCCGCGGCGACGAGGCCCCGCAGACACGCCGTCCCATGGCGCCGGCCGCCCGCGAGAACGATCCTGCTCATGGGCGTGACGATAGCAACCGGTCCCGAAGCCCCCAAGTAAAGATGACAGCCCCGCGGCCCTTGTGGGGGGATGCCCGACTGCTAGACTCCATCTCGTGTCCTTCGGTCCCTTCGACCTCGTCGTCGTCGTCGTCCTCGGCGCCGGCTTCTTCCATGGACGCGCCAAGGGTCTCTCCTGGCAGGTGTCGGGGATCGCGACGCTCGTCCTCGGATACCTCGCCGCGACCGCGGCCTCGTCCATCCTCGCGCCGCTCTTCCCGGACGCCTGGCCGCTCGACCTGAAGAAGTTCGCCGCGTGGGCGACGACGTATGCGGTCGTCTGCGTCGCGGTCTACCTCGCGACGCTCAAGCTCTCGAAGAAGATCAAGGAGAACGAGCTCGAGGAGCTCGACCGCCGCTTCGGTGGAGCTCTCGG
This sequence comes from uncultured Planctomycetota bacterium, assembly GCA_964648345.1. Taxonomy (GTDB): domain Bacteria; phylum Planctomycetota; class J058; order J058; family JACQDU01; genus CAZYLP01. The sequence continues at coordinate 5,981 of CAZYLP010000049.1, forward strand.
CGCCCTCAAGGCCGGCCTGATCCTGGCCGTCCTCTCGCTCGCGGCCGTCGCGACCAGCGAGCGGGCGCGCGAGGTCGTGAAGGAGAGCGCCTCGGGCGTCCTCCTCGCGCGGGCCGCCTTCGCGGCGCGCCCCGTCCTCCCCGAGCGGATCGGCGACGCGGTCGGCAAGATCGCGGGCGAGATTGCACCGACGGCGGCGGCGCCCGTCGCTCCGGTGCGCCCGGCGCCTCCGAAGCCGGCTCCGGCGCGGCCCGTCCCCGTCACCCCGGCGCGGCCGCTCCCTGGCGCGCACCGCCTCGAGCCGGCTCCGCGCGCTCCGTCCACGCCGCCGGCGAGGCAGCCGGCGGTCGCGGACGATCACGAGGGCCTCGGCGATCACGGCCGTGACGACCACGACGGCGCAACGCCGTCGGTCGATGAGCCGTCACCCGAGCCGTCACCTGACCGCGTGGAGCCCGAGCCTCAGGACCCGCTCGCGCCGACGCCCCGACGCTGAGCGGGCCCGAGACAGCGGTGCTCTAGCGCTGGGTCTTGTTGCGCCCCGAGCCGGTGCGCTCGTCGGCGGCGGGCTTGTTCAGGCCCGTCATGACGAAGCGGCGGAGCTCGCCCGGCGGCAGGTTCTGGAGCACGCCCTGGACGAAACGGCGGCGGAGCTGATTCACGTCGCGGTCATCGCGGAACATTCTCTTTTATCCCCTCCAACACTGCCGGCCCTGTGAGCACAGCGGTGCCCACCCTTCCTTTCGGCTGTGCGAGGAGTTTTCTTTCGGGTCTCTAACCAGCCCTGAAACCCCCGCGCCGGCGTGTCTTGCGCTCCTGCGTGGGGTGACTTATCCTCCCGGGCGCCGCGGGCGCACCGCGGCGTGTGGGGAAAACGTTTCTTCATGGCGATCGAGGTCCACTGCGACTGCGGACGTGTCTACAGCGTGGGCCCCGAGCTCTCGGGCAAGAAGATCCGTTGCAAGAAGTGCGCGATCGTCCTCAAGGTGCCGGTGATCCCCCTCGGCGAGTCGCTCGAGGCGGCGCCGCCGTCGAACGAGTGGGAGCCGGTCAAGGACGACGCCGTCATCTGCAAGACGTGCGGCAGTCCGGCGAAGCCCAAGGACGACGTGTGCCTCTCCTGCGGCGCCTCGCTCGGGAACGCGTCCTCGGCGCCCATGGTCCCGAGGGTCGCGCTCCTCGTCGGGCTCGGGGTCGTCGCGCTCGCGGTCGTGGTCGTCGTGGGCATGAAGCTCTACAGCTCCTCGCACCTGAACGGCCTCCTCGTCCAGGGACGGGAGAAGCTCGAGCGTGGCGAGATGCGCGCGGCGAAGGAGGCGTTCGAGGAGGTCCTGAAGACCAACAAGGACTCCGTGCCCGCGCTCGAGGGCCTCGTCCAGTGCGGCGTCGCGAGCAGCGACTGGCGGCTCGTCCGTCAGTGGGGGCCGCAGCTCGTCGGGAAGCTCCCGAAGGGCGAGAAGCGCGGCAAGGCGAAGCTCGACCTCGCCCGCGCCCAGCTCGAGACGGGCGACTTCACCTCGGCGGAGCGCTCCGCGCGCGAGGCGAAGGACGAGGACGGAGGCCTCGACGGCACGGAGGAGATCGTCGGCCTCGCCCTCCTCGGCGCGAAGCAGATCGCCAAGGCCGAGGAGGCCCTCAAGAAGGCCCTCGAGGCGGGCTCGAAGGATGCGCGCGTCGCCCTCGGCATGGCGAAGATCTGCGAGGACAAGAACGCGATCAAGGAGGCCCGCACCTGGGCCGACAAGGCGGCCGAGGGCGCGACGAAGGACGAGAAGGGCGCGACGATCTGGCTCGAGTGCGCGCGGCTCCGCGAGCGGGACGGCGACCTCCCGGCCGCGCTCAACGCGATCCAGTCCGCCTGCGACGCGGACCCGAAGTCGGGCTCCGCGCGGACGAAGCTCGCGCTCGCGTACCTCGACGCGAAGCGGCCGCAGGAGGCGCTCTCGACCGCCAAGGAGGCGAAGACCCTCGCCCCCGAGGACGCGCTCACGGCGCGGGCGCTCGGCGAGGCGCTCCTCGTGACGGGCGACAACGCGGGCGCGAAGACCGAGCTCGAGCGGTCGGAGAAGCTGGGCCCCGAAGACGCCGAGACGACGTTCCTCCTCGGCAAGGCCTACCTCCGCCTCGGCGAGAAGCCGATCGGCGTCGAGAAGCTCGAGAAGGCGCTCAAGAAGCTCGACAAGGACGCGAGCTTCGCGATCGAGGCCGGGCGCACGATCCTCGCGACCGACGGGCCGGCCGACAAGGCCTACGGGATCCTCGACGCGGCCGTCCGCCTCGAGCCCAAGGAGGCGACGGTCCAGAGCAAGAAGGTCTTCGCCGACTGCCGGATCCTCCTCGCTCGGGCCGCCGCGCGCGTCGACCGCGCCCGGAACGCGAACCGGATCGTCGATGCCCTCACGAAGGCCATGGACATGGACCCTTCGCGCCGGGACGTCTTCCTCGACCTCGCGCAGCACTACCTCGAGAACGACAACAACGCGAAGGCCGCGCTCCCGGTCCTCGAGAAGGGCCTCGCCTTCCACGGCGAGGACGAGGAGATGCTCTACCAGGCCGGCGTGACCGCCATGAAGGTCGGCGGCAAGAGCTACAAGGCCGCGGTCGAGCACCTGAAGAAGCTCGAGCAGAAGAACCCCGACTACAAGGACGTGAAGCAGAAGCGCGGCGCCGCCGAGTCGGGGCTCCAGTTCGAGGGCGAGTGAGCGAGACGGCTCCCCCGCGTCGTCGTTGGCCGAAGGTCCTCGCCGCGATCGCGCTCCTCGCGCTCGGTCTCTTCCTCGCGCGGCGTCCGCTCCTCGGAGCGATCCCGCCGCTCCTCGTCACCCAGGACCCCGAGGAGACCGCCGACGCGATCGTCGTCCTCGCGGGCGACCAGGGCGGACGCGTCGTTCGGGCCGTCGAGCTCTGGAAGCAGGGGCGCGCGAGCAAGAAGGTGTTCGCGGTCTCGGGCGGCCCGATCTACCACTCGACGACGTGGGCCGCGCTCATGGCCGCTCACGCGGAGGAGCTGGGCGTCCCCCGCGCGAGCATCGTGCTCCAGGACCGCTCGCGCACGACCGTCGAGGACGCGCGCTTCACGCTCGAGCAGCTCGGAGCGCGAGGCGACGTGAAGTCGATCGTGCTCGTGACCTCGGCGTGGCATTCGCGCCGCGCGAAGCGCTGCTTCGAGCGCGCCGCTCTGGGACGCGTGCGCGTCGTCTCGTGCCCCGCCCCGCCGCCCCCTCTCGAGGGCGACTGGTGGCAGGACGCCGAGGCGACGCGCGCGATCGTCACCGAGGTGTTGAAGTACTTCTGGTAGTTACTTGCAGCTGATCTCGAAGCCCTTCTTCCTGGCCTGCTCGGCGAGCGCCTCGACGGCGACCTTGTCGAAGCCGTCCTTCGCGTCGCCGCGCTTCTTCGCCTCCTCGGCGATGAAGGCGTCGCGCTTGCGGGCGAGCTCGATCGCCTTCGAGCGGAGCTCCTCGCGCTCCTTCGCCTTCTTCTCGACGAAGGACTTCCGCTCCGCGGCGGACATCCTCTGCATCTCCTCGGGGAGCTCTTCCTTCGCGACCTTGTCGAGGTCCGCGCGGCCGTCCTTGAGGGCATCGACGAGGTCGTCGGCGCTGTACTTCCCGGCGTAGGCCTTCGCGCACGCGCGGTCCGCCTTCTCGTCGGAGCGGAGCCCGCTCGACTCGGCCTCGCGCGTCACGGCGCCCTCGCGCGCGGACTTCTTGCCCCAGGCGACCATGGTGCCCGCGAGCTTGTCGTTGAGCTCGCCGAGCTCCTTGTCGAACGGGGTCGCCGACGCGACGACGCCGCCGGTCTGAGCGATCGCGAAGAACTTGCCCTCGGAGCGGCGCGCGATGTCCTTCCACATGCGCTCCGCGTCCTGGTCGCCGCCGCAGAGGACCGTGTTGATGATCACGTCGTTCTTCACGGCCTTCGTGCAGAGGTCCTCGATCGTCGGGACGTCCTTGTAGTCCGTGTGCGCCGGAGCGTCGCCGACCAGGAAGACGATCTTGAGCGTCGTCTTGTCCGCGGACCACTGGATCTTCGCGAGCGCCTCGTCGAGGCCCGCGCGGACGTTCTCGGGGCCGTCGCCGCCGCCGCCCGGCTGGAGGAGCTGGAGGTCCTTGTAGATCTTGTCGAGGTCGTCCGTGAGGGGGGTCGTCTTCGTGACGTAGTCGTCGCCCTTGTCGCGGTACGCGACGAGCCCGATGTAGACGTCGGGCTTCGGCTTCCCGGCGAGGATCTCGGTCGAGATCGACCAGATCTTCTTCTTCGCCCCTTCGAGGAGCCCGCCCATGCTCCCGGTCGTGTCGAGCACGAAGACGACCTCGACGCGCGGGGGCTTCTGTTGCTCCGCCTTCGGCGGGGTCGTGTCCTCGGCGCACGCGGCGCCGGCGCCGGCGAGCAGCCCGAGGACGAGAGCGAGCGATGCGAATGCGGCCTTCATGGTCTCTTTCCTTCTCCTTGTCACGGTGAAGGTGAGACACGCGCCGACGCGCGGAGCGGGGCAAAGAAAGTGCAAAACCCCCTCAACTGCGGCGGGCGAGGGCGGTTCAGGACTCCTCGGCGATCTCCGAGAGGACGGGCGTCAGGTCGCCCTTCGCCACGTTGCCCCAGTGGGCGAGGCGCACACCGACGTTGCGGACGCGACCCCGCCGTCCGAACGCATCGGGCGTGGACGTCGCGACGAGCCGCTCGAAGCCCGCGGCGAAGCTCCCCGACTCGGCGAGCCCCTCGAGGAGCGGTGTCAGGAGCGAGGCCGGCTTCCGCCAGCCCTCGGGCTGACACACGAGGAGGATCGCCGGGTGATCGACGCCGCGGTCCTTCTTCCAGTCGTCGCCGATGATGACGGTCCGGTCGGGCGTAGCTCCGAAACGATCGAGGACGGGCTGGTAGCGCTTGCCCCATCCGTCCCAGATCGCATCGCGGGCGAACACGCCGTCGAAGTGGCCCGCGAGGCCGGCGTCCGAGAGCGATCGCTCCGCGTACTCGCGGAACCCGCCCGTGGTCACGACCTGCCTGAAGCCTCGCTCGCGGAGCTGGCGCAGCACGTCGGCGATCCCCTCGCGCACCTGGATCGGCGGCGGGGTCGTGGCTCCGAAGAACGTCTCGATCGCCCTGCGGAGCCGCGACCGCGAGAGCTCGTTCACGAGGACGTCCGCGACGGGTCGGAACCACCCGAGCGTCTCGTCCATGTCCCAGCAGATGAGGTGCGGCGCGGACACCGTTCCAGCCTAGCCGCACGGAGCGGCGCCCGCCGTCCGTCAGTTCGTCAGGGACTGGATCGGCGCCGGGATCCGTCCGCCGCGGCCGATGAAGCCGCGCGACGAGAACGTGTTCACGTTCATGATCGTCCCGCCGCCGAGGAGCCCGCCGAACTCGACGCGGTCGCCGGCCTTCTTGCCGGGGACCGGGATGATGCGGACGGCGGTCGTCTTGCCGTTGATGACTCCGATCGCCATCTCGTCCGCGATGATGCCGGCGATCGTCTCCTTCGGCGTGTCGCCCGGGATCACGACCATGTCGAGGCCGACGGAGCACACGCTCGACATGGCCTCGAGCTTCTCGAGCGTGAGCGCGCCCTCCTTGACGGCGTCGTCCATGGCGCCGTCCTCGCTCACCGGGATGAACGCGCCCGACAGACCGCCGACGCTCGACGAGGCCATGGCCCCGCCCTTCTTGACGGCGTCGGTGAGCAGCGCGAGCGCGGCCGTCGTGCCGGGCGCGCCCGCGCGGCCGAGGCCCATGAGCTCGAGGATCTCCGCGACCGAGTCGCCCTTGACGGGTGTCGGGGCCAGCGAGAGGTCCACGATCCCGAACGGGACGCCGAGGCGGCGCGCGGCCTCGCGGCCGGCGAGCTCGCCCACGCGCGTGATCTTGAAAGCCGTGCGCTTGATCGTCTCCGCGACGGCGAGGAGGTCCGCGGTCGGACCGAGACGCCTGAGCGCCTCGGCCACGACGCCGGGGCCCGAGACGCCGACGTTGATGACGAGCTCGGGCTCGCCCGTCCCGTGCATGGCGCCCGCCATGAACGGGTTGTCCTCCGGGATGTTCGAGAAGATCACGAGCTTCGCGCAGCCGAGGCCGCCCTTGTCGGCCGTCCGCGCCGCGACGTCCTTGATGCGCTCGCCCATGAGGGCGACCGCATCCATGTTGATCCCCGCGCGCCGCGACGCGACGTTCACGCTCGAGCAGACGCGTTCCGTCGCCGCGAGCGCCGACGGCAGCGAGTCGATGAGCGCCCGGTCGCCGCCCGTGATCCCCTTGTGGACGAGCGCCGAGAAGCCGCCCACGAAGTTGACGCCGACCTCCTTGGCCGCCGCGTCGAGCGCCTGCGCGACCGGCGTGAGGTCGGTCTCGCCCGCGCTCGCTGCCGGCTCGACGACGAGCGCGATCGGCGTCACGGAGAGCCGCTTGTTGACGATCGGGACTCCGAGCTCGCCCTCGATCTCCTCCGCCGTGGGGACGAGGCGCCGCGCGACGCGCACGACCTTCCGGTGGATCTTCTCGGCCACGTGCTCGATGCGCGAGTCGGCGCAGTCGAGGAGGTTGATGCCGAGCGTGACCGTCCGGATGTCGAGATGCTCCATCTCGACCATGCGGAGGGTCTCGAGGACCTCGCGGTCGCTGAACGGGATCAACGGTCAGATCCGGTGCATGGCGCGGAAGACGCGCTCGTTCTGGACGACGATCTTGTAGTCGCCGTCCTTCGAGAGCGCCTCGAGCGCGCGCTTGAAGCCGGCGAAGTCCGTCGAGACGCGGCCGATGTCCACGACGAAGATCGTCGAGAAGTAGCCCGAGATGATCCGCTGCGAGATGTCGAAGATGTCGCCGTTCAGCTCGCCGATCTTGGTCGTGATCTCGGCGAGCACGAAGGGGCGGTTCTTGCCGATCGCGGTCACGATCGCGGCCGGCTGCCCGTCGGTCGCCGAGGTCGCCGCGTTGCCGGGGCCGAAGGCGTCCCACGGAGCGCCAGCGCCGGGCGCGCCCTCCCCGGCCCTCTCCCTCCCCCGCGCAGCGGGGGAGGGCTGGGGAGGGGGCGCTTCTCCTTTGCGCACGATCGCCACCGACTCGCGCGTGGACGCCTCGAGCGCCGCGGCCGTGATCACGTCTTCGGGGCCGACCTCGAGGACTCCGCCCTTGGCGGCGAGCACGTCTTCCTTGGTGACGACGCGGCGGCTCATGGGGCCCTCTAGAACAGGTGCTCGAGGAGCTCGGGCGCGGCGCGCGGGATGTCGACCACGCCCACGAGCGCGGTCTTAGCGCGCGCGAGGTCCCCTCCGCGCGCCCCGGAGGCCGCGGCGGCGGACGTCGGGCCCGCGGCCCTGAAGAAGCCCTTGCCGCCGAGGTGCTGCGCGAGCCTCACCTCGACGAGCTCGGCCGCCGCCGCCTTCGCCGCGGCGTCCGCCGCGAGGAGCGCGCTCGCGACCGTCTTCGTCTCCACGATCCCGAGCGCGTCGACCTCGACCTTCCGCGGGCCCTTCACGGCTTCGAGGAGGTGGGGGTGGACGTTCGGGATGAAGACGTCGTCCTCGCGGGCCTCGCGGGCGACCTCGAGGCCGCGCGCCATGGCCTGGCGCACCTCCTCGACCTCGCCGATGAAGAGCGTCACGAACTTCCCCGGAGAAGCCGTGCGCGCCCAGACGAGGCGCACCGGCGACTGCTTCACGACGGCGTCGGCGACCTCGTAGCCTCGCGCGATGCTCGCGGTCTCGATGAGCCCGAGCGACGGAGCGGCGAACTGTGGAAGGCGCGCTCCGAGCCGTTCGGCGTGCTCCACGGGGCAGGGTCTCTCCGAGCTTGAAGGGCCGGAAGTTAGCTCAGATCGAGGCCTGGGTCAACGGGAGCCCCGCAGCTCCGCACGCACTCTCATGAGGATCCGGCCGAGGTGGTTCTGCCCCGCTCCGCGGACCTTGCCCCAGAAGCGGTCGCCCCAGGTGTTGCCCTCGATGAGCTCGCGCTCACCGGTCTCGAGGAGTGCGGCCGTCAGCTCCGCGTGCTTCGTGAACTTCTCGCGCACGAGGTGCTCCATGATCCCGATCTTCACGGACTCCCAGTCGCTCCGCAGCTTCACCTTCTTGCCGAGCTTCTTCGCCTGCCCGGGCGACGAGCACTCGCGGACGCGACGCCGCTCCTCCTCGTCGGAGGTCTTCGCCGCCTGGAACGCGTGCTCGACCGTCGGGTAGGCCTTCCCCTCCCAATGCACGGTCGCGAAATGGAAGTTCGAGAGGAACGCGTGCTCCTCGTCGAACTTCTGGATCGGGTCGGTCTTGGTCGGTTCGGTCATGGCTACCCCAGAAGGCCTTCCTTCTCCTTTTCTTTCACCGTGCGGCTCGGGCACGCTCGTCCGTCCCGCGACCTGAGCTTCGTCGCACGAAAGGAACCGCATCTCGCGAGGAACGGTCACTTCCGGCGTTGGTCCTGGGCTTGCACGACAAGCGACACAGGTCTGGGGTACGAAGTCATGAGCATCTCACGCAACGCCCTCCTCGGGCTGTCGGTCGTTCTCTTCCTGCCGCTCGCCGCCATGGCGGGCCCGCCTTCCAAGGAGGCGAAGAAGCGCGAGTCGGCGTGGAAAGCGCTCGAGGAGGCGCGGAAGGCCGCGCTCGAGACGATCTTCTCCGTCGAGAGCTACCCCGACGCGGACCACGGCCGGGCGGGCCAGCCGCTCGTCGACCAGAAGGTCCACGCCGTGAGGAACGCGTTCCTCGAGCTCGAGCCGTCGGTCCAGGCCGACGTCGCGAAGGTCATGAAGCTCCCCGAGGCGAAGAAGCGCGCGTTCCTCGCGGCGACGGACGCCGAGCTGAACGACTGGGAGAAGCTCATCCGCCGCCGGGTCTCGGACCTCGAGGTCATGAAGAAGAACGAGTCCGTCGGCGCCAAGAAGGGCGAGGCTCTCCCGCGCGGCGGCGTCGCTCCCACCGACCAGGAGCGGGAGCAGATCAGGCTCACGAACGAATACCGCATGCTCCTCGGCCGCGCACCGCTCGCGATCGACACCCGTCTCGTCGCCTGCGCGCGCGAGCACTCGGCCGAGATGGTGAAGCTCAAATACTTCGCGCACGAGTCGCCGACGGCGGGCATGAAGGACCCGAGCGATCGGGCCGCGAAGGTCGGCGTCGTGAAGGTCGCGATCGGCGAGAACATCTGCATGGGCTACGACTCGGCGAAGGCGGCGTTCGAGGGGTGGTACACCAGCTCCGGGCACCACCGGAACATGCTCGAGGCCGACTGGGTCGCCATGGGCACGGGGCGTGACGGCGAGCACTGGACGCAGAACTTCGCGGGCGCGGCGAGGATGAAGTAGGTTAGGGTTTTTGTCGGTCCTCCGTGTTACAGGGTGCGCATGAACGAGACTGTCTCGACCGCCTCGATGAGCCCCGCTGCGTTCACCCGCGTCGAGATCGACGCCCTCGCCGACCGCATCGCAGAGCGCCACGCGCAGGAGCTCGTCCTCCGTCACGGCCGTCTCACGGACATCCGACGCTTCGACGAGGTGCGGGGGTGGGCCGTTCAAGGCGCAGAGTCGTGCGCTCATTGGCTTGCCTGGCGACTCGGCGTCGACATCAAGACCGCGCACGAGCAGGTCCGAGTCGCGCGTGCCCTCGGCGTTTCACCGCGCATCGACGAGGCCTTCGGACGGGGCGCTCTCAGCTACTCCAAGGTCCGCGCGATCACCCGGGTGGCGACGCCCAAGACGGAAGCTCGCCTCGTGGACCTCGCGCTTCGCGCGACCGCACCCCAGCTCGACAAGATCTGCCGCGGCTACAGGAGAGTCGCTCCCGGCTCGTCGGACGAAGAGTTCGCAGGGCCGGGAGAGAAGCGGTTCTTCGAGCGTCGCGACCTCCCGTCGGGGCTCGTGCGCTTCACGATCGACGTGCGTCCGGAGGAGGCGGCGATCGTCGAGGCGGCCCTCGATGAAACGCGGAAGCGGATGGTCAGTGCGCACGGGCCCGGGGACCAGACCGACGAGGAGTCTTCAGCGGAAGAATGCACCGAGTCTTCAGCCGAAGACCACGCGGAGTCTTCAGCGGAAGACGACACCGAGTCCTCGCCCGGACGATCGGCCGAGTCTTCGTCGGACGCCGCCGCCAGACGCGTCGCACGCGTCGACGCCTTCGTCGCGCTCTGCGAGGCGTGCCTCGCGTACCCGCCACCGGGGAGCGTCGGCAGCCGTCACGAGGTCGTCCTGCATGTCGATGCTCGAACCGGAACCGGCGAGCTCCCGGACGGGACGTGTGTCGGACCGGAGACCGTTCGTCGTCTGTGCTGCGACTCTCCGATCGTCACGCTCGTCGAGCGAGCCGTAGCGAAGGGTGCTCCGCGCGTCGTCGAGGTCGGCCGGATGGCCCGCGGAACATCTCCGCGTCTCCGGCGCCTCCTCGAAGAACACGACCCTAGCTGCCGTTTCCCCGGCTGTTTGAACCGCTACTGGGTCGATGCTCACCACATCGAGCACTGGGCGGATGGCGGAGAGACGAAGCTCGAGAACCTCGTCCTCACCTGCCGTCGTCACCACCGGCTCGTGCACGAGGGCGGCTTCTCCGTCGAGCAGACGCCCGACGGTCCGATCTTCTACGACCCCCGAGGGAGACGGATCGACCGGGTGCCGGCCCCGGCCGATCCGGGGCCGGAGCCGCTCGCGACGCTCGACGCAGCCCGCCTCCTGGAGGGGATCGACGCGTGGACGAACACACCCGGACTGGATGGGACCCCTCTCAGTATCCAGGGCGCGGTCAACAGGGTGCTACGCGAGGGTCACCCCGAGCTCTCTCTGAACCAAGCCGCAGATTCGGCAACGTGACCGTGCACGGCCACTCCCGGCGCAGCACGCGCCCGCACATCTCGCGGGAGGCCAATCGGTAGCGGCGGTCACTCTTTGCGGCTCGGAGGCTGCAATGAGCCCGGGCGAGAGAGTCCGCATGAACCGCACGACTCGTTCGATCACGGCCGCCCTCGGCGTGACCCTGCTGCTCCTCACGCTGCCCTCGGCCGTCCTCGGTGCGACGGCAGCGGAGAAGAAGGCACTCCTCGACAAGGTGAAGACCGCGCGAAGCTCCGCGATCAAGGCGATCTTCGATGAGCAGCTCTACCCCGACGCCAACCACGGGAAGTCGGGGCAGCCCGAGGTCGACGAGCGCGTGAAGAAGGTGCGCGATGCCTACGCCGCCTTCGAGCCGGTGCTCAAGGCGGACGTCTCCGCGCTCGCTCACAAGCCACTCTCCGAGCGGAAGGCGTTCCTCGCGAAGCCGGACTCGAAGCTCACGCCGTGGCAGCGAGCGGTGAAGCGCCGCTACCTCGACGACCGGATCAACCGCGCCAACGCGGCCCTCCAGAACGCGACGGAGCTCCCGAAGCACGGAGTCCGCCCGACCGCGCTCGAGGTCGAGCACGCGCGGATCACGAACGAGTACCGCATGCTCCTCGGCCGGAAGGCGCTCCGCATGAGCCCGCGGATCATCCACTGTGCGCGGCTCCACTCGAAGGAGATGGCCGAGCTGAACTACTTCTCGCACGGCTCGCCGCGCCCGGCGAACGACACGCTCGTCGAGCGCTTCGCCCACGTGGGGCTCCACCCGACGAGCATGGGCGAGAACATCCTCTGGGGCTCGGGTCCGCTCGGGACGCCGCAGGCGGCGCACGACGGCTTCTACAACAGCTCCGGCCACCACCGGAACCTGCTCCGCACCACGTGGATCCGCTTCGGGATCGGCCGCGCCGGCGAGCAGGATCCGCAGCTCGGGTCGGTCGCCTTCTGGACGCAGGACTACTCGAATTGACGGCCGCGCCGAGCGCTACTTGCCCCGGTCGAGGAGGTCGAGCTCTTTCCGCGCCTTGTCCATGAACTCGCGGATCTCCTTGTCGCCCGGGAAGAGTTGATCGGCGCGGCGCGCCGCCTCCCAGAGCTGGCGCCAGTCCTTCATGGAGTAGCGGAGCTGGCAGATGAGCACGTGCGCGGAGCGGCGGCGCGGGTCGTTCGCGATCAGCGACTCGGCCGCGAGGATCGCCCGCTCCCACTGCGTCTGCCCCTTGTCCTTGAAGCGCTGGGCTTCCTTCTCGATCTGGAGCGAGACGTCGTCCTTGTTCTCGCAGAGCTTGTAGGCGCGGGCGAGCGCCTCCGCGGCGCCAGGGGCTCCGGCGCGGATCCGCGCGACGGCGAGGTCGAGCGCGGCCTCGGGGAGCTTGTCGTTCGCGGAGAGTGCGGCCTCGAGCTCCCGGATCGCCCCGTCCGCATCCGTCTCGAGCAGGAGGTGACCGCGGAGTGCTACGAGCGACGGGTCCTTCGGGAGGCGCTTGATCGCGAGCTCGAGCCGCGCCCGGGTCGTCTTCGGCTCGAGGTTCGCGGCCATCGACTGGCGGACCCAGGCGTAGAGCCACCGCTCGCGGTTCGGGTCGAGCCTGAGGAGCGCCTCGTACGCGACCGCCGCGTCGGCGGCGCGGCCGTTCGCGGCCTTGACGTCGGCGAGCTCTTCCAGGACCGCGACGTCGAACGACCGGATGCGGAGCGTCCGCTCGAGCCACTCCTGCTGCTCGCCGAGCGCGTTCTTCTCCTTCGCGATCCGGGCGCGCGCGTACGCGTAGGCGCCGGGCTCGAGCCCCTTCTCGCGGGCCTCCTCGATGACCGTCGCGGCGAGGTCGGGCTTCTTCAAGTGGAGGTGTGCCCTCGAGAGGTCGAGGAAGACGAGCGGGTCCTGGGCGCCGAGCTTGATCGCCTCCTCGAGGTTGCGCTTGGCCTCGTCCCAGTTCTGGAGCGCGAGGTTCAGCGAGCCGATCTTCGCGCGGATGCTCGCGTCGCGCGGCGCGCCCTTCGTCGCGTCCTCGAGGGCGATCTTGGCGCCGGTGAGGTCGCCGCGGATGAGCTTGTCCACCGCGGCGATCGAGAGGATGTCGGTCGCGTTCGGCGCGCCCTCCATGGCCTTCTTGAGGTACTCGGGGACCTCCTTGCCGAGGCCCGCGCGGTCCGCGGAGCGCGCCGCGAGCGCCCACGCGCGCGCCGCGAGGCGCGAGGAGACGATCGGGACGCGGTCGAGCACGAAGACGGGCGCGCCCGTGGCGATCGCGACCGGGTCGTCGAGCTCCTGGGCGCCGCGCTTCGCGGCCGCGAGGGCCGCGTCGGCCTTGCCCGCGGCGAGCGACACGGCCGCCTCGGCCAGCGAGCGGCGCGCGCGCTCGGCGACGTGGTTCGCGGGGACCGCGCCCGCCTGCTGGAGGACGTTCTCGGCCCGCTGGATGTCGTCCACCGCGAGGCACGCGAGCGCGCGCTCGTTCGCGATGCC
>CAZYLP010000050.1:0-19239 GCA_964648345.1 uncultured Planctomycetota bacterium
GAAGCGGACCGTCTCGCCGACCTCGATCGCGCCCGAGTCCGGCTTCTCCATGCCGAGGAGCATCTTGATGAGCGTCGTCTTGCCCATGCCGTTCGGGCCGACGACGCCGACGATCCCGCCCTGCGGGAGGTCGAACGAGAAGTCCTTGAGGAGGACCTTGTCGCCGAACTTCTTGGAGATGTTCTTCGCGTTCACGACCTTGGTGCCGAGCCGCTCCGCGACGGGGAGGCGGAGCTCCATCGAGGCCTCGCCCATGTCGAGCGAGTCGTACTCGTCCTGGAGGCGGTGGTAGTTCGTGATGCGGGCCTTGTTCTTCGTCGTGCGAGCCGCGACGCCGGCGCGGAGCCACTCGAGCTCGCGCTCGAGCACCGACGCGCGCTTCTTCTGCGTCGCCTTGTCCGTCGCGCGGAGCTTCTCCTTCGCCTCGAGGTACGCCGAGTAGTTGCCCTCGAAGACGCGGATCCGGCCCTTGTCGAGCTCGCAGCTGATCTTCGTGACGTGGTCGAGGAAGTACCGGTCGTGCGTCACGAGCATGATCGTGCCCGTGTAGTCGCGGAGGAAGCCCTCGAGCCAGCCGACCGTCTCGGAGTCGAGGTGGTTCGTCGGCTCGTCGAGGAGGAGGAGGTCCGGGTGCTTCATGAGCACCTTGCAGAGAGCGACCCGGCGCTTCTCGCCGCCCGAGAGCTTGTTCACGTCCGCGTCCCACGCGGGGAGGCGGAGCGCCTCGGCGGCGATCTCGAGCTTGCGGTCCACCTCCCAGGCGTCCTTCGCGTCGAGCTCGGCCTGGATCTTGGTCTGCTCCTCGAGCGTTTCTTCCATCTGCTCGGGCGTGAGGTCCGTCCCGAGCTTCTCGTTGATCTCGTCGAACTTCTTGAGGAGGTCGTGGATCTCCTGGACCGCCTCCTCGACGTTCTGGCGGACGTTCTTCTTGGGGTCGAGCCGCGGCTCCTGGCCGACGTAGCCGATCGTGAGGCCGCGCGACGGGACGACGACTCCGTCCGACGGCTTCTCCTCGCCGGCGAGGACCTTGAGCATGGTGCTCTTGCCCTGGCCGTTCCGGCCGATGAGGCCGATGTGCGCGCCCTTGAGGAGACCGAAGGTGAGGCCCTCGAAGATGACGCGCTCGCCGTAGCGCTTGCCGAGGTCCTTGACGGTGAGGATGGGAGTGCTCATAGGGGGCTCGATTTTAAACGATCTCGGCCGCCCGGCCCGCGGGATTTCTGCACTCGCGAGCAGGCGCCGGTTTAGACTCTCGTCCCATGAGAGTCTCGATCGTCCTCCTCGTAGCCGCCCTCGCCGCCGCCGGTTGCAGCAAGGGCGGCGGCGCCGCCGCCAGCGGGCAGTCCACGTTCCTCGTCTCCCCGCCCTCGGGCTCGACGCTCACGACGGGGAGCACGGGCCAGGTGTACTCGCAGACCTTCACGGTCCTCTCGGGCGGCACGGGACCGTACAGCTTCGGCGGGGTGGCGATCCCGAACGGCATGAGCGTCGTCCAGCTCACGAACAACGCCGCGGCGCTCACGGGCACGCCGACCCAGTCGGGGACGGGCATCGTCTACATCGGGCTCGTGGACGCGACGCAGAAGTCCGAGACGCTCCAGTACCAGCTCACGATCCAGGGCGGGACGAACACGCTCACCGTGAACCCGGCCACGCTCTCGGGGACCTTCGTCGCGGGTCAGCCCTTCTCGCAGCAGCTGACGACGACCGGGACGCCGCCGATCACGTGGACCTCGACGGGGACGCTCCCGAACGGGATCACGCTCACGTCGAGTCAGGTCAACACGATCACGATGAGCGGCGCGTTCACGCGCACGGGGACGTTCAACTTCTCGATCAACACTCAGGACGCGACCGGCGCCACGGGGACCAGGGCCTACACCGTCACCATCAACTAGCTTCGACCTGTCGAACGTGGAGGAGCGCTCCTCCACGTCGTGAGCATGGGCGACGTTCTAGAGCGCCTCGACGACGAGCTCCATCGCGAAGGTCGCTGCACTCCGTGGAGCGATCCCGAGTCGCCTCAGAGTCGTGAAGCACGTCCCCTGGTGCACGAGGTCCACTCCGGCCTCGCTCTGCGAGATCGTCGTCACCGGATACGCGAGCACGCTCGCCTGCTTCGAGGCGTCGATGATGCGGATCCTCCGCTCGAGCGTCCGGTCGCGGAACCCGACCTCGACGAACGGCTGCGGGTCCACGACGAGCGGCCTCTGCGGCGGGAGCGGGCCGCCCCACGGCGAGTGGTCCTCGGGGTCCGGGTGCACGAGCTCGGAGCCGTCGGGCCGCTTCATGCAGAGGAAGACGTGGCCGAGGACGGGGACGAGCGCGAGGTTCCAGTCCGTCCCGAGGACCGCGTCGAGCGGCTCGCCCGAGAGGTTCTCGACCTTCCAGAGGACCGACACCGAGACCTCGGGAGAGCCCGCGGTCTTGAACTGGAGCGTGCGGGTGATCCGGACCGGGACCTTCGAGCCCATGCGCCAGAAGCCGCCGGTGCGCGAGAGCGTGACGGTCACCTTGTCCGCGTGCGTCTCCGTCGTGGACTCGAACGGCTCGATCGCGAAGTCGCCCTGGTCGCGCACGCGCGCCCGCGAGAGCTCCTCGGCCGT
Organism: uncultured Planctomycetota bacterium; assembly: GCA_964648345.1. Lineage (GTDB taxonomy): Bacteria > Planctomycetota > J058 > J058 > JACQDU01 > CAZYLP01. Next base: position 2,607 of record CAZYLP010000050.1, read on the forward strand.
CGGGACCGACTCGTAGAGGTGGTCCACGACCGACGCCCGGCGGTGCCAGTCCGAGACGATCTCGACCCCCTCGGGGAGGATCTTGATCCGCCCGTGGATCCCGCCCGCGGCCGCGCCCTCGGGTGCCTGGTCGGCCGGGACCATGCGCGAGTGATAGGCCTCGCGCCGGCGCGCGACGACGTCGAGGAGCGGCGCCGCGGGCTGACGGAGGTCGAGGCCGGTGATGACGCCGCCCGTGCCCGGCTTCACGTGCGCGGTCCACTTCGGCGTGTCGATCCGGATCACGGGCCAGCCGTCGATCTCGAGGTCCGTCTCTTCCACCTCGACCTTCGGCTTCGCGAGGGCCCGCTCGGCCGAGATGAGGTGATGCCAGAGCGAGCGTCGGAGGTGCGGCAGGTACGAGCCGCCGAAGACGCCGTGCCAGTAAGCGCAGTTGCACTCGGCCTGGAAGAGCTCGCGCCACGTGTCCGCCGCCTTCACGTTCTGCGCGCGGAGGAGCCGCGACGCGCGGACGACGCGCTTCTGGAGGAAATTGATCTCGGGCGCCTTGACGAGGAAGTTCCGCCAGAAGCCGCCCGCGAGGAAGTTCTTCGCGACGGCCCAGCGCTCCGGGTCCTCCCCGTGCTCGACCTCGTCGAGGAGCGCCTCGTAGCGCTCGCCCGTCTCCGCGGGGAAGGCCCACTCCATCATCTCGGGGTAGCTCGCCGTCGGCATGTAGACGCGGCCCTGCGGACGGTCCCGGTCCTTCACCTCGCCCGGGAGGACCGTCGTGACGCCGCTCCCGCGGTCCTTGAGCTGCTCGAAGAAGCGCGCGACCCAGCGCTTGCTGCCCCAGGCGGTCTCGTAGGTCTTGGGCCAGACTCCGAGCTTCTCGCCGTCGTCGTAGAACGTGAAGGGCCCCTTCACGCCGCTCTGCTCGCGCTCGCGCGCGAAGCGGATCGTCTCCTCGGGCTCGGCGAACGGGATCCGGTAACGGAGCTCCTTCAGGATCGGGAAGACGCCGAGGGTCTTCCCCTCGTCCTCCGTGAGGAAGTAGCCGCCGAGGCGGTCCGGGTCGTAGCCCGCGAGCTTGAAGTGGTGGTCGTCGACCGCGATGTACTCGACGCCCGCGGCGACGAGGTCGGACGCGAGCGTCGGCTCCCACACGCGCTCCGTGAGCCAGAGGCCGCGCGGGCGGACGCCGAACCGCTCCTCGATGCGGTCCGCCATCATCTTCACCTGGTCGATCCGGTCGGCGCGCGGGATCGACGGGAGGATCGGCTCGTAGAAGCCGCTCCCCCAGAGCTCGACCTGGCCGCGCTCGACGAGGACGCGGACGCGCTCGAGGTAGCGCATCTCCTCCTTCTCGAGCCACTCGAGGAGCGGCCCCGAGTAGTGGAGCGAGACCTTCACCGCCGGCGACCCCTCGAGGGCCTCGAGGATCGGCTTGTAGGACTTCTCGAACGCCTCGCGGAAGACGAAGCCGAAGTTGCCGACGGGCTGGTGGCAGTGGAGGCCGACGATGATCTCGGTCATAGGGTCCAGTTCCTGAGGTCGAAGTGCTCGTCGGGTCCCACGAGCTCGATCGCCCCGTCGCGGGGGATGAGCTCGCGCCGCCCGTCGGCGCCGGTGATCTCGATGGTGAGCTTCGCTCGGTGGCCGGCGTCGAGGCCGATCGCGCGCCGCGGCAGCGCGACCTCGAGGACCTGGCCGCACGCGTGGTCCGCGCCCACGGGGAGCCGCCCCGCCGCGGCGCTCAGGCCCTCGCCGTCCTTCCAGTCGAAGGAGACGTCGCCGAACGAGAAGCGCGCCGAGCAGCCGCGGAGCGAGGTCCCGGTCTTCCTTCGCGCATCGAGGCGCAGGAAGAAGCGCCGCTCGTCGAAGCCGAACCGCATCTCGGAGACGAGCGGCTCCTGGCCGACCTTCATGGCCGCGCCCTCGTTGTCGGGGCGGTAGCAGCCCGAGCCGACCCACTCGTAGTAGCGCGTCGCCTCGCCGTCGATGCGAGGAGAGATGAGCGCGAGCGGCTCCTCGATGGCGACGGCGGCCTGCCGCCGCCTCGGGATCGGCTCGTCGAGCCCGCTCGGAGCGGCCCGCCCGAGCCGCTGGCAGACGAACTTGAGGTTGTCGCGGAACAGCGTCTCGAACTCGGAGAGGTAGGCCGTCGGGTGGTCGTCGCCGAGCCACCAGAACCAGTCCGACCCCTCCGCGCGGAGGAGGACCTCGCGCCCGTCGGCCGGGAGCTTGGCCGGGCCGCCCGCGTCCTGGACCTCGCGCCTCACCGCGGACAGGAGGCTCCACGCGCGGTTCTTGTCGTCGTGGCCCGCCCACGTGTCGAAGTTGCCGTAGATCCACGAGCCGGGCGCGAGGTGCGGGAGCTCGCCCACGCGCGCGGTCTCGAGCGCGCGCGTGAAGGTCGTCGCCTCGATGCCGGGCGTCGCGCCGAGCCGCTCGTAGAGCGCGCGGATGAAGACCTCGCCGTTCTCGGGGTAGGACTCCCACGCGTTCTCGCCGTCGAGGATCACGGGGAGGATCGGCTCGCCCGGACCCAGGTACGCGCGGCCCGTCTCGAGGCACTTCGCGATGAAGTCGTCGGCGGCGCGCTCGGCGTCCCAGCGCGAGTACGTGAAGCCGATCAGGTCCGAGAGGCCCGTGTCGCGGAAGAAGATCGCCGGCCCGCGGCCGCGGACGCGGTAGGGCCGGAGGTGCGCCGCCGGCGGCGCGTCGCGGAGCGACTTCTTCAGGTTCTGCTCGTCCGTGGCGCACCACGCGACCTTCGCGTCGGCGAGGACCTCGAGCGCGGCCTCCGACAGCGAGCCCTCGGACGGCCACATGCCCTCGGGGCGCCAGCCGAGGTACTTCTCCGTCCGGTCGAGCCCCTCGAGGACGTGCGTCCGCGCGTCCTCGGGGTAGCGGAACTCGATGCCGCCCGTCGAGCACCCCGCGCGCGCCTCCTGCGCGGCGCGGAGGTCCACGAGGAGCGGCAGGATCGGGTGGTAGAGCGGCGTCGTCGAGACCTCGATCTTCCCGGCGCGGGCGAGCTCGCCGTAGAGCGGGAAGATCGCGCGCGCCTGCTCGTCCTGCGCATCGAGCAGGGCCTCCTTGTCGGCCTCGGAGTAGCCGCGGCCCTTCGCGAGGAGCTGCTGGACCGCCGGCTCGCGCCGGAGCCACTGGCCCGACCACGCGAGGTGGAAGAGCACGGTGAGGTCGCGGATGTCGGCGTCCGAGAAGTGGTCGAGGACCCTCCCCCTCGCGCGCTGCTTCCGCTCGCGGAGCTCGGCGTAGCGCGGCGAGGGCCGGACCTGCCGCTCCTCGTGCACCGAGAAGAAGTGCCGGAGCGCGAAGAGGCGCTCCGACTCGCCGAGGTCCTTCGCGTCCTTGCGGGCCACGTCGAGGAGCCCGTCCCGGTGCCGCCCCTCGGCGAGGTCGTGGAGCTGCTCGAGGAGGCACGGCGTGAGGTTGAAGGTCGTGCGGACGTTCGCGGGCGCCTCCTCCGCGAGGCGCGCCATGTCCATGTAGTCCTTCGCCGCGTGGAGGCGGACCCACGGCATCGCGGCGCGCCCTCCCTGGCCGGGGAGCCGGTAGTCCGGCTGGTGCATGTGCCAGAGGATGCAGACCTTCACGGGGCGGCCTTCACGAGGCGGCCTTTGTATCACGCGTCATCGTTTGTGACCCGTGCGGGGGAGGGCCGGCGCGTGGAACTCGTACGTCTGGCGGGTCGCGCGCGCGCGGTCGTCGGGCGTCATCGTGAAGTCGTTCGCCTGGAGCACGCGGTCGAGCGGACGGTACGGCTTCCTCAGGCGGAGGTTCGCGAGCACGTGCTCGAGCTCGATGAGCCGGCGCTCGCTGAAGGACTTCGAGACGCCGGCCTCGTGGAGCCAGGCTACTGCGAGCTGGTAGAGCTCGCGCGCGACGTCACGTCCATCTCCGGGAGGCGGAGCGACCGTCGCGCAGGCGAGAGCGTAATGCGTCATGCCCGAATCGGAGGCCCACAGGCCCTCGATCCGGACACCCTCGAGCGCGCGGACCGCGCGGAGGAGGTCGAGCCGGGCGAGCGCCGGACCGAGAGGATTGGGGAGCGCGAGCTTGCGCACGCGGGCGCGGTAGGGGAGGCAGCCCGGGCCCGAGAGGCGGAAGAAGGACTCCATGCCGACGAGGGCCTCGAAGGCGATCCGGCGGCGGTCCTCCTCCGAGAGGCCGTCGCCCTCCTCGAGGAGCTCGCCCCGCTTCAAGGCCTTCACGGACGCGATGGCGAGCGTGAGCTCGTCCGGGCTCAGCGCGAAGGTGAGCGGCGGGAGCCGCGCGCCGACCTCGAACACGGCGTCGAGCTCGGCGAGCGGGAGGTCGAGCTCCTTCGCGTGGATGTCCCACTGCATGCCGAGCGGCCCGAGCTCGCGGGTCCCCGGGTCGAAGGCGCCCATGAGCCACTCGGCCGAGCTCCCGGGCACGCGGTCGGCGATCGCGACGGCGCAGATCACGGGGCAGAGCCCGAGCTGCGGGACGTGCATGACCTCGCAGAGCGCGCGCGGATGCTTCACGCCGCGGAGCGCCTCGGTCGCGAGCGCGACCGCGCGCTCCGAGTACTTCGCGAGCTGCTCGGCGAGGAGCTTCTCGTCGGGCGTCGTCGAGAGCGGCCGCATCTGACCGGAGACCTTCGCGAGCGGCGTGAGCGCCTGCACGACGTCCTCGGGCACGGTCTCGATCCGGAACACGAGCGCGGGCTCGCGCGCGGCGAGCTGCTCCGCGAGCGCCCCGGCTCCCGGGCCCGCGAGCGCCGCGTCCTCGATCGCGGCCGGGGCCCCGCACCGCGCGAGGAAGCGCTGGAGGATCGCGGCCGCGCGCACCGGGTCCGCGGGCGCCTTCGCGAGGAGTTGCGCGAAGCCGGCGCCCGTCGCGGGGACGTCGAGGATCTGGCCGAACGCCGCGGCGAGCTCCGGCTCCGGGTGAGCCTTCGCGGCGCGCTCGAAGCGCTCCCGCGCGAGCTTCTCGCCTCCGAGCCAGAGAGAGACGTCCACCGCGAGCCACGCCGCCCGCCGGTCGGAGCCGGCGTCCAGGTCCTCGAGGACGGCGCTCGTCACGCGAGCGACCGTCCCCGTCCCGAGCGCCTCGACGGGCGCGCCCGCGGCCTCGAGCGCCGCGAGCGCGCGCTTCACGCGGGCCTCGCCATCGTCCGGGCTCGGCGCGAGAGGGCGCGTGTCCGCCGCGCCGGAACGCGTCTTGAACGCGAGGCCGGCCGCGACGAGGAGGGCGACGACGCCGAGCGCGCCGAGCGCGCGCCAGGCGCCGCTCCGCGCGCCCGGAGCCGCGCTCGCGCGTCCGTCGAGGAACCGCTCGAGGTCCTGCTCGAAGGCGCGCGCCGTGGGCTGGCGCTTCGAGGGGAGCTTCTCGAGCGCGCGGAGCACGATCGCGTCGAGCTCGCGCGGCACTCCCGCCCGCTTCTTGCTCGGAGCGGCCGCCGGCTCGGTCTGCACCTGGTAGAGGACGGCCTGGAGGTGGTCCGCGTCGAACGGAGGCTCGCCCGTGAGCGCGAAGCCCAGGACTCCTCCGAGCGCGTACACGTCCGTGGGCGGGCCGATCGCGGTCGGAGTCCCGGCGAGCTGCTCGGGGGCCGCGTAGCGCGGCGTGCCCATGAGCGTGCCCGTCTGCGTCAGGCGCTCGGCCTCCGCGAGACGAGCGAGCCCGAAGTCGCAGACCCGCGGGTGGTCTCCATCGACGATCACGTTCTCGGGCTTGTGGTCCCGGTGGAGGACGCCGTTCGTGTGCGCGTGCTCGCTCGCCGTGGCTATCTTCCGGATGCGCTGCGCGGCGCGCGCCGGCTCGAGCGGCCCCTCCTCGGCCACGAGCTTGTCGAGCGAGCGCCCGGGGGCGAGCTCCATGACGTAGTAGGGCTGCCCGCGCTCGCTCCCCGCGCCGAGCAAGCGCACGACGTGCGGATGAGCCATCGAGCGCGCGAGCGCCTGCGTCTCGCGCTCGAAACGGGCGAGGGCCGCGGCGGCCGGAGTCCCCTCCGCGCGGAGGACCTTCACGGCGAACGAGTGCCCCGGGAAGCGCGGGTGACTCGCGCGGAACACGGCGCCCATGCCGCCTTCGCCGATCTTCGCCTCGAGGACGTAGCCCCCGAGCGTCCTCACGCGAGGTTCATCGCGAGGGGACGGGGGCGACCTGGGTGGCCGTCGAGATCGGCGCGGCCTCCTTCGCCTTGCGCGCGTCGTCGACGCGGCGCTGCCACGCGACGATCGTCGCGACGACGAAGACGGCGAAGAAGACCGTGAAGTAGACGATGACGACTTGCTTCTTCTTCTTCTCGACGTCGTTGGCAGTCATGATCGTCCATTGGAACCATTTTTCGAATGAAGATCGACGTGGAGGAGCGATCCTCTCGTTCGATTTTCACGGAGGCACGGAGGTCACGGAGGCACGGAGGACGATCTTGGACGAGCGTGGAAGAGCGTTCCTCTCGTGTTCTTCGCAGAGGCGCAGAGACGCAGAGACGCAGAGGGGTGGTCATCGCCCTCTGCGCCTCTGCGTCTCTGCGCCCCTGCGTTTGAAACGCTTGGATCGCTCATCCACGTGAGGAGACGAGTCAGCGCGATGAGACGGGCGCCGTGTCCTCTCCGACGAGGATGTCGTCGAACGTCCCCTGATCGTCCTTCCCGTTCGGCCCGCAGGACCAGAGGTCCCAGCCGTTCCTGTGCACCGGACCTGGACAGCGATAACGGATCGGATTGCCCCAGCCATCGGTGTGAGGCTTGATCGGAACGCCGAGCGCCTTCTGACCCGTCCAGTCGTCGCCGGACCCGTCGGCGAGGATTCCACCGCGTACGCGATCGGTGAGGTAGTAGAGCTGGTACTGCGTCGCGGCGCGCTTCCCGTCCTCGAGCTTCTTCACGCGCCAGAAGACGAGGAGACCGACGACGAGGAGCACGACGAGCCCGATCCCGCAGCCGAGGCAGAAGCTGCCTCGCCACCCGAGCTCCTTCGGCGTTTCATCTCCATTGCGCGTCTGCATTAAGACACCTAGTCTACCGCCCTACTCATGATCGAGGTCCAGGGCCTCAAGAAGCGCTTCGGGTCGCTCGAGGCCGTCCGGCGCGTCGACCTCCAGGTCGCCAAGGGCGAGTGCTTCGGCCTCATCGGGCCGAACGGCGCGGGGAAGACGACGACGCTCAAGGTCCTCGCGACGCTCGTGAAGCCGGACGAGGGGCAGGCGCTCATCGACGGCCTGAACGTCGCGGAGCAGCCCCGGCTCGTGCGCCGGGTCGTGGGCTACATGCCCGACATCTTCCAGAGCTACGGCGACATGACCGTGCTCCACTACCTCGACTACTACGCGGCGCTCGTGGGCCTCCGGGGCGCGAACCGCGTGAAGCACGTGGACGAGGTCCTCGAGCTCGTGGACCTCTCGCCCAAGCGCGACGCGAGCGTGGGCGGCCTCTCGCGCGGCGTGAAGCAGCGCCTGTGCCTCGCGAAGACGCTCCTCCACGAGCCGAAGGTCCTCCTCCTCGACGAGCCCGCGTCGGGCCTCGACCCGCGGGCCCGCATCGAGATCCGCATGCTCCTCAAGGAGCTCCGGCGGATGGGGAAGACGATCGTCATCTCGTCCCACATCCTCGAGGACCTCGAGGAGATCTGCGACCGGATCGCGGTCATCGAGCACGGCGACGTGGTCGTCCAGGGCGAGGTCGGCGAGCTCAAGCGCCAGATCTTCAAGACGCGGCGCTACGCCGTCGAGACGAAGGACGACGCGCAGAAGGTCATGGAGCTCCTCCTCGCGCACCCCGAGGCCGCGAAGGAGCCCACCCTCGACGGACGCTTCATCAAGTTCCAGCCCGGCGGCGACGGGGAGGACGGCACGAAGGCGCTCCGTCTCCTCCTCGACGCGGGCATGTCGATCCGCGCCTTCCGCGAGGAGGAAGCGGCCCTGGCGGAGGTCTTCCTGGAGCTCACGCGTGGCGAAGTCAGCTGAGGCGGACGCGGCGGCGGCGCCGCGCGGAGGTCTCCGCTCCGAGCCGTACTCGTCCTTCTTCCTGTTCGACAACCCGTCGCTCGGGCGCGCGCTCCGCTACACGTTCGCGGAGAAGCGCCTCGGCCGCGCGGTCTTCATGAACGCGCTCCTCCTCGTCGTCGCGCTCGGGGTCGTCCAGGACCTCTTCACGCGCGGCGGCTTCGGGCTCATCTCGGAGAAGCTCTCGTTCGGGCGTGCCGCGTTCCTCACGATCGCGGTCGTCGAGACGGCGGCGGTGACGCTCCTCGGGCCGCTCTCCTTCGCGCACATCTTCAACGCCGAGCGACGCGAGGACTGCTTCGACCAGGTCGTCGCGAGCGGCTGCTCGCCGCTCCGCGTCCTCCTCGGGCGCCTCGCCGCGGTGCTCATCTTCCTCACCGTCGTCGTCGGCTCGGCGCTCCCGTTCTTCGTGCTCGCGACCGTGGTCCTGAAGGGCGCGAGCTTCCTCGACGTCGTCACCTTCTACGGGGTCCTCGCCCTCTACGGCGCGTGCATCTGCTCCATGACCATGGCGACCTGCGTCGCCGTCGAGGACGCCGCCTTCCCGATCGTGCTCTCGGGCATCCTCACCCTCGTCGCGCTCCTCGGCGGCTTCTCGCCCATAGCGCCTCCGGCCGCGTGCGCCTGGTCGCCCTTCCGGCACATCCTCGTCGAGCTCGCGCCGGTCGCGCGGCAGATCGGCTACGGCGAGCTCCGCCCGCCCACCCTCTACGGCTACGAGTTCTCGACCGCCCTGTTCTCGTGCCTGGGCTACGTCATGCTCGGGCTCCTCGCGGTCGCCTACACGTGCGTCGGGCCCGACCTCGAGCTCTCCGAGGGCCTCGACTCCTTCGCGAGCGTCACGCTCAAGCGCGGCGCGGAGGCGAGCCGCGGCCGCCGCGGCCTGGCGGCGACGCTCCTCCGGACGGTCCAGCTCCGCTTCTTCTACGAGAACCTCTCCGCGCGCCTCCGCGCCCTCGGGCCCATGCTGCGCCTGGGCTCGACGGTCTCGCTCTTCGTGATCGGCCACGTCCTCACGCTCGGCACTCTCTGGCCACGGATCTCGGCGCGGGCGTTCTCGGACCTGAAGGAGCACACGACGAACCCCTACCTCGGCTTCACGGCCCTCTCGGTCGGCCTCGTCGCGCTCGCGTCGTCGGGCTCGCGCGCCGCGGTGCTCGCGCGCGTCCCCGTGATCAGCCTCGGGAACGTCAAGATCTCGCGCTTCCCCGCGCTCTTCCTCCTCCTCGGCATCGCGCTCGCGCTCCCGCCGCTCCTCTTCTGGGCCGCGTGCCGGCACCGCGGGATCGACACGAACGTCGAGGACGCCCACCGCGCGCTCGCGCTCTACGGCCTCATCGCCCTCTACGCCGTCTTCATGTTCTCGGTCGGGCTCGTGACCGCGATGCTCACGACGAACCCGTACTCGGCGATGGGCTCCGCGCTCGCGATCCTGTTCTTCACGAACCTCCTCCCGCTCGGGTGGATCCCGCTCTTCACGTCCAACGTCGCGACGGAGAGCACGGCGCGCGTCGTGGACGTGAGCCCGATCTTCGCGGCCTGGGCGGTCGTCGAGCCCGAGGACGGCCTCACGCTCACGACGATCCGCGACGAGCAGACCATCCAGTACGAGCACAAGCCGTCCTGGAAGCCGTTCGTCTTCATCCACGCGCCGATCACCCTCGTCCTCCTCGTCATCGGGCTCGTCCTCGAGCGGCGAGACGCGCGGACACGGAAGTTCCTCTCCGCGCTCGCCGTGGGAGGAGTCCTCCTCGCGCTCCCCGCGACCGCGAGCGCCCAGCAGCAGCCGCAGCCGCCGCCCCAGTGGAGCGTCGACGTGACGGTCGGCCTCGGCGGCAAGGTCGTCCGCGAGGGCTTCACGCCCGTCGTGGCGACGATCAAGAACGACAGCGGCAAGGACGAGACGATCACGATCATCATCCGCGACACGACGACGGGCGCCCCGCTCGCCCGGCTCGAGCCGACCCTCATCGCGCGCGGCGCGACGATCCGCGTCCGCGGCGTCGCCCCGGGCGAGCCGATCTACGACGGGGTCAACACGCTCGGCGTCATCGCGCTGACCGAGGAGAAGACGCTCGCCTACGAGGCGACGCTCAAGCTCGAGCGCCTCGTCGCGGACCGCCTGCTCGTCGTCCTCGACGGGAGCGGCGCTCTCCCCTTTGCGCCGCTCGCGGGCGGCCTCAGGACGCAGGAGTCCGTCTCGAGCCCGACGTCGCGCCGCCCGCGCGGCCAGCCCGGACAGGGCCAGGCCATGTGGTCCTCGACGTTCCTCCTGCGCGCCGAGGACCTCCCGGCGACGCCCCACGCCTGGCACGGAGCGGGCGCCGTCGTCGTCAACAACCTCGAGCTCGAGAAGTGGGAGCCGAGCCAGGCGAAGGCCGTCGCCGCCTGGCTCGGCCGCGGCGGGGACCTCATCCTCTGCGCGGGCACCGCGGGCCGCGCCAAGGCGATCCACGCGAGCCCGCTCGGCCGCGAGCTCGGAGCGGCCCTCGAGGCGCTCCCGAACGTCGATCACCGGACGAACGTCTCCCTCCGCTCGGGCGACGTCACGGCCTTCGCCGCGGTCCTCGAGGCCACCGAGCGCGACCGCGTCGTCGAGCGCGACATCTGGGGGAAGCCGCTCATCGTCCAGAGGCGCTGCGGCTCGGGCCGCCTCACCATCGTGGCCGTGGACCCGTGGCAGCCGCCGCTCCTCCACGACGAGGACACGCGCGCTCTCTTCGAGCGGATGCTCGCGAACGGGCCGCGCTACCAGACGCTCAGCGACACGCTCTTCCCCGAGCTCTCGCAGCTCCGCGTCCAGCCGGCGCGGATCGGGCCCGCGTTCGGCGCGCTCCTCGTGTACGCGCTCCTCATCGGGCCCGGGCTCTACTTCCTCCTCCGCGCGCGGAAGAAGGGGCTCCTCCTCTGGGTCGCGATCCCCGCGTGCACGCTCGTCTTCTCCGCGCTCACGCCGCTCTACAGCCTCGTCCTCGCGCGGAGCGAGAGCGCCATGGTCGCGGCCACGGTCGTCCAGGCGAACGCGCAGGACCCGTGGGAGCACGAGACCGCCGACGCGCTCATCTTCTCGGGCGGCCTCGAGACCCACGACGTGACGGTCCGCGGCGACGACTCGACCGCGGCCCTCGTCGTCCCGGGCAAGTTCCGGGGCAGCACCGGCCCGCGCCCCGGGGGCGCGCTCGGGGTCCCCTTCGCCTCGGACTCGCTCCGCTTCAAGATCGACGTCCCGCTCTGGGGCGCGCGCTACGTGAGCTCCGAGCGCGTCGTCCGGGCGGCGCGGCCGCGGCTCGGCGCCTCGCGCGTGGTCCACTCGCGCGGCGGGACGCGCCTCGAGCTCGTGAACGAGAGCCCGATCCCCCTCGAGGAGGCCGTCGTCATCTTCCCGGACGTCATGAGGACGGGCGTCCGGGCCTTCCTCCACGAGCTCACGGGGCCGCTCGCTCGCGGCGCCGAGGTCAAGATCGAGGCGACGCACAAGAACGCGGTCGCGTGGACGCAGGGAGGACCCGCCCAGAAGGACCTCGGTCAGACGCTCCAGCGCCGCCTCCTCACGGAGCGGCTCGTCCGCCGCGTCGAGGAGTCGCGCGACCCCTACGAGGCGATCCTCCTCGCCCAGGCGCCCGATGCGCCGCCGAGCGTCTCCGCGCAGCCCCAGGTCCGTGTCCGGGCCCAGGCCACGCTCGTCGCCGTCCGGCTCCCGTTCGTCTTCGAGGACCACCTGCCGCCGGGCTCGTGCATCGTGCGCCGGGACGTGGCCCAGGTCGCGTCCGGCGCGCCGGCGCAGGCGACGTTCACGATCGAGCTCCCGCCGGGGGTGGGCGGAGATCGGCCACCGAGGAGCCTCAAGCTCGAGGTCGCGACGATCTCCATCTCCCTCGAGCGCGTGAAGATCGCCTGGCGCGACGCGAAGGGGACGTGGCAGCCCCTCGCCCTCCCGAAGCCCGAGGATGGCGAGCGCGAGCGCGGCCCGAAGAAGACTCTCGTCCCGTTGCCCATCGAAGCCTTGGAAATCGGCGGCCGGATGATCACACTGAGGGAGACCGTCGACCCGCCCGGGACGGGGATCCCGGACCTGGACCTGACGGCCGAGTGGTGAGGTAGTGCCCCAGGAACGCCCTTCCGGTCGCGATGAGCACCGCGGTGCTCCCTCCGGTCGCCCTGATGAGTCCTCGCAGCGCCAGACGCGCGGCGTGGTGAACTCGGGCATGCTCTCGTCATCGACCGGCCCGCTCCCGCGGACGCCGAGCGGCCGCATCGATGCGATGACCGGGCGCACGACCGTCACCCGCGGCTTCCAGCAGGTCCTCGTGCAGGACCAGTTCTACTCGCCGCTCCCCGAGCTCGCGCTCACGCGCGAGCGGGTGCTCGAGGAGGATGCCGACTCGACGACGATGGCGATGAGGGACCGGCGGCTCGACCGCACGGTCGCCCTCAAGGTCCTGAAGGGCGAGGTGCAGGACGCGCGCGTGAAGCGCTTCCTCCGCGAGGGCATGGTCCTCGCGCGCCTCTCGCACCCCTCGATCCCGCCCCTCCTCGACGCGGGCCGGGCCACGAACGGACAGCCGTTCCTCGTGCTCCCGGTCATCGCGGGGGCCAACTTCACCGAGCAGCTCGAGGCCGCGGACGCCGCCGGCCCCATGATCGCGCTCCTCGGCCGGCTCGCCGAGGCGGTCGCGCACGCGCACGCCATGGGCATCGTCCACGGCCACCTCGACGCGACCTCGATCGCGGGCGATTGGATCACGGGCTGGGCCCGCGCCCGCGACGTGTCGGGGAAGGTCGCGGACCTCGAGGAGCGCCCGGAGGAGGCAGGCGACGTCGAGGCGCTGCGCGGTCTCGTCGAGCAGGTGTCCGAGGCCTTCGAGGAGGAGCTCGAGCTCGCCGCCGTCCTCAAGAAGCCGCACCGGGACGCGACGGCTCTCGCCGACGACCTGAGAGAGCTCCTCTCCAGGCCGGCGGCCCGGGCATCGGGCGGCGGCGGCGCCAAGGTCGTCCTCGCCGTCCTCTGTCTGATCTTCTTCGTCGGCGCCGGCGGCGCGGGCGCCGTCGCCTACCTCCAGAAGAAGAAGGTGACCGCGCTCGAGCAGGACCTCGCGAAGGCGGCCGCCGACCTCAAGGCCCAGGAGGCGGCCGCCGCGAAGCGCGCCGACATCGAGAAGGCGCGCGCCACCGTCCTCGACGCCCTCGCGCGCTCGCGGGCCAACGAGGTCGAGGCGGTGAAGAAGCTCGTCGCCGAGGCCGTGGGCCTCGATCGGAGCGAGCTCACGCTCACGGTCGGCGGCATGGCGCTCTCGCGCGTGAACGACCTCGCCGAGGCCAGGAACCTCCTCAAGGCCGCGACGACCGAGTTCGCCCCCGGCTTCGCCGCCCTCGCGGCCCTCCACGACCTCGAGGCGAAGCCCGGGGTCACCGAGCACCTCCGCGAGGTCCGCGCCCGCGGCAAGGACCGGCCCGACGCCGAGCCCTGGCTCGCGCTCCTCGATGCCGTCGAGGCGGCCGACAAGAAGGACTGGCAGAAGTCCCTCGCGGCCGCCGAGAAGGCGATCAACGCCGTGCTCAAGACCCCCGACGGCGGCCCGCGCTCCGCGCTCCCCTGGGTCGCGCGCGCGACGGCGCGCGCGGCGACGAACGACACCGACGGCGCCATCGCCGACTGGGACCGCGCGATCGAGATCGACCCGCGCCGGGCGCGCTCCTGGTGCGAGCGGAGCGCGGCCCGGCGGAAGAAGTTCCAGCTCGACCTCGCCCTCGCGGACGCCGACCGCGCCCTCGCGATCGACTCCAAGCTCGCGCGGGCCCTCGTGCGCCGCGCGCAGGTCCACGTCGACCGCAACAACGAGCAGGCCGCCATCAGCGACCTCAGCCGCGCGATCGAGCTCGACTCGAAGGACGACGACGCGTGGACGCTCCGCGGCGTCGCCAAGTCGCAGAAGAAGGACCTCGAGGGCGCGCTCGCCGACTTCGAGCGCGCGCTCGACCTCGACCCGCGGAGCGTCGAGGCGCTCATCGGCCGCGGCCGGGCGCACGTCCTCCAGCGGAAGATCGACGCCGCCATCAAGGACCTGGGCCGCGCGATCGACATCGACCCGCGCTCGGGCGCGGCCTACGGGGCCCGCGGCGAGGCCTACAAGGTCAAGGCCATGATCGAGATGGCGAGCGCGACGCAGGACCCCGAGAAGGTCAAGTCGTCCCACTCGCTCGCGATCGCCGACCTCGACAAGGCGGTCGACCTCGAGCCCAAGCACGGCCCTCACTGGGAGCTCCGCTCGAAGACGAAGCAGCAGAAGGGCGACCTCCAGGGAGCGCTCCCCGACCTCGACCGCGCGATCGAGCTCCAGCCGCGGAACTTCGAGTGGATCAACAGCCGCGGCTTCCTCCGCCTCCTCCGCCTCGAGTGGGAGCCCGCCGAGGCCGACTTCTCGCTCGCGATCGAGATCGACGGGCGCTCGGCCTACCCGTGGAACAACCGCGCCTACGCGCGCCTCAAGAAGGGCGCGCTCGATGCGGCGACGCTCGACATCGACAAGGCGCTCTCGCTCGACGGGCGTCTCGTCGCCGGGTGGAAGAACCGAGGCCTCATCAAGCTCGCGAAGAACGACAACGACGGCGCGATCGAGGCCTTCGACAAGGCGCTCGCCCTCAACCAGAACGGGAGCGCCGTCATGGAGCGCGCCGCCGCTCTCGGCCGCGCCGACGCGCGGGCCGCGAAGAACGACATCGACGGAGCGCTCGCCGACTACGAGAAGTGCCTCACCCTCCAGAAGGATGGGCCGGAGCACCCTCGGATCGTCGAGGCGATCGAGAAGCTGAAGAAGGCGAAGGCCGAGAAGGAAGGCGCTCCGAAGCCGCCCGAGGAGAAGAAGCCTCCCGTCGAGGAGAAGAAGCCGCCCGAGGAGAAGAAGCCGCCCGTCGAGGAGAAGAAGCCGTCCGAGGAAAAGAAGCCTCCCGAGGAGAAGAAGCCGGCAGAGAAGAAGCCTCCGGTCGAGGAGAAGAAGCCGGACGACAACAAGCCCCTCGACGACAAGCCGCTCGAGGACAAGCCGCTCGAAGAAGAGAAGAAGAAACCCTGAACGAACGATCGTGGATGAGCGATCCGATCGTTTTCAATCACGACGACGAAGTCGTCAGCTCGGTCTCAACACGGCCACTGCTTCGATGGGATAGGCGTGCGGAAACATATCGATGGGCACGACCTCCGCGACCTCGTACCCCTCGAAGCGTTTCAGATCTCTCCCGAGACTCTCCGGATCACAGCTCACGTAGACGACCGTCCTCGGCTTCAGGACATCGCGAATCGCGGCGATCACGC
The DNA here is from genome assembly GCA_964648345.1 of uncultured Planctomycetota bacterium. Classification (GTDB taxonomy): domain Bacteria; phylum Planctomycetota; class J058; order J058; family JACQDU01; genus CAZYLP01. The sequence continues at coordinate 17,900 of CAZYLP010000050.1, forward strand.
GGTCGTGGCATCCCTCCCGGGGAGGATCGACGACGACCGCATCGAAGCGTGAGCCCTCGCGCGCGAGACGCGTGACCACGTCCTCGGCGCGGCCGCGGCGAAAGCTCGCCTGGAGATGATTCGCCTCCGCGGTCGCGCGGCCGTCGGCGATGGAGGCGGGGTTCCCCTCGACGACGAGGGCGCGGCCGCCGCGCTTCGCGACCTGGAGGCCGATGAGACCGACCCCGCCGTAGACGTCGAGGACGCGCCGGCCCTTCACGTCCCCGAGCGCGCGGAGGACGTTCGCGACGATCGCCTCCGCGCCGGCGGCGTTCGTCTGGAAGAACGACGTCGGCGCGACGTGGTACGTGATCCCCGCGATCTCGGTCCTGTAGCGCGGCGGGCCGGCGAGGATCCGCGTCTCCGGCCCCAGCACGAGCTCGCGCTCGCGCGGCGGGCTCACGTTGAGCGCGAGGCCGACGGCGCCGAGAGACCGCGCGCGCTCGACGACGCGGTCGAGCCACGGGAGGCGCGCGTGCTTGGCGACGACGACGCCGTAGAGCTCGCCCGTCTTCTGCCCCGCGCGCACGAGGACGTGGCTCACGTCGCCCGTCCCGCGCGACGGCTCCCACGCCTGGACGCCCGTGCTCCTGTGCGCATCCACGAGCGCGAGCGCGAGGCGCGTCGCGCCCTCGTGCTGGACGGGGCATGCGTCCACGGGGATCAGGTCGCGCGAGCGCGTCCGGTAGAAGCCGGCCGTGAGCCCGCGGCGCATGTCGTGCCCGAGCGTGAAGGCGACCTTGTCGCGGTACGCGCGCGGCGCCGCGGGGCCGACGAGGGCGCTCACCGGCACGGGGCGGCCGAGCGCGTGCTCGAGGGACTTCCGGAGGAGCTCCTCCTTGGTCCTCCGCCGCGCCTCCTCGCCGAGATGCTGGAGGTGGCAGCCGCCGCACGAGGCGTAGAGCGGACAGAAGGGCGCGACCCGGTCCGCGCTCGGAGCGAGCACGGCCTCGATCTCGCCGCGACCGAAGCGCTTGCCGACCTCGGTGACGCGGACGCGCACACGCTCGCCCGGGACGCCCCCGGGGACGAAGAGGACGAAGCCGCGCGCCCGGGCGACGGTGTCCGGCCCGCTCGCCAGGCTCTCGATCGCCGCCTCGACGCTCTCGCCCTCGCGGACGGGGGGCGGGTCCTTCCTTCCTCGGCGCACGGGCCGATTCTAGCCGGGCAAGCGCCTTGCGGAGAGCTGGGGACCGGAGGTCCGCGATGCTCCCGCGTCTGGTCCCGCCCCTCGTCCTCCTCCTCGCCATCGCCGGCTGCTCCTCGTCGAAGCACTTCCCCGAGGACTCGAGCGACGCCGA
>CAZYLP010000051.1:0-19201 GCA_964648345.1 uncultured Planctomycetota bacterium
CCTCGGCCGCGCCGGCGCCCGGCTCGGCCACGTCGGAGAGGACCGGCGTCTCGGTCGGCGCCGCAGGACGCCCGGCGCCGCCCTTGGCGGTGATGCCGCGCGCCGCGTCGATCTTCGCCTTGCCGCGGCGGATCGCGTCGACGAGCTTCGTCATGATGACCTGGACCGAGCGGAACGCGTCGTCGTTGCCCGGGATCGGGATGTCGACCTCGCTCGGGTCGGAGTCCGTGTCGATGAGGCAGACGGACGGGATCCCCATCTTGTAGCACTCGCTGAGAGCGATGTGCTCGCGGCGCGGGTCGATGATGAGCACCGCCGCGGGGAGCCGGTTCATCTTGCGGATGCCCTCGAGGTTCCTGAGGAGCTTCCGCTTCTCGCGGTTGAGGCCCGAGATCATCTTCTTCGAGTAGAGCTGGTACTCGGCGGAGGCCTCGAGCGTCTCGATCTCTTCGAGCCGCTTGAGACGGCTGCGGATCGTCTGGTAGTTCGTGAGCGTGCCGCCGAGCCACCGCTCCGCGACGTAGTGCTGGCCGCAGCGCGCCGCCTCGGCCTTGACGAGGTTCTTGAGCTGCGGCTTGGTCCCGACGATCAGCATCTCGTTGCCCGCGGCGACGACCTTCTCGAGGAAGTGCGTGGCGCGGATGAGGCCCTTCACGGTCTCCCGGAGGTCGATGATGTGGATCGAGTTCCGCTTGCCGTGGATGAAGGGCTCCATCTTCGGGTTCCAGCGGCTGCAGCGATGCCCGAAGTGAACGCCCGCGTCGATGAGCTCTTCCAGCGTGACGAGAGACATGGGACCTCCTGGTCCGTGAAGCAGCCGCGCCATCCGCATGCCGAGCGAGGCGTGGCTTGGGTTGACCGTCCCGTCGTCGAATGCTCGGGGACCGGCGTGATGGGTGGTCGGGCTCGGTCCGGCCACCGGGCGCGAGATTCTACACATAAGCCTCGCTGCGTCAATGAGGAAGGGGCGTAGGGGGCGGAGTCCGGGCGAAGCACCCCAGATGCAGGCGCGATGTTTGCGGCACATCGCCGGGCGTCCGGGGCCCAGGAAGGTGTCCTTTGAGCGATCACGCGAAACGGATCACTCCCCAGGCGCTCGCGGCTCTGGCGCACGCGGGCAACGTGACGATCCTCGACATGCGCCGCGAGTGGGACACGGCCGACACGAAGATCCCCGGAGCGATCCGCGTCCACCCCGATGCCTTCGCGACGTACACCGGCTCCCTCCCCGACGGACGGCCCGTCGTCACGTACTGCACGTGACCGAACGAGGGCTCGAGCGCCCGTGCGGCGCAGTACTACGAGTCGGTCGGTCTCGAAGCGAGAGCCCTCCAGGGCGGGTTCGACGCCTGGGTGCGGGCGGGTCTCCCGACCGTCCCGAAGGAGTCCACCGCGTCGAGCGAGGCGGCGTGAAGTCATGAGCACCGCGAAGCTGGTCGGAAAACTGCTCCGGGTCCCACGCCTGATCTGGGAGGGCCGCTTCGAGACGGTGGCACGCACCCTGGCCGTGGAGCGGCTCGTGCGTCTCGTGGGCGTCGGGCGTGTGTACCGCGCGGCGCGGTGGATCGGCTTCCGACGTCTCGCGGGCTGGGCGATGTCTCATCGCGTCCGCGAAGAGCACGGCGAGGAGCGCCGCGAGCGCGAGGAGCCGCGGCGGCGGAAGGCGGCCTGAGCGGGCCTGAGCGGGTCGTTCAGCCGGTGCGACGTCCGCCGAGCCGCCACGCGATCGACGCGACGATCCCCGGCCCCATGAACCACCAGGTGAGGACCACGATCGCGGCGATGATGCCCAGGCCCACGACCGCGAAGAGGGTGCCCAGAGCGATCGTGGCGATCGCGACGATGCCCGCGAGGCCGACTCCGCCGAGGCCGCACGTGAGCGCGCTCGAGCGCGGACGGACGTAACGGACGAGGAGCGCCGGCATCACGCCCACGTGGCCGAGGAGCGCGAGGAGGACGAGCGGGATCGACTCGAACGCGGCGCCCGCGATCATCGCGAGGCCGGCCGACGCGATCGCGCTCAGGAACGAGAACACGAACGCCATCCCCACGCCCGACTCGTCGAGCGCCCGCCCGCGCGGCCTCGACCAGGGGAGCGGCCTCGGACCGACGGCCCGGCAGCCGAGCGTCGGGCAGCGGCCGATGTCGCGGCGGCACTCCTCGTGGAAGCGCGACTGGCATCGCTGGCACGCGGTGAGCCCGCCGGCGCGGTCGTGGCAGACGGCGCAACGGAGCGCGGGGCTGACGCGTGTGCTGATCCTGGGGCGCAGGGAGACGGCGTCGCTCACCGACGGACTCTAGCGGCGGCCCGCGCATTCGTCAGGGGCGCGTTCGTCAGCCCCCGTGCGCGAGCCACCGCGCGAGGAGCGGCGCCACCGAGCGCACGACGAGCCCCGGCCCCTCGAGCGCGCGGGCGCGCGGGTGGGAGTCCGTCCCGGCGATCCCGTCGATCGTGGCGCTGTCGCGGATCTTCGCGAGCGACTCGCCGGGGAGGACGAGGTGGGTCGTCACGGCGTAGACCTTCCTCGCTCCCTTCGCGCGGTAGGCGCGCGCCGCCTCGACGAGGGTGCTCCCCGACCGGATCATGTCGTCGTAGATCACGACGGTCCGGCCCTCGACCTTCGCGTCCACGCCCGTCACCTCGGTCTTCTCGCCCGAGAGACGCCGCTTGTAGACGAACGCGACCTCGACGCCGAGCTCGTTCGCGAGGGACTGGACCCACTTCGCGCGGCCCGCGTCGGGCGCGGCGAGGATGAAGTCCGTCCCGCCGAAGGCGCGCGCGGACTCGAGGGCGAGCTCCTTCGCGTAGATGTGGAACGAGCTGACCGAGTCCGCGAAGTAGTGCGGGATCCCGTCCGCGTGGAGGTCCATGAGGACGACCTGGTTGCCGAGCGACGCGCTCGGCACCGCGGACATGAGCCGCGCGCGCGTCTTCGCCGCGACGACCTCGCCGGGTTTCACGGCGCGCTCCATGGTCTGGTAGCCGAAGTAGGGGCAGAGCCACGTGAGGCGGGCCGCGCCGTAGCGCACGACCGCGCTCGCGAGGTCGTAGGCCATGAGGGTGTCCTCGTCGTTCGGCGTGCCGGCGAGGATGACGACGTTCCGGTCGCGCACGTCCGTCTCGACGCGCTGGTACTTCTCGCCGTCCGGGAAGGTGCGGCGCTCGATCTTCGCGGCCTCGAGGTCCGCCGCCGCGAGGAGGCGGCGGCCGAGGTCCTCGTAGGAGGGGATCGTGAGGAGGATCGGTCGGGACATGCGCCTATCCTGTCATCGCGCGTGACGGCTCGCCGCTCGAGGTGTCTGTCGGGAGGCGAACCGACGACCGGGCGACGGATCGGAGAGACGCATGAGCACGGACTGGGACAGCGACACCGTCACGCAGAGCGACTTCGATCGGTGGCACCGGATCGGCGGCCGGGCGCTCATCGCCTTCACGCTCATCCTGGCGATCCCGTTGCTCCGCGACCGCATGGCGGAGGTGGCCGCGGGCAAGCCTTCGCGAGGCATCACGATCCTGGAGCCGATCGTCGGGACGTTCCTCGGCCTCTCCGCGCTCCTGGCCGCGAGAGGCTCGAAGCGGCCGGTCCTCCACGCGGTCCTGAACGTCCTCGCCGCCGTCGCCGCTGCATCGGGCGCGGCCTACTTCTACGAATTCCTGAGCTAGCGAGGACGAGTCGCCCTCCCCGATTCATTTTCTGCCACAGAGGTCACAGAGAGCACAGAGGGCGTGTCGGGCGAACGACGCGTCCTCGCGAGACGGAGAGGGACGCCAACTCTCTGTGCCCTCTGTGACCTCGGTGGCCAAAAAATGGAACGCCGAGGACGCCGGTTTACGCCTCGGCCGTCTCTCCCAGGTCCACTTCGCGCGACGGATCCACGAGCTGGTCGCGCGCCATGTCGGGCAGCTTCATGTTGAGCCGCCGCGCCTCGCGCGCGACGTAGCTCGCGATGTCGGCCTGGATCCTGAGCGCGACCTCGACGGCGCGGAGGCCGTGCTCGCCCGGGACGACGGGCGGGTGCTCGCCGCGCGCCGCCTCGACGAAGCTCGTGAGCTCGGCGGTGAGTGCGTCCTGGCCCTGGTCCATGGCGAACTCCTCCATCTCGAGGAGGTTCGCGAAGACGAAGGCCTGGAGGTCGGCGCCGTGCGCGCGGGGGTCGATCGCGGAGGGGTCGATGAGCTCGTCCTCGACGGCCTTCGAACGCCGGAAGACCGACACGCGGCGCGCGTCGTAGTCGATCGAGACGTAGGCCGTGCGCTGGAAGAAGCGCATCTTGCGCATCTTCTTCATCGACATCCGCGAGGCGCGGAGGTCCGCGACGCAGCCGTTCGCGAAGCCGATGCGCGCGTCGGCCATGTCCTCGGTCCGCGAGAGGACCGGGATCCCGAGCGCCTCGAGGCGGGCGACCGGGTCCTTCACGAACTCGAGGAGGATGTCCACGTCGTGGACCATGAGGTCGAGGACGACGCCTATGTCCTTCGACCGGAAGGTGGGCGGCGCGAGGCGGTCGGCGACGACGTAGCGCGGGTCCTCGATGAAGCGCTCGGCCGCGCGGATCGCGGGGTTGAAGCGCTCGATGTGGCCGACCTGGAGGACGACGTTCTTCTGCCGCGCGGCCTCGACCATGGCCTTGGCGTCCTCGACGTTCGCGGCGAGCGGCTTCTCGACGAGGACGTGCTTGCCCGCTTCGATGAAAGGGAGCGCGACCTCGCGGTGGAAGCTCGTCGGGACGACCACGGAGACCGCGTCCACGCGGTCGATCATGTCGCGCCAGTCCTCGAAGGCACGGACGCCGAGCCTGGTCCCGACCTCGAAGCGGCGCTGAGGGTCCGTGTCCGCGACGGCCGCGAGCTCGACGCCCGGCAGCGAGCGGTAGATCCGCGCGTGGTGCTGCCCGAGGTGGCCGATGCCGACGACGCCGAGCTTCATGTGCGGACCAGGAGCTCCATCACCAGGGCGAGGTTGAGCTCGTGCCCCGACTTCACGGCGATCACGTGGGCGTTCAGCCGCGAGCCGAGGAGCGCGAGGTCGCCCACGAGGTCGAGCACCTTGTGGCGCGCCGCCTCGTCGGGGAAGCGGAGCGCGACGCCGCCAATCGGGCCGTCGTCGTCGAAGACGAGCGTGTTGGCGAGGCTCGCGCCGGCGCCCAGGCCGAGGGCCTTGAGCATCTCGGCCTCCTCCCTGAGCACGAAGGTCCGCGCCGGCGCGATCTCCTTCGCGTAGCGGTCCTCGGTCACGTCGAACTCGACGCGCACGTTGCGGAGCGGCCGGACCGGGTAGTCGAGCGTGTAGGTGAGCTTGAGACCGCCCCCGGGGTTCGGGAGCGCGGTCAGCTCGGAGCCGTTCGAGCCCTCGACCTTGATCGGCTCCCTCACCGTGAGCTCGCGGCGCGGAGCGTCCTGCTCGGTGAGGCCTGCCTCCTTGAGGACGCGCACGTACTCGGTGGCCGAGCCGTCGAAGCCCGGAGCCTCGGGGCCCGCGAGCTCGATCTCGAGGTTGTCGATCCCGATCCCGACGGCGGCCGAGATCATGTGCTCGACGGTGTGGACCTCGGCCTCGCCGCACATGATCGCCGTGCGGCGGGGCTGGGCGATCCGGTAGGGCGCGAGCGCGGGGATCTTCGGTCGCCCCTCGAGGTCCGTGCGCACGAAGACGATCCCGCTGTCGCGCGGGGCCGGCACGAAGCGGACCGTGGCGGTCTCGCCCGTGTGGAGGCCCACGCCCGAGCAGGTGGCGGGTCGCGCGATCGTGCGCTGGAGGGTCACGAGTTACTTCGGCGGCTGCCCGTTCTGGAGCGGCTTGCCGTTGAGCGCCTTCTTCTGCTGCTCCTCGATCCAGGTCCTGTCGTTGAGGAGCAGGAGGACTCGTTCGGTCACGTCGAGCTCCTTCCTGAAGTAGAGGACCGAGGACACCTGGGCGCGGAAGATCCGCTCCTGGAAGCGCTCGTCGCCCCAGCCCTGAGAGTCGATCTTGACGATCAGGTCGAACTTGTTGTCTTCGCCGAACTTCCTGACCCGATCCTCGATCTCGTTCAGGATCATGAGGGTCAGGTTCTCGATCTGGATCTTGAGCTCCTCCTCCCAGCCGTCGCGGATGACCTTCATCTGCGAGACCTGGAGGTTGAGCTCCTTCCGCTTCTGCCGCCAGAGGTCGGAGCCGTCCTTGAGGAGGTTGAGGTTGTTCCTCAGCCCCTCGAGAACCTTCTGCTGCTCCTGGGCCTGCTTCTCGAAGTTGAGCTTCTGGTTGTTGATCTCCTTCTCGAGGTCGTCCTTCCGCTTGTAGCTCTTGAAGACGACGCCGATGTCGACGAGGCCGACCTTGAGACCCGCGCCGTCGGCCGCGCGCGCGGCCGCGGGAGCGAGGAGCGCGGACCCGAGTGCCGCTCCGGCACCCAGGGCGCCGAGCGACAAGAGGTCGCGACGGGTCGTATCGGGCTTGTCAGTCATCGACGTCCTCCAGACAGCGCGGGCCCGTTTTATATCACGCGAGGCCCCGCCGAGACTTGTACTTCCTCAGAACCCGAAGCCCACCGAGAACGAGAAGACCTGCTTCTGGTCGTCGCGCGCCTCGAGGAGCGGCCACGCGAAGTCGAGCGCGATCGGGGCCGGGAAGATCGGGAGCATGATGCGGAACCCGAAGCCGACGCTCTGACGCCACGTGACGTTCGTCGGCAGCGACGACGACCCGCCGACGAACCCGAAGTCCGAGAACAGGACACCGCGCAGGATGTGCTGGAACATGGGGAAGCTGAACTCGAGCGTCCCCGTCGTGATGAAGTTGCCGCCGCGCGGGTTGTTGTTGAGCATGGGGCCGACGCCGCGGAAAGCGAAGCCTCGCAGCGACTGCGGGCCGCCCGCGAAGAAGCGCTCGTAGATCGGGGTCCCGTCCTTGCCGAACGGGAACATGATCCCGGAGAGGCCGTAGAGCTGGAGCACCCACTTGTGGTCGCCCGGCCACTCGAAGAGCGTGCGTTGCACGTTCCCTTCGAGCGTGAAGCGCGAGTACTGCGCGTCGCCTCCCAGGCCCGCGAGCTCGTACGTGAAGGTCGCCGCCTCGCCCGAGTACAGGATCGAGTACTTGTCGATGATGTTGTTGTCGTAGGTGATCGAGAAGCGGACCGCGGAGACGAAGTTCTCCCCGGCCACGCTGATCGCATCGGGGACGGCGTTGAACCTCACGTCGGCCACGCGCACGCGCTCGAAGCGGTAAGCGGCCTTGAGGATGATCTGCTGCTCGACGAAGCGGTAGCCGAGGCCGACCGTGCCGCCGACTCGCTGCTCGAGCCAGTCTTCGCGCTGCCGGTCGAAGATGAACGCGTCCATCGAGAAGGGGACCGGGTAGCCGAGGAGCCACGGCTCGACGAACGAGACGCGGTACTGCGAGCGCTCGCGGCCGGGCTGGAGCTGGATCGAGAAGGTCTGCCCCGCGCCGGTGAAGGCGTGCCCCTCGACGAGGTCGCGCCAGCTGAGCGGCACGTTCGTGATGTCGAAGTTCCGCTGCGTGAGCGAGATGTTCCCGAAGAGACCCGCGTTCGTGCTGATGCCGCCTCCGAGCACGAAGGAGCCCGTGCGCGACTCCTCGATCTTGAGGACCACGTCCTCGCGCCCGGGCTCGCTGCCGGGCTCGAAGTCGATGCGGACGTCCTTGAAGTAGCGGAGGCGGCCCAGGTTGTTGAGCGACTTCTCGACCTTCGTCGCGTCGAAGTACTCGCCGGGGAAGAAGACGAGCTCGCGGCGGATCACGTTCTCGCGGGTCTTGTCGTTGCCCTCGACCTTGATGCGGTCGATGCGGACCTTCGGGCCCTCGTTCACGAGGAAGGTGAGGTCGGCGAGCTTCTTCTTCTCGTCGTAGGTGATCTTGAGGTCCACCTCGGCGTGGATGTACGCGCGGTCCGCGTACATGCGCTTGATCTTGTCGATGTCGGCGCGGAGGTCCTCGCCGAGGAACGCCTTGCCCGGGCGGAGCCGGATCTCCTTCAGGATCTTCTCCGGGTCCACGATCCGCGCGCCCTGGATCTGGACGGCGTTCACGTTGTAGCGCTCGCCCTCTTCGATCCGGATGTGGATCTTGAGCCGCGTCCGGTCCTCGATCGCCTCGTAGCGGTCGAGGTAGACCTTGGCGTCGAGGAAGCCCATGGCGCGGTAGTAGCGCGCGATCCGGTCGAGGTCGCGGCGGAGCGCTCGACGATCGAAGAGACCCTTCTCGCCGAAGCCGAGCCACTTCCGCTCCTTGATCTCGAGCGCGTTCGGTCCCTCGGCGTCCTTGACGACGCTCGGGTCGAGCTCCTTCGCGCCCTCGAAGATCACCTCCTCGACGTAGACCTCGGGGCCCTCCTGGCCGATGAAGGTCACCGCGACGCCGCCGTCCGGGTGGGGCTTCGTCTCGGTCTTGACCTCGGCGTAGAGGCGTCCCTTCTCGTTCTCCTTGGCCTTGAGCTCCTTCGCGTCCTGCTCGAGGCGGTAGCGGTCCTGCTTCGTCTTCACGATGTCGTCGATCTCGGTGCGCTTGAGGGCGTCGAGGTTGATGAAGCGCACCGACCGCACGCGCTGCCGCTCGCGGACCGTGAAGGTGATGACGACCGGGCCCTTGAGCTTCGTCACGTCGACGAGCTCGACCTTGGCGTCGACGGGAGGGATCCTCTCGTCGGCCGACTCGAACTCGCCCGTGCGATAGAGCCGCTCCACGTCCTTCTGGAGGGTGAGCGCGGAGAACTCTTTATCCTTGGCGCTCTCGATCTTCGACTTGAGGGCGAACTCCGAGACGCGCGTGAGGCCGATGAACTTCACGTCCTCGATCTTGTTCCCGTCGTAGACCGACGTCTGCGCGGCCGCGAGAGCGGGCAGCGCGACGACGAGGGCGACGGCGGCGAGGACGTGGCGCTTCATCTCTGGAGCTCCCCGAAGTAAGAGAACTCCTTCGCGTAGTAGAGCTCGACGTCGCCGACCGGGCCGTTCCGGTTCTTCTGGATCAGGACCTGCGCCTTGTTGACCTTGTTCTCGGCCTCGGCTTGCTCACGCTTCATGTAGTACTCGTCGCGGTGGAGGAGCATGATCACGTCGGCGTCCTGCTCGATGCTGCCCGAGTTGTGGCTGACGATCCCGTCGGCGAGCCAGGACGCCGGGCCCGGGACCGTGAGGTCGAAGACCTCCTCGGTGCCGGCGGGAGTGATGGAGACGATCCGGTCCCAGAACAAATCGCTCCGGCATGCGGCGAGGAGAACTTCATCGTCGAGCAGGGTGCCATAGCTCTCGACCGTAGCTCGCGAAGGCGCAAACTTGAAGTGCGAGCTCCCGCCAAACGCGGTGCCGCGCAACTGGGCCATCCGGCGAGTCGTGATCCCGCGCTCGGTCATGACCGCGCGGACCCGATCGAAGATCTCGACGGGCAGCGTGTCCACGTTCGTGTTCGGCTCGACCGACGCGAGCCTCTCTTTGAGAAGCCGCGCCGGTGCTTCACGGGGCCCGAAACCACCCACGGTCTCGAGAAACCGACGTTGGTCCGCCGCGCCGGAGACGTCTACCGAGTAGAGCGGACGATACTGACCCTGCTTGACGGTGCGCGTGCGCGCGACGATCCCGAGGCGAAGCAGCAGCGCTGCGAGGTGACCCAGAAGGACGAGGCGATCCTCATCCCAGACCTCGGTCGTCTCGGGCTCGGGGAGAGCGCGGGCGACCGCAATGCGGTCGTCCTGAGCGAGCTGTGAGACACGTCGCCAACCGGTCGCGGAGTAGAGCCGGTGACGGGCCGTCGTACGGATCGTCCGTCCACTCGCGAGACGAATGTCGAAGACAGGTCTCCGGCCGACGGACCAGACGCGGTCACTGGTCGCCCGGACGAGTCTTCCGTCCGTCTCCATCGCGACGACTTCCGGGGTCTGGCCCACGAGATCGCGGATCGGAACTCGCCGCCCGTCCGAGAGGACGACGAGCGTGTCGCCCGTCACGCACTCGCGAAGGTCCGCCATGCGAGGCCGGTGATCCGGCCGGTCCTCGACGTTTCTATTGAGCTGCGCCAGCGCGATCACCGGCACCTCGAGCTCACGCGCGAGGGCCTTCAAGCTCCGCGAGATCTCGGCGACGACCTCGTGCCGCGCCTTCTGCGAGGAGCCGAGGTCGCCCTGCATGAGCTGGAGGTAATCGATGAGGATGCACTCGATCTTCCCCTCGGCGCGGAGGCGGCGGGCCTTGCCGCGCAGCTCCATGACCGAGAGGCCGGGCGTGTCGTCGATGTAGATCGGCTGCTTCTCGAGCACCTCGCCCCAGTCGAGGAGGTTCTGCTCCTCCTCGCGCGATAGGAAGCCGCCGCGGAGGCGGTGCGAGTCCACCTTCGCCATCGAGCAGAGGAGGTTCGAGACGATCTGCACCTTCGGCATCTCGAGTGAGAAGAAGACGCACCCGTGGCCCGCGGGCGAGCCGGGGCGGCCGACGGCGACGTTGCGGAGGACGTTGATCGCGTACGTCGTGTTGTGGAGGCAGATGTCGTTCGCGACGAAGTTGTGCGTGTCGGGGATCGTGAGGTCGTAGACCTGCTTCGGGCCGAGTGGCTCGATCGACACGATCGGATCCCACAGGACGGCGTCGGCCTCGTCGAGCTCGCTCGACGGGGGGCCCGCTCCCACGAGCGCCGGCATGCGGGCGATCGTGAGCGCTCCCTGCTCGACCCGCGCGACGACCCCGAGGCGCAGCATGAGGTGCTGGAGCTGCCGCGCGACACGCGCGCTCGTGACCGTACCGTCGCGTGCGCCGATCCGCTTCACGAGGCTCGCGAGCTGCGAACGCGGGAGCGTGAAGATGGGCGCGGGCAGGTCGTCGATCTTTCGCGTAGCGACGTCCGAGGCGAGCGCGGCAAGCTCGCTGTCGGGGAGCGGCTTCGTCCCGAACACCGGGACCTCCCGCGGCACCGCGATCTCCGTCCCGACCTCGATCTCCGCGAGCGGCTTCCAGCCCTCCACGGTCAGGAAAGGATGCGTCGCCGTCGTCTCGACGACTCGACCGAGGCGAGTCGTGACGCGGAAGGTCGGCTTCACGCCATCGTCGACGTACGCGCTCGGCTCGGTGAACCGGAGCTTCCAGTCGTCGCCGAGCGTGAGGACCCGCGCGCGCCTCCGAGCGACGAGCTGCTCGATGGTCGCGACGCTCCCGTCCTCGAGGACGATCTCGGTGTCGGCCGCGACGCACTTACCCATCGACGGCCGCGCCGCGATGATCACGAGGTCGCCCTTGTGGAGCCCGTGCGTCAGGTCGTCCACGCTCGGGAAGCCGTACTTGATGTTGTCCTCGGTGCCCGACTTCCTCGCCTCCATCTGCTGGAAGAGCTGCTTCACGATCGTCGCCATGTCCGTCGCCTCGGACTTGACGCGCTTCTGCGTGATCTCGAACAGCCCCTTCTCGATCCGGTCGCAGATCTCCTCGGTCTTGTCGCGGCTCTCGAAGACGTCGCGCTGCGACTCGGCGAGCTTGTTGAGGAGCTTCCTCAGGAGCGAGCGGTCGCGGACGAGCTTGGCGTAGTAGACGGCGTTCGCGGAGGTCGGCACGACGCCCGCGAGCTTGGCGATCTCTTCCGGTCCGCCGATCGCCTCGAGCTTGCCCGCGCGGCGGAGCTCGGTCACGAGCGTCACCGCGTCGATGGGCTCGCCCCGGTTGTTGAGCTCGACCATCGTCTCGTAGAGCGTCGCGTGGACGGGCCGGTAGAAGTCCTCGGCCGTGATCTCCTGGACGACGTAGTCGATGGCCTTGTCGTCGAGGAGGAGCGCGCCCAGCACGGCGCGCTCGGCCTCGAGGTTGTGAGGCGGTACGTTCTTCAGGAGCTCGTCGCCCAAGACCCTTCCGACCCTTCCGAGAGTGCGAACGAGAGATCATCGCACGGACCCCCGACTCCCGGAAGAGACCGCGTTCTAAAGTGCGGCACTACGGTGGGATGGCTCCTGTCGCGAAGGCCCAGCCGAGACCGATCCTGGCTTCGAGAACGAGCACGAGAACGAGAACGAGAACGAGGACCCTGGAGCGCAGTCTGTCGACCCACTCGCTCGAGGCGATGGCGAGGAGCGGATAGACGTGGAGGAGATGCCGCCCCTCCTTGCCGCCCGAGTGGAGCTGAGCCGCGGCGAGGACCAGCAGGGCGAACGTGGCCATCGAGCGGCGCGCTCTCTCCTCCGGCGTCCGTCCACGGAGCAGCCACGCGAGGCTCGTCGCGAGCCCGAGCACCACGAGCGGCGAGTGAGCGAGGACGAGCGGGTAGTAGTCCCAGCCGCGCGCCGTCACGACCTGCGCCCACTTCGAGACCTCGACCCAGCGCGCCTGGCTCTGCCACGCGAGCCCGAGCGGATGCCCGAGGTGCTTCCAGTTGAGCCACGCCCACGGCGCGACGACGCACGCGCCGACGAGCCAGTAAGCGGGCCGCTTCCAGCCCGACGGCACCGCGAGGAGGAAGATCGCCGACGCCTTCACGAGGCACGCCGCGCCCGCGAGGAGCCCGGCGAGCGGCGCGAACCGCCGGTCTCTCTCGAGAGCGAGGAGCCCGAGCGCGGCCGCCGTCGTCGCCGTCGCGAGGAGCGAGTTCGAGAGCACGCGGTGCGCGCAGTAGAGCGCGAGCGGGTCGAACGCGAAGACCGCCGCCGCGACGAGCGCGGCCCGCGTCGAGCCGCCGAGCCGCCGCGCGAGGAGGAAGACGAGCGCGACCGTCGCGAGCTCGGAGAGGAGCACGGGGAGCGTCGCCCAGAGCTGCGCGCGCACCGCGCCCTCGGGCGGATGCCGCGCGGTCTCGCGCGCGAGCGCCTCCTCGCCGCCCGACCGCGGCGCGGTGCCGGGCGCGCGTCCGAGGAGAGGGAAGTGGTCGCTTTCGCCGAGGAGCGCGTGCGAGCCGACGAGCGCGTACGTGAAGATGGGCGGCTGGTTCGCGAGCGGCCGGTCCCAGTACTCCTCGCCCGAGCGCTTGAAGCCATCGAGCACCGAACCGACCTCGTTCGGCCCCGGCCTGAAGACGAAGTACGCGAGCTCGGAGGAGAGGGGCGCGACTCCCAGGTCCACGTGGCGGATCGTGTAGCCCGTGAGACCCTTCGCGGCGACGTTCCGCGCGAGCGCGGCCCAGATGATCTGGTCCCCTCGATCGTGGAGCAGCCCGAGGTTCCCCGCGCGGAGGAGCGCCGCCGCGACGAGGACGCCGAGGAGGGCGAGGAGGTCGCGCTTCTTCATGGAGCGCGGCTCACGTCGAGCGCGATCGAGACGCCCGCTGCTCCTTGCCAGGCGAGGACGAGAACGAGAACGAGAACGAGAACGAGAACGAGGATCGGCTTCGCCCTGCGTGCGTTGAGGGCGATCGCGACCGCGGATGCCACGACGAGCGGCGGATAGGCCAGGAGGAGGTGACGTGCCTCCTTCTCCTCGAAGCGCGCCGCGGCCGCGATCACGGCGGCCGAGAACGCGAGCGGCGCGACGACCTGCCGCCGCCATGCAGCGTCGCGCAGCGCGACGGCTCCCGCGACGGCGCCGGCGACGACGAAGGGCGAGACGGCGAGCACGGCCGCGTAGTAGAAGGCGCTGCGCTGAGTGACGAGCGCGCCCCACTGGGAGACCTGCACGCGATCGGGCTGCCTCCGCCACGCGAAGCCGAACGGGTGCCCGAGGAGTCGCCACTGGAGGAGCCACCACGGCGCCGCGCAGAGGAGGGCGACCGCGAGGAGGACCGCGAGCTCGCGGCCCACGTCTCGACGCACGAAACGGCCGGCGACGATCGCGGGGAGCAAGAAGACGGCGGACACCTTGATCGTGATCGCGACGGCGCACGCGGCTCCGATCGCTGCCGCGAGCGCGAGCCTCCTCCGCATAGTGAGGGGGATATCCCCCTCACCATGCGGGACCGACCGCGCGGCCGCGTAGGCCTCGAGCCCGAGCGCGAGCGCCGAGGCCGCGGCGAGCGGCGCGTTCGACAGAAGCCGCTCCGAGCAGTAAAGCGCGATCGGGTCCGTCGCCCACGCGAGCGCCGCGAGGAGCGCGGCCCACCGCCCGCCGAGCGCGCGGGCCGCGAGGAACACGAGGACGACCGTCGCGAGGTCGGCGAGGAGGACCGGCAAGGTCGCCCAGAGCTGCGCGCGCACGACTCCCGGCGGCGGCTGCGCCACGAGGCGCCGCGCGAGGTCGCGCTCGAACTGGCCCTTCACGTGGAGGAGGCGTCCCTCCTCGGCCGCGCGCTCCGCCGGGCCGAGCCTCAGGAAGGCGTCGCGGTAACGCGCATCGAAGTCGGCGAGGAAGGCGCCGTGCGCGGCGGGGTCCTTCGCGACGAGCGGGAAGCCGTCGCCTTCGCGGCCGAGGAGCGCGTGCGAGGCGAGGAGGATCGCGAAGAACCCGGGCGGCTGGTTCACGAGCGGCGCGTCCCAGTACTTCTCGCCTTCGCTCATGAACCGTTCGAGGAGCGGCCCCTTCCCCTCCACACACGCGAAGCTCACGAGGGCGGCGCCGCCGCCCGCGGATGCGTAACGCGGTTCGAGGCCACGGAGCGTGTAGCCGGCCCGGCCGCGCCCCTCGATGTTGCGCGCGACGCCCGCCCAGATGAGCTGATCGCCCCGGTCGTGCGGGAGCGCGAGCCCGGGCGCGCGGAGCGCGAAGGCGAACGCGAGCGCGAGCACGAGCAGAGCCGCGTCCACGACCTGCTCGCGCTTCACGTCACCACGTCATGGGCGGCTCGAAGCCCTCGGTCTTCTCGGGCTTCGTCTCCCCGCTCTCGGTGCCCCTGTCATCCATCGTGGCCGCGTCGCCGTGCTCGGCGCGGCGCTGGGTCGCGAGGCGCTTCAGGCGCTGCTCCCACGCGGTCGCCTCGAGCTTCTGCGGGTACTTGACGCGGCCGTGGTAGATGCCGGTCAGGACGCGCGTCATGGAGTCCTGGACGAGCTTGAGATCCCCGAGCGTGAGCGGGCACTCGTCGAGCTGGTGGTCGAGGAGCTTGTCCATGACCACCTCGTGGACGACGTTCTCGATGCGCGACGCCGTCGGCTCGGCGAGGCTGCGCGTGACGGCCTCGACGGAGTCGGCGATGTGGACGATCGCCGTCTCCTTGCTCTGCGGGCGCGGGCCCGGGTAACGGAAGACTTCCTTGTCGACCGTGCCGCCCTTCTCCTGCGCCTCGCGCGCGGCTTGCCGGTAGAAGTACTCGCAGGCCGTCGTCCCGTGGTGCTCGGGGATGAAGGCGACGATCCTCTCGGGGAGGCCGAGCTCGCGGGCGATCTCGATGCCGTCCTTCACGTGCGCGTGGATCACGAGCGCGGAGAGGGTCGGCCGCAGGACTCCGTGGCGCTTCCCCGACTCCTTGTTGTTCTCGGTGAAGTAGGCGGGCTTCGCCATCTTCCCGAGGTCGTGGTAGTAGGCGCCCACTCTCGCGAGGAGCCCGTTCGCGCCGATCGCCTCGGCCGAGGCCTCGGCGAGGCGCGCGACGACCTGGCTGTGATGGAACGTGCCGGGCGCCTCGAGGTTCATCTTCTTCAGGATCGGGCGGTTCAGGTCGGCGAGCTCGAGGAGCCGGATGTCCGTCACGGCCCCCGTGAGCCGCTCGATGAGCGGGAGGAGCTCGAAGAGGATGAAGCCGAAGAGCCCGCCGTTCAGGAGCGCCCAGACGACGTCGTAGCTCCCGGGCGGCGGGAAGTGAGTCCAGAACGCCGCGCGCGCATCGGCGTGGGCCGCCGATGTGTAGAGGCCGCGGGCCGTGAGGACGGCCCGGATGATGAGGAGGCTCGCCGCGAGGACGAACCCGCACGCGAAGCCCGCGCGGATGAGCGCCGTGCGCCCCGTGATCCGGCGGCAGAGGATGACC
Source organism: uncultured Planctomycetota bacterium (assembly GCA_964648345.1). Taxonomy (GTDB): domain Bacteria; phylum Planctomycetota; class J058; order J058; family JACQDU01; genus CAZYLP01. Next base: position 15,798 of record CAZYLP010000051.1, read on the forward strand.
GCGAGCGCGTAGCCGAGGCCGAGCGAGGTGCCGAACTCGACGCCGTCCACGAGGACGGGCCCCTCGTCGAGGGCGCGCGAGAGACCCGCTGCGAGCGAGAGCGCGGCGCCGAGCGCGAGCGCGAAGGCCGGTCCCCACGCGATGACCGCCGCCGCGCCCGCGAGCGGGAGCGGCGCCAGGTAGGGGACGTCGAGGAGGACCGCGCCGCGCGCGAGGGCGAGGGCGCCGAGGACGAGGCCGCCCGCGCGGGCCGCCTCGCCCGCGCTCGCGAGGACGTGCGGCGCGAAGGCGCGCGCGGCGAGGACGAGGAAGCCCGCGAGGAGGAGCGAGCCCGCGCCGAGCACGGCCGCCCCCCGGATGCCGCCGAGCGCCGTCCAGTGGTTGGCCGCGACGATGAGCGCGCCGAGGAAGCTGCTCCCCGCGATCGTGCCCGCGGCGCCGAGGCTCGAGAGGGTCGCCATGAGCCGACGCGGCGACAGCTCGGCGGGCGGCTCGTCGAACCGCTTGAGCCGCTGCGCGCGCAGCTCCTTCGAGCGATCGACCTTCGAGCCGAAGAGGGCCACCTAGCCTTGGCCGTCCTTCTGACCGCGCGGGCCCCCCGACGAATGGTGCTCGTACGCCTCGACGATCTTCCACACGAGCGGGTGGCGGACGATGTCCTTCGTCGTGAGGTGCTGGAAGGAGATCCCCTCGACGCCGTTCAGGATCGACTGCGCGTGGAGGAGGCCCGACTTGGTCTTGGGCGGCAGGTCGATCTGGGTCACGTCGCCCGTGACGACGACGCGCGAGCCCTCGCCCATGCGCGTGAGGAACATCTTCATCTGCGCGCGGGTCGTGTTCTGCGCCTCGTCGAGGATGATGAAGGAGCGGCTGAGCGTGCGGCCGCGCATGTAGGCGAGCGGGACGATCTCGATGACCTCGCGCTCGAGGTACTTCTTGACCGTCTCGAACCCGAGGAGGTCGTTCAGCGCGTCGTAGAGCGGCCGCAGGTAGGGGTTCACCTTCGCCTGCATGTCGCCCGGGAGGTAGCCGAGCTTCTCCCCCGCCTCGACCGCGGGACGCGAGAGGACGATGCGGTTGACCTCGCCCCGCTTGAGGGCGCGGATCGCCATGAGGACGGCGAGGAACGTCTTGCCGGTGCCCGCGGGGCCGATCGAGATGACGAGCGCGTGGGAGCGCATGGCCTCCGCGTAGCGCTTCTGGCCGGGCGTGCGGAGACGCACGCCCTCGATGACGTCCGAGTCCTCCTCGCCCTGATGCCGTCCGCCGCCCCGCTTCTGCGACAGCCGCGGCGCGGAGAGGAGCTGGTCGATCGTCTCGGGCGGCACGCGCCCGCCCGAGCGGACGGCGTCGAGCATCTCGCCGAGGACCTGGGCGGCGGCCTGCTCCTGCGCGGCGTCGCCCTCGACCTTGATCTGGCCGTCGCGCGCGACGATCTGGACGTGGTACTTCTCGCGGACGAGACGGAGGTGCCGGTCGCGCGGCCCGAAGAGAGCGCGCGCCTCGTCCAGCGACTTGAGCTCGATCGCGACCAACCTAGACGACTCCGTTCCGTGTCCCGAGGAGAGCGAGGATGCAGTAAGTGGCGGGGGCGGCGGTCTGGATCGAGTCCGTCACGTCGAGGATCCCCCCGAACGTCGGCAAGAGGCGCGCCGAATCCTTGAGCTCGGCGCTTCGCTTGAACAGGCTCTCCACCAGGTCTCCTGCGATCGAAACGAGCCCCAGGATGATACCCACCGGGGCGGACAGTTTTAAGGGAAGCACCGAGCCGAGGGGCGTCCACGCCGAGAACGCGGCCGTGATCAGGACGGCCCCGCCGAGGCCGCCCACGAAGCCGGCGACGGTCTTGCCGGGGGAGATGTTCGGGATGAGCTTCGTCTTGCCCAGCGCTCTACCCACGAAGTAGGCGCATATGTCACTCCCCTTGGACACGAGGATCGCGTAGAAGGCCGCCGACTCCCCGATCTGCGGGAGGTAGCGGAGCCTGACGACGAAGCTCCCGAGCCACCCGACGTAGAACAGCCCGAAGACGGTCCCGGCGATCCCGAGGAACGTCTCGCGCGACGGTTGCCCGAGGAGGTGCGGGAAGAGGAGCGCGAAGGCGAAGCCGACGAGGAGCGGCGTCTCGAGCTCGAGGAGCGCCGGGCGGCGGAGCTCGTGGGCGAGCACGAAGACGGAGATGAAGACGATGCAGCTCCCCATGATGAGCCACTTGTTCGCCGGCGCCCCCGCCGCGCGGAGCAGCTTGGCGATCTCGCGGCCGCCCCAGGTCGTCATGAAGATGGTGAGGAAGGAGAGACCCCACGCGTGCCCGCTCCAGTGGTCCCACGCGAGGAGAGAGAAGAGGGCGAAGAGCATCGTGAGGCCGACGGCGATGCGGGTCGTGACCTTCTCGGCCACTGCTGGTCCATCTCCTGGGCGACTGTTAGACCGAACTCGGGCTGGGAAGTCCACCGGTGAGGTTCGGCGAGTACGACGCCGTCTCCGAGATCGGCCGCGGCGCGGGCGGGGTCGTCTACCGCTGCCGCGGGCCGGATGGCGCGTTCGTGGCCGTGAAGATCCTCCTCGACCTCGCCCCGGATCGGCGGGCGCGCTACGACCGCGAGCGCCGCCTCCTCGAGTCGCTCGGAGAGTCCCAGGGCTTCGTGACGCTCGCGGACTCGGGCGAGACGCCGCGCGGCCCCTTCCTCGTCATGCCCCTCCTCGAGGGCGGGACGCTCCGCGACCGGCTGCGCCGGGGACCGATGGAGCCCGCGGCCGCGCTCGCGCTCGTGACGGAGCTCGCGGCGGCCATGGGCCGTGCCCACGAGCTCGGCTTCGTGCACCGGGACCTGAAGCCCGAGAACGTCCTCTTCCTCGACGCGAGCCCGGACGCGCGGCCGCTCATCGCGGACCTCGGCCTCGCGAAGGAGTGGCGCGCCGAGGAGGTCGAGCAGCTCTCGCGCACCGGCGAGTTCCGGGGCACGCCCGGCTACATGGCGCCCGAGCAGATGCGCGACGCGAAGAAGGCGGGGCCCGAGGCCGACGTGTTCGCGCTCGGCGTGACCGCGTGGGAGTGCCTGACCGGGGAGCACCCCTTCGCGGCGGACTCGCTCGTGGGCACGATCGAGAAGGTCCGCAAGGGCGCGCCCACCCTCCGTGGCCGCGCCGCGATCTCCCCCGCCGTCGCCCGCGTGATCGACGCGGCGCTCGCGCGCGACCCGCTCGACAGGCCACAGGACGGGACGGAGCTCGCGGCCGCGCTCCGCGCCGCGGCGGCCGGCCGCGGACGGCGGCGCGGGCTCGTGCTCGCCGCGTCGTTCGCCGGCACGCTCGCGCTCGCGGGCGCGCTCCTCGCGGTGGTCCTGTCCGGGCGCATCGCGCCGCCCCCGGCCCCGCCGTCCGCGCCGCCGGCGTCGCCGGGC
>CAZYLP010000052.1:0-19110 GCA_964648345.1 uncultured Planctomycetota bacterium
CGTTCGTGCGCGAGGCGCGCGTCGAGGGGACGCTCCTCGTCGTCGAGCTCGAGCACGAGCGCGCGGGAGAGCTCAACAAGGCGCTCGTCGAGAAGGGGCACATCGCGTCCACCATCGTCCCGCGGCGGAAGACGCTCGAGGAGCTCTACCACACGCGCGTCGCGGAGAGCCGGCACGTCCCCTCGCTGGCGAAGGACGGTGGCACGTGATCGGGCGCGTCCTCCGGCTCGTCGCCTTCGAGTGGCGGAAGCTCTTCGCCCGGCGCTTCACGTGGATCGCGCTCGCCATCGTCGCCCTCGCGGCGGCGCTCTCGCCGGCGGCGGGTCAGATCCTCCAGACCGCGGAGCAGCTCACGAAGCAGCGCGCGGGCGACGTGGAGCAGCTCTCGGGCTGGGCCGCCTTCGCGGGCGGGATGCTGTTCGGGACGCGGGTCGCGACCTTCGTGCTCCTCATCCTCGCGGGCAGCGCCATCGGCGAGGAGGCGCAGCAGGGCACGCTCAAGACGCTCCTCCTCCGTCCGGTGAGGCGCATCGAGGTGCTCCTCGCGAAGATGGCCGCGCTCTCGCTGTTCGCCGTCTTCCTCGTCTGCGTGATGGGCGCGGCGGCCGGAGGCGCGGCCTCGCGCTACGAGTTCGGCTCGCTCGAGAGCATGGGAGGAAAGGACGCGCCCACGCTCGCGAGGTACACGGCCGGAGCCCTCGGGCTCGTCCTGCCGTCCCTCCTCGCGGTCGTGGGCTTCGGGCTGCTCTTCTCGTGCGCGATCGACCACCCCGGACAGGGCACCGGGGCGGCGATCGGCGGCTACTTCGTGCTCTCCGCGGTCGCGGGGCTGTTCAACAAGGTCGAGCCGTTCGTGTTCGCCCGCTACGTCGGGCTCCACTTCGAGCATCTCGCCGACATGGGCGGCGGCGTGAGCGCGGCGGCGAAGCACTACCGGGAGCAGATCGCGCTCGGCATCTCGGTCCCGCTGCTGAGCGCCGCCGTGTTCTTACTGGGGGCGGCGCTCCTGCTGCGTTACCGGGACGTCGCCGACTGACGACGGCGGCGGACTAGCGCAGATCCTTGGCGCGCGCGCCGAGGCGGCCCTTCAGGCGCGCGAGGATCCGCGTGTGGAGCTGGCAGACGCGGCTCTCCGAGAGGTCGAGGACGAGCCCGATCTCCCGCATGGTGAGCTCCTCGAAGTAGTAGAGGAGGACGATGAGCCGCTCCTTGAGCGTGAGCTCCTTCGTCACCATCTCCATGATGTCCTTGCGCTGGAGCTCGTCCACCGGGCTCTCCGCGCGGCGATCCTCGAGGAGGTCGACCGCGTGGAACGAGTGCGTGTCGTCCTGCTCCTGCCACTTCTCCGAGAAGGAGACGATCGAGGTCGCGCTCGCTTCCTTGGTGAGCTCGTCGAGGTCGGCGAGGGACATGCCCAGCCGCTCGGCGAGCTCGATGTCCGTCGGGGGCCGCGAGAGCTCGGCCTCGAGGGCGCGCGTCGCGTGCTCGAGGTGCGTCGCCTTCGTGCGGACGAGGCGCGGCACCCAGTCGTTGGCGCGCAGCTCGTCGAGCATGGCCCCGCGGACGCGCTGCGAGCAGAACGTCTTGAACTTGACGCCGCGGTCGAGGTCGAACCCGTCGATCGCGTCCATGAGCCCGAAGACCCCGGCGCTCATGAGGTCGTCCACGTCCACGTTCTGCGGCAGCTTCGCCGCGACTCGCTCCGCCGTGTACTTCACGATCGGGAGGTACGTCTCCATCAACCTGTTGCGCGCGCTCTCGGACTTCGTCGCCTTGTACTCGCGCCAGAGCGCGATCGGCTCCTCGCCCGTGATCCGCTTCCTGAAAGCGCCGCTGATCGTCGTCGCCGCCGTCGTATCCGCAGCCGTCGTCGTCGCCGCAGCCCCAGACGTCATCGCTGCAGCTGTCTTCGCCGTCGCCCTAGCCTTGACCTGCCCCGTCGCCTTCGCCGTCCGTGCCATGGAAAACCCCCTCGCCGCGAGCCGCTCGGTGCTCGCGCCGCTTGCTGCCGGTGAGCGTCCGATCGAGCCGCGCCGCCGCGGGGCTCGCCCTCGTCCGCCTCTACCGACCGCCCAAGTGGTTCAGCCGCTTCTCAGCCGCTCTGCGCTCGCCGCCGCGCCATGCGCCGCGCGATCTCGCCGAGGGTCTTGCCCCCGGCCTTGAGTCGCTCGATCTCGGCGAGCTGCTTGAAGACCGCGTCCCCGTAGAGCCTGTGACCCGACTCCGTGCGGTCTTCCTCGGTGATCAGACCGAGGACCGTGTAGTTGTGGACCGTCTGACGGGAGAGCTTCGTGTGGCGCGCGATCTCGCCGATCTTCCAGAGCTTCCTGGGAAGGCTCGCACGGACCACGTCCTTGACCACCTCCGAGGCGGGCTCCACCGGTGCTCCCTCGACGATCGTTTACGCTTTATGAATCGTAAATGACTGAGCGTCACTATATCTTTGGCGCCAAGAGCTTCAACCGGATGGCAGGTCATTTTTGACGACAAAGTGTCCGGGATCACGCCCCGCGTGCGCTGCGGAGCGATGCACGAAGGCCCGATGGCGCCATCGTCCTGCGGATGTCGGATAGGATCCTCGCGTGTTCCGCAGAACCCTCCTCGTGGCGACGCTCTTCGTCCTCGGCAGCGCGCTCGCCGACGACGCCGCGAAGGACCCGTTCGCGTTCACGCTCGACGTGAAGGAGAAGACGCTCGCGAACGGGCTCCGCGTCCTCGTCGCGCCCCGCAAGGGCGCGCCGCGCGTCGCCTGCGCGCTCTGGTTCCGCGTCGGCTCCGTGGACGAGGAGCCCGGGAAGACGGGCCTCGCCCACGTCCTCGAGCACATGATGTTCAAGGGCACGCGCCGCATCGGCGTCAAGGACGCGGCCCTCGGCGAGAAGCTCCTGGCTCGTCTCGACGCGGCCTGGGAGGCGAAGAAGGCGCTCGCGGCGAAGCTCGCCGACCCGCGCGCCGACGAGGCTCGCGTCCAGGCTCTCCGCCGCGCGGAGGCCGAGTTCGACCGCCTCATCCTCGAGGAGCGCAAGAACGACAACCAGGAGGAGCTCTGGGACTCCTACGTGAACGCGGGCGGCTCGGGGATCAACGCGTTCACGACCGAGGACACGACCCAGTACGTCGTCACGCTCCCCGCGAACAAGCTCGAGCTCTTCTTCTGGCTCGAGGCGGACCGGCTCGCCGACCCGGTCTTCCGCGAGTGGTACCCCGAGCGCGAGATCGTGAAGGAGGAGCGGCGGAACGACGAGAACCAGTCCGATGGCCCGTTCTACGAGGGGCTCTCGGCGACGGTCTTCGGGCCGCATCCCTACGGCCATCCGATCCTGGGATGGATGAAGGACCTCGATGCGCTGACGCCGCGGGACGCGAAGCGCTTCTTCGAGCAGCACTACGCGCCCGAGAACGCGACCGCCGTGCTCGTCGGCGACGTGGACCCCGAGCGCGTCTTCGCGCTCGCGGAGCGCTACCTCGGGAAGGTCCCGGCGCGGAAGGCCGCCGTCACGCGGCCGCCCGTCGAGCCGACGTGCCCCGGCGAGAAGCGCTTCACGCTCGAGACCGACGCCGAGCCCCGCGTCGAGATCTACTGGCGCGCGCCCGCGCCCGGGACGCGCGAGCACGACGTGCTCGAGGTCGTGAGCTGGATCCTCGCGGGCGAGACGGGCCGCCTCTACCGGAAGCTCGTCGACGAGGCCGAGGTCGCCGTGACCGTGGACGCGGCGATCGACGCGCGCCGCTTCGCCGGGCGCTTCCACGTCGCGGCCCGCGCCAGGCCCGACATCGACCTCGCCTCGGTCGAGAAGCTCCTCGAGGCGGAGGTCGCCGCGCTCTCCTCCTCGCTCGTGACCGAGGACGAGCTCTCGCGCGCGAAGAGCAGGATCGCCGCCGAGGTCGTCCGCGGCCTCGAGGACCTCGAGGGGACCGCCGAGAAGCTCGGCCAGGGAGCGGCCATCCACGGCGACTGGCGCGCGGTCATCGAGCGGAGCAAGCGCGTGAGGACCGTGACGGCGGAGGAGGTCCAGCGCGTCGCGCGCGCCACGTTCAAGAAGGCGGGCCGCACGACCGGCCTCCTCGTGCGCGGAGCGGGCGAGCGCGACGAGACCGAGCCGGCCGAGCCGCACGCTCCTTCGCGGCCCCGCCCGAGGCCGGGGCATCGCGTCTCGCATCGCGAGGGTGCTCGATGAAGCGGCTCGCGGTCGCCGTCGCGCTCCTCGCGGGCGTCGCCCTGGCGCAGGAGCCGCAGCACCCCCGCGAGCTCCGGTTCCCGCCGCTCGACTTCACGCCGCCCGCTCCGGCTTCGTTCCGGACGAAGCTCGCGAACGGGCTCACCGCGTACCTCGTCCCGGACGCGACGCTCCCGTCCGTGCGGCTCCGCGCCTACGTGCGGACCGGCTCGGTCTACGACCCCGAGGAGAAGGAGGGCCTCGCGAGCCTCGCGATGGCGACGCTGCGGTCGGGCGGGGCCGGCGACCTCGACCCGGTCGAGGTCGAGGACAAGCTCGATGCGCTCGGCGCGTCGATCGACGCCGACTGCTCGGACGCCCGCACGACCGTCGAGGCCTGGACCCTCTCCGTGCACCTCGAGGCCGTCCTCGAGATCTTCGCGAACACGCTCCGCCGTCCGGGCTTCGACGAGGATCGCTTCCAGCGGAACCGCGACGACATGGCCGCCGAGGCGAAGAGCGACGAGGACGACTCCGCGATCCTCGCGACGCGGCGCATGCGCGAGAGCCTCTACGGCGACCACCCGTTCGCGCGCTTCCGCTCGGCGGACACGCTCGGGTCCGTCACGCGCGACGACGTGCGCGCGTTCCACAAGAAGTTCTTCACGCCGGCCCGCGTCGTCCTCGCCGTCTCGGGCCGCTTCGAGCTCGACGCGATGAAGAAGTCCCTCGAGAAGCACTTCGGCACCTGGAAGGCCGCGGGCGCGGGCTGGGAGCCGGTCGAGGAGGTGGCCTCGCGGGCGCGGAGCGGCATAAGGATCCTGAACCGCCGCGAGATGACCGCCGCTCACGTCGAGCTCGGCCACGTCGGCGTGAAGGCGGGCGCGAAGGAGGAGCCGGCGCTCCTCCTCATGGACCACATCTGGGGCTCGGGCTCCTTCACGTCGCGCGTCGTCGCGAAGATCCGGACGGAGGAGGCGCTCTCCTACGCGTGCGGGTCGGACTTCGACGCGCCGGCCGTGGTGCCGGGCGTCGTGCGCACCTACTTCCAGACCCAGGCCGGCGAGGCGAGCTACGCCGTCTCCCTCGCGTTCGCCGAGGCGAAGCGCCTCGCGACGGACGGTCCGGCGAGGGGCGAGCTCGAGCGCGCGAAGGACGCCGTGCTCGGCCGGGCGCCGTCCCGCTTCGCGACGCCCTCGGACCGCGCGCGCGCGTTCGCGGAGGCCGACATCGACGGCCTCCCGGACGACCACCACGCGAAGCTCAAGGACCGCATCGCCGCCGTGACCGCCGAGGACGTGAAGGCCATGGCGGCGCGCTTCCTCGGCCCCGAGGGCCTCTGGGTCATCGTGATCGGCCCCGAGCCCCTCGTGCGGAAGAACGAGAAGCGCGGCACGTCGCTCGACGCGTTCGGCACGGTGAAGGTCGAATGAGACGAGCGGCAGCGAGGCGCGGTGCCTGACATGACCCTCGTCCAGGGGCGCGCGCTCAAGGGACCTCTGTCGCGGCGGACGCGCGTGCTCGTGGTCGGGACCGGCGCGGGCGGCGCCGTGGCCGCGAAGGAGCTCGCCGAGGCGGGGCTCGACGTGATCGCGCTCGAGTCGGGCGGCCACTTCACGGCCGACGACGTGGACCAGCGCGAGGAGACGAGCTACCCGCGCCTCTACGCCGAGGGCGGGCGCCGCGGGACGCGCGACAAGTCGCTCCTCGTCCTCCAGGGCCGCGGCGTGGGCGGCTCGACGCTCCACAACACCGGCCTCTGCTTCAGGACGCCGCCCGGGATCCTCGAGCTCTGGAAGAAGGAGCACGGGCTCGACCTCGAGCTCGGCCCCCACCTCGAGCGCGTCGAGCGGCACCTCGGCGTCCGGCCGATCCGCGAGGACGAGGTGAACCCCATGAACGCGGCGATCGCGCGCGGCGCGGACGCGCTCGGGTGGCGGCATCTCCGCGCGAACCACAACCGCGTGGACTGCGAGGGCTGCGGCTACTGTGTCCTCGGCTGCGCCTACGACAAGAAGCAGGGCATGGCCCTCACCTACGTCCCGCGCGCGCGCGCGGCGGGCGCGACCGTCGTGTCGGACGCCCGCGTCGAGCGGCTCGAGCGCCGCGGCGGCAAGTGGCTCGCGAAGGGCTCGCTCCGCGGCCCCGACGGCCGGCCCCACGCCGCGCTCACCGTCGAGACGGACGCGGTCGTCCTCGCGGCGGGGGCGATCGACACGCCGAACCTCCTCCGCCGCTCCGGCCTCGGCGGGTCGCACGTCGGGCGCAGCCTCAGGCTCCACCCCTCGCTGCCCGTGGGCGCGATCCTCCCGGGGAAGATCACGGGCTTCCGCGGCGTGCCGCAGTCCGTCCTCGTGACGGAGCACGCGAGCTTCCTCGAGCACGGCCACGGCGGCTTTCTCATCATCCCGGCCTTCGGGCACCCGGGGACGACCGCGCTCCTCGCGCCGGGCCTCGGCGCGGCGCACCTCGAGCTCATGCGCGCGTACGACCGCCTCGCCGTCGCGGGCGTCATGCTCCACGACGAGACGCGCGGCACCGTCCGGCCCGGCTGGCTCGGCATCGAGCGGCCGAGGATCGACTACTGGCCGACGCTCGAGGACCAGCGACGGCTCCGCGAGGGCGTGAAGGCGCTCGCGCGCCTCTGGCTCGCCGCCGGCGCGGAGTCGGTCGTCCTCCCCTTCGCGCGCGCTCCTCTCGCGCGGAGCGAGGCGGACCTCCTCGCGGTGGACTCGTACCCCTTCGAGCCGCACGAGGTCGCGATCAGCTCGGTGCACCCGCAGGGCACGTGCCCGCTCGGCGCCGTCCTCGACGAGCGCGGCGCCGTGCGCGACGTGGACGGCCTCGTCGTCGCGGACGCGAGCGCGTTCCCGACGAGCGTCGGCGTGCCGCCCCAGATCACGACGGCCGCGCTCGCGACGCGGACGGCTCTCCTCCTCGCGGAGAGGTTGCGATCATGAAGGGCGTGAGACCCCTCCCCGCACCGCCGCACCTCGGCGCTCTCTTCCCGCGCCTCCGGCTCCCGTCCGCCGCGCTCGGCCGCTTCCCGACGCGCGTCGAGCGTCTCCGCGTCATCGAGGAGGCGCTCGGGACGAGCTCCGAGCTCTGGATCAAGCGCGACGACGAGGCGCGCGAGCTCTACGGCGGCAACAAGGTCCGCAAGCTCGAGCTCCTCCTCGGCGAGGCGCTCGCGAGGAAGAAGTCGCGGATCGTGACCTTCGGCGCGCTCGGCTCGCACCACGCGCTCGCGACGACGATCTACTCGAAGCGGCTCGGCCTCGACGCCGTGCTCGTCCTCTACCCGCAGCCGCTCGACCCGCACGTGATCGACGACCTCCTCCTCGACCACGTCTTCGGCGCCGAGCTGAGGCGCGCGTCGCATCCGGCGACCGCGCTCCCGGTCGCGCTCGCCGAGGTCGCGCGGGCTCCGCGCGCGACCCTGCTCGTCCCGCCCGGCGGCTCCTCCTCGCTCGGGACGATCGGTCACATCGAGGGCGCGCTAGAACTTGCGGCCCAGATCCGCGCGGGCGAGCTCCCGGAGCCCGACCTCCTCGTCGTCGCCTTCGGCACCGGCGGCACCGCCGCGGGTCTCGCCTTCGGTCTCGCGCTCGCGGGCCTGAAGACGCGCGTCGTCGCCGTCCGTGTCGTCGAGGGGATCACCACGCGCGCGCTCCTCCGCGAGCTCATGAACGGCGCTCGCCGCATGCTCGGCCGGCGGGGAGCGCCCGTCTCGAAGCTGCCTCGACGCGCTCTCGACCGGATCGAGCTCGACGGGGAGCAGCTCGGGAAGGGCTACGGCCATCCCACCGATGCGGGGCGCGAGGCGAGGAAGGTCTTCGAGAGAGCGGGCATCACGCTCGAGACCACCTACACCGGCAAGGCGGCGGCTTCTCTCCTGAAGCATGCGCGGAGCGGGGAGGCGAAGAAGATCCTCTTCTGGCACACCTTCTCTTCCGTCGACCTCGCGCCCCGGCTCGCCGAGGCTAAGGCCGCCGAGCTGCCCAAGGCCTTCCACGGAGTGCTTCGCGAAGCAGGGCGTCTATGACATCGCATTTTTGCCACAGAGGTCACAGAGAGCACAGAGGAGTGGATGGCCCTCGCTCGCTTCTCTCGAGAGTGACGAACGGGCATCAACGTCGGTTCTGCCGACTCTCTGTGTCCTCTGTGTCCTCTGTGGCAAAAATCCTCTTCCTCGCCATCTTTTGCTCGTACGCGTTCGCGGATGAATCGAAGACGATTCGACATGGAGGTCGTGATCGCCAGTACCTCCTCGTCACTCCCCCCAAGCCTCTCGACCCCGCCCCCCTCCTCATCGTCCTCCACGGAGGCGACAGCGACATCGCCTGGATGCGCACGCTCACGAAGAAGAAGTTCGAGAAGCTCGCCGAGGAGGACGGGTGGCTCGTCGTCTACCCGCAGGGCGTGAACAACGTCTGGAACGACGGACGGTGGATCGACAGGCCCGAGGCGCCGATGAACAGGGCGGACGACGTGGGGTTCATCGCGAGCCTGATCGATGCGGTGAGCCGCGAGAGAGCGGTGGACCGATCGCGCGTCTACGTGACCGGCGCGTCGAACGGCGGGATGATGAGCCACCGGATCGCGATCGAGCTCTCCGAGCGGATCGCGGCCGCGGCGCCGGTCATGGCGCAGATCCCGGCGGCGATCGCGTCGCGCACGCGGCCCGCGCGGCCGGTGCCGATCCTCACCGTGAGCGGCGACGAGGACCCGGTCGTCCCCCACGAGGGCGGACACGTGCACTACCTGACGCAGAAGCTCGGCGAGGTCATCTCGACCGCGGAGACCGCCCGGTGGTGGGCGAGGAGCAACGGCTGCGGCGATCCGGGCGACGCCGCGCTCCTCCCCGACGCGGACCCGAAGGACGAGACGCGGACGAGCGTGACACGGTACCCGGGCGAGGCGCCCGTCGTCGTCTACACGGTGAAGGGCGGCGGCCACACGTGGCCGGGCGGGACCCAGTACCTCCCGAAGTTCGCGATCGGGCGCACGAGCCGCGACTTCGATGCCGCGGCGGCGATCCGCGACTTCTTCAAGGAGCACCGGCTCGTGCCCCGCCGCTCATCGGAGAAGAAGGTGTTCCGGTGAGGCGCGAAGCGATCCTCCTCGGGCTCGTGCTCCTCGGAGCGTGCGGCTACGCGCGCGAGCGCCGCTCCCTGCAGCACGGAGGCCGCGAGCGGGAGTTCCTCCTCCACCGCCCGTCGAAGCCCGCGAGCCCGGCGCCGCTCCTCATCGTCCTCCACGGCGGCGGCGGGGACATGAAGGGCATGAAGCGGCTCACCCGCTTCGCCTTCGAGAAGCTCGCGGAGCCGGAGGGCTGGCTCGTCGCCTACCCGGACGGGACGGACGGGCACTGGAACGACGGGCGCGAGAACGAGCGGATCGCGGCGCGCGAGAACGTGGACGACGTGGGGTTCATCGCGTCCGTGATCGACGCGATCGACGCCGAGGTGCCCGTGGACCGCGCGCGCGTCTACGTCACCGGCGCATCGAACGGCGGCATGATGTCGAACCGGCTCGCGATCGAGCTCTCCGACCGGATCGCGGCGGCGGCGCCGGTGATCGCGCAGATCCCGGCGCCGATCGCGTCGCGCTCGCGGCCGACGCGGCCGGTGCCGGTGCTCATCATCAACGGGACGCAGGACACTCTCATCCCCTGGGAGGGCGGCGAGCCGACCGTCCTCGGCAAGAAGCTCGGCCGGATCCTCTCGACGGAGGAGACGGTCGCCTACTGGACGAGCCAGAACGGCTGCACCGGCCGGCCGACCGTCGAGTGGCTGCCCGACCGCGTGCCCGACGACGGGACGCGCGTCTGCCGCGAGTCGTACGCGGGCGCCGCGCCCGTCGTCCTCTACCGCATCGAGGGCGGCGGGCACACGTGGCCCGGAGGCGTCCAGTACCTCCCCGAGATGTTCATCGGCCGCACGAGCCGCGACCTCGACGCGACCGCCGCGATCTTCTCGTTCTTCAAGGAGCAGCGGCTCCGTTGACCTCGGGGCTCTCTAACGCCGCGGGATCGTCGCGTCGTCGAGGACGGAGCCGTCCGCGCGGATCGCCTTGATCCGGAGCGAGTCGCGCTCGAGCGTCACCTTCACGAAGTGGTGGGCCGCCTCCTTCACGAGAGGCTCGACCGCGGTCCGTCCGCCGACCGGGTAGAGCACGTGCCCGCCGCCGCCCGAGACGACCTCGACGAAGCCCGGATACGAGGGGTCGGTCGAGGAGTGCTTCACGCGGCCCGTGCGCTGGTACATGTGCGCGTGACCGGCGAGGACGAGGTCCACCCCGTGCCTCTCGAGGAGCGGCTGCCAGAGCTGCTGGAGCCTCGCGTCGTCGCCGTGGTGACGGTCCGAGCAGTGGAGCGGCGCGTGGAGGAGGAGGACGAGCCAGCGCCGCGCGTTGTTCGCGAGCTCGCGCTCGAGCCACGCGCCCCACGGTCCCTCGAGCTGGAAGAGCCCCGTCGAGTCGATCGCGACGAACTTCGCGTCGCCCCACTCGAAGCTCGAGTAGAAAGGGCTCCCCTCGTCGTTGTTGCGCGGCGGGTCGAAGACGTCCACCCACGACGCCGCCCCGGGCTCCTGGAGGTCGTGGTTCCCGACGGCTCCCACGAGCGCGTGCGAGGCGAGGAACGGGCCGTAGAACGCGAAGAAGAGCCGGTCGTAGCGCGACTCGTCGCCCTGCGGGTAGATCACGTCGCCCAGGTGCACGAAGAAGTCGAACGTCTCCGCCGCGACGAGGCGCGCGACGGCCGCCTGCTCCCTGGTGCCGGCGCCCGAGTCGCCGAGCGCGGCGAAGGTCACCGAGGGGGCGTCCGGAGCGGCCGCGGTCGTGAAGGTGCCCGGAGCGCCGACCGGCGCCCGCGTCCCCGCGCCGCGCGTCACGAGGCGGTAGGAGTAGGTCGTCCCCGGAGCGAGGCCCGCGATCGTCACGCGGTGCCGCGTGTTGCTCGAGCCGACGGCCGCGACGTCGCGGGTCGGGCCGCCGGGCGATCCGAGCTCGACGACGCTCTCCGTGGGCGCGGCGGTCCACCAGCGGAGCGTCACCGAGTCGCGCGTCGCGCGGACGATCCAGGGACCGCGCGTGATCACGCCGGTGACGACCGGGACGCCCGGCGGGGGCGCGGCGGGGACGAGCGGCGTGACTCCCGGACGCGAGAGCCGCAGGAGCGCTGCGGCGGCGAGCGCCGCGGCGACGAGTGCGACCGCGGCGCGCGTGGCCGTCCCGCTCAACGGGCGTCCGCGTTCCGGGCGCGCTGCCGGCGTTCGGAGAGCGTCCCGTCCTCGGCGACGCGCTTCCTCTGGAAGATGCTCGTGACGATGGCGTGCGCCTCGTCGACCGTCTTCTTGTCGCCGCGCGCCTCCGCCGCGGCCCACATGAGCACGACCTGCGTGAGGGTCGCCCCGGGCGCGTCGACCGCGCGCCGCAGATCTTCGGCGTCGCGCGCGGACGCGGGACGCGCCGCGAAGACCCGGACGGCCGTGTCGAGCGTGAAGTTGTCGATCGGGTCGAACTCGAGCGCCTCGAGGAGGAGCGCGAGCGCCTCGTCGTGCCGTCCGAGCACGGCGCAAGAGTCCGCCGCGAGCCGGCGGGAGGCGATGGACTCGTCGCGCGTCTTGAGTCTCTTCCGGCACCCGGCGAAGTCCTCGATCGCCCGCTCGTGGTGTCCCAGCGCTTGCTCGAGCTTCGCGCGCGCGAAGAGCGCGAAGTCGGCGACCGGCGATCCCGAGTCGATGCAGCGCGTGAAGTCCTCCTTCGCGCCGTCCAGGCCCAGCTGGATGCGACACATCCCGCGCTCGTAGAAGAAGATCGGCGGCGGTTCGGCCTGGACGCTCGCCACTCGCTCGAGGGTCAGGAGCTCGGCTTCCCGGTCTCCGGCGATGCCCTCGAGACGAGCGAGGAAGAGGAGGTAGCAGGCCGACCAGCCGGCGTTGAAGACCGCCGCTTGCGCCTCGGTGAGCGCGAGCGTCATCTCCTTCCGGCCCACGGCGAGCCGGGCCCGGATGAAGTGACCCAGGGCCGCGTCGTCGGCGTTGCTGTCGGCGATGAGGGCATCGAGCACGAGTAGCGTCTCGAGGGACGTCCCGGCCGCGACGATCTGCGCGCGCCGCGGGCGGCTCGCCTCGGGGATGGAGCGGGCGAGCCTCGCGGACTCTTCCGGGCGGTCGAGCTCGGCGAGCGCCACGATCCGCCCGTCCAGCGCGGCGAGAGACGTAGGGTCGAGCGCCGAGGCCTTCTCGAAGGCGGCGAGCGCCTCCTCGAGACGGTTGTCGCGGCGGAGCTTCTCGGCGTGAGTGACGAGCTCGGCGGCGGTCGGCGTGGACGGGCGGTGGGGCGGCGCCGGGGTCGTCGGAGGGGGTGGCGTCGGCACCGCGGGGGGGACCGACGCGGGGAGCGGCAGCGCGCCGGGGCCCTTCCGCAGAGTCCAGGCGCCCGCGGCGACGAGCCCGGCGACCACTGCCCCGCTCGCGAGCCACCGGGCGAGGCCCGACCCCGTGCCCGCTCTACCCTTCGCGAGGGTCTCGTCGAGCGCCCGCGCGAGCGCGCCCGCGGTCGGGAAGCGGGCGGCCGGCTCCTTCTCGAGGCAGCGCCTCACGATCGCGACGAGCGCGCGCGGCGTCCCCGCGGGCAGCGGCTCGGGCGCCTCCCGCGCGATCTTCGCGAGGACGTTCACCGCCGTCGCGGCGCGGAATGGCGGCTGGCCCGCGAGCGCCTCGTGGAGGATCGCGCCGAGCGACCAGATGTCCCCGGGCGGTCCGTGCGCCGAGGCGCCCCGGGCGACCTGCTCCGGCGGGAGGTAGTGAGGGGTCCCGAGCGTATCGCCCGTCGCGGTGAGGCGCTCGTCGCCTTCCGCGCGGCTGAGGCCGAAGTCGGCGACGCGCGGCCGGCCGGCTCCGTCGAGGAGGACGTTCGAGGGCTTGAGGTCGCGGTGGACGACCCCCGAGCGGTGGGCGTGCTCGACGGCCTCGGCGATGTCGCGGACGAGCGCGGCCGCGCGCCAAGGGTCGAGCGGACCGCGGGCGATGTGGGCCGCGAGCGTCTCGCCCTCGACGAGCTCCATGACCAGGTAGGGGCCGGCCGCCTCGCGGCCGAAGTCGAGCGTCCTCACGATCCCGCGATGGTCGAGCGACTTCCCGATCCGCGCCTCGCGCTCGAAGCGGGCGAGGCGCTCGCCGTCGAGGAGGTGGAGCGTCTTCACGACGACGGCCGCGCCCGTCGCGGAGTGCCGCGCGCGGTACGCGGCGCCCATGCCGCCGCGTCCGAGCTCCCGCTCGACCTCGTAGGGGCCGATCCTCACCGCCCACGAATGTAGCGGGGATGGCGCCGGTGCGCCGAAGAGGTAGCTTCGCGCTCATGATCTCGAGCAGAAGACGGGACGTGGTCGTCGTCGGCGGGGGGCCCGGTGGCAGCACGTGCGCGACGAAGCTCGCGCAGGCGGGCCTCGACGTCCTCGTCCTCGAGCGCGAGAAGTTCCCCCGCTTCAAGATCGGCGAGTCTCTCCTCCCCTTCAACTTCGACGTGTTCGACGAGATCGGTCTCCCGCGGTCGTTCTTCGAGGCGAAGGGCTTCGTGAAGAAGCACCGCGCCGAGTTCCTCGACGCCGCGACCCTCGAGGAGAAGACCTTCGCGTTCGCGCGCGGCCTCGACGACCGGCACCCGTTCGCGTTCCAGGTCGAGCGCGCGCCGTTCGACGCGCTCCTCCTCGACCACTCGCGGAAGAGCGGCGTCGAGGTGCGGGACGCCTGCCCGGTCACGAAGGTCGAGCCGACGGACGCGGGCGTGCGCGTCGAGGTCGCCTCGGGAGAGTCCATCGACGCGCGCTTCCTCGTCGATGCGAGCGGACAGGCGACGCTCCTCGGGCGCAGCTCGGGGAAGCAGCCGAACCCCGGCCTCGACCGCGCGGCCGTCTTCGCGCAGTGGTTCGACGTGAAGCTCGACCCCGGCCTCGCCGGCGGGAACATCCGGATCGTCGTCGACGGGCTCGGCTGGTTCTGGCTGATCCCGCTCGCGGACCGGCTCTCGTGCGGGGCCGTCGTCCCTCCCGAGGAGATCCAGGGCCGCGACAAGGAGGCCGTGCTCATGGCCCGCATCGAGCGCTGCCCTCACGTCGCGGCGCTCCTCGCGACGGGAGAGCGCCGCGTCGACGTGCGCACGGTCGCGAGCTGGAGCTACTCGGTCAAGGAGGTCGCGAGCGACCGCCACGTCTGCATCGGCGACGCGCTCGGCTTCGTGGACCCGATCTTCTCGACGGGCGTCCACCTGGCCTGCACGGCGGGCAAGAAGGCGAGCGAGATCATCGCGCGCGCCATCAAGGCGGAGAACCGGCTCCCCCGACGCGACGAGTTCCAGCCCTTCGCGGCGCACATGGACCGGGCTCACGAGATCGTGAACCGGCTCGTCCTCGCGTTCTACGAGGGCGGCCTCGTCCGGAACATCTTCTTCAACGACAACCCCGAGGAGCGCATCGAGCGCGGCATCACGTCCCTCCTCGCGGGCGACTTCTGGAACGACGAGAACCCGTTCATCCAGGCGCTCAAGAACAGCCGCCGCCGCCGCGAGCGCCCGGCGATCGGCTCATGAACGGCGGCGGCTCATGACGGCGGGTCCATGAGGGGCGACACGTGAGAGTGCGCGTCGCCTCGACGGGCGTCGCGAGCGCGCTCGGCCTCGACCGGGACGAGCACTGGAGCGGGCTCGTCGGCGGCCGCTCGGCGCTCGCGGGGACGCCGCCGGCCGCGCGGATCGACCGCGAGCGCGCGCGCGCCGAGCTCCGCCGCCGCTCCTCCGAGCTCGCGCGCGCGGCGGAGCGCTCGGGCGACGCGTTCGAGGCCTGGCTCCTCGGCCTCGTCCTCGCGGAGGCGCGCGTCGCGCCCGGGGCGCTCGTCGTCGTCGGCACGACCAAGGGCGTCCCCGAGCCGTTCCTCCGCGAGGCGGGCTTCGTGCCGCTCGTCGTCTCGCAGGCGTGCGCCTCGGGCACGCAGGCCTTCGCGATCGGCGCCGACCTCGTCGAGGCGGGCGAGGTCGCGCGCGTCGCGGTCGCGGGCGTGGAGGCGCTCGGGCCGTTCGTCGAGGACGGCTTCGCGTCGCTCATGGCCCTCGACCCGCGCGGAGCTCGCCCCTTCGACCGCGCGCGCGGGGGGCTCTCGCTCGGCGAGGGCGCGGCGTGCGCGGTGCTGGATGGGACGGGCCCCCCCCCGATCCCCCCCCCGCTCCGCGGGGGGGGGTCGGGGGGGGGCCCGTCCCTCTTCATCGTCGGCGCCGGGAGCGCGAGCGACGCCGTCTCCTCGACGTCGCCCGACCCGCAGGGGCGCGGCCTCGAGCGGGCGCTCCGGCTCGCCCTCGCGGGCGCGTCGGGGCCGCCCGCGTTCGTGTGCGCGCACGGGACCGGGACCGAGAAGAACGACCCGGCCGAGCTCGCGGCCCTCGAGCGCGTGGCGCCTACCGCGCGCGTCTTCTCGATCAAGGGGCGTGTCGGTCACGCGCTCGGCGGAGCGGGCGCGCTCGACGCCGTGACGGCGCTCCTCGCCCTCGAGCGCGGCGAGATCCCGGGCACGTGCGACGACCCGCTCGCCGACTGCGTGACGCGGGGCGCCGAGCCGATCGCCGGGGCGCGCGTCGCGCTCTCCGCGAACGCGGGCTTCGGGGGCCTCGACGCGGCGCTCGCGTTCGAGGTGCTACCGTGAGCGCGCGCGTCGCCTCGGCGTGGCTCGTCGCGGAGGGCGCTCCAGGCGCGGACGGCTGGGCGCGCCTCCCCGAGGTGGACCGCTGGGAGCTCGACCACCTGATGCATGGGGGGCCGCACCCACCGGCCCCCCATGGTCCCCCCTACGACTCCGGGCGCGACGTGCGCTTCGCGAAGCTCGACCGCGCCGCGAAGCTCCTCGCGCTCGGAGCGCTCCGCGCGCTCGGGCCGACGCCCCTCGCCCGCGAGCGGACGGGCATCGTCCTCGCCTCGCTCACGGGCTGCCTCGCGGCCGACGAGCGCTTCGAAGAGACCCGCGGCCGCCCCGAGGGGGCGAGCCCGGCGCTCTTCCCGGCCACCCTCGCGACCTCGCCCGCCGCCGAGCTCTCCATCCGCCTCGGCCTCGGCGGTCCGGTCTTCTCGGTGCGCGCCGGCTTCGAGGCCGCGCTCGCGCTCGCGGCGAGGCTCGTCGCGCGCGGCGAGGCGGACGCGGTCCTCGCCTGCGGGCTCGAGGTCGCGGCGCGCGGCGCGCGGACGCTCCTCGGCCACCCGGGGCCGTTCCGCGAGAGCGTCGCGGTCGCCGTCATCGACCGCACGTCGGCGCTCGGTGTCCGGGTGACCGACACGCTCGATCTCCCGAGAGGGGATCTCCTCTCGAACGAAGGGGCCGGACGTCTCATTGAAACGTTGAATTCGCGGCCCTGAGCCCGTATCCTTCCAGCCCGTGCAGGTTCCGACCGACCAGAAGATCGCGGAGATCGTCCGCGACGTGCTCGTGACGGAGTTCGAGGTCGATGCCTCCAAGGTCCGTCCGGAGGCGCACCTCTTCTCCGACCTCGAGCTCGACAGCCTCGACGGCATCGACCTGATCGTCGCCCTCGAGCGGCGGTTCGGCGTCAAGGTGAACGAGGAGGCGGCCAAGGGCTTCCGCCTCGTGGGCGACGTGTGCGGCTTCATCGCGAAGACTCGCGACCAGAAGCTCCAGGCCTGAGCTCTCCCGCCGCGACCGGAGCGGGCCCGGCCGCCGCGCCGAGGGCGTGGGACGGCCGCTCCTACGGCGGCACGCTCGGGCACCGGATCTTCATGGGGACGATCCGCGTCCTCGGCGTCTGGCCGACCTACCTCCTCCTCGCGATCGTGGTCCCGTATTACTGCCTCATCGCGCGCAAGGGCTCTCGCGCGTCGCGCGACTACCTCTCGCGCGTCCTCGGCCCGGCGAGCTGGCCGGTCCGCGTCGCGCGCACGTACCGGCACTTCTTCGCGTTCGGCCAGGTCCTCGTGGACCGGTTCATCTTCTACACGTGGGGCTCGCGGAGCTTCGACTTCGAGTCTCACGGCTGGGACAACGTGCAGGCCGCGGTGGCGCTCGGGAAGGGCGTCATCCTCCTCTCCGCCCACGTGGGCGGCTGGGAGATGGCGACCGGCGTGCGGCGGCGATTCCACGAGAACCATCAGCTCGCGGTGCCGGTCAACATCATGATGCACGTGCCGGAGGGCCAGCGCGTCCCGAGCTTCGTCGACCTCATCGAGAGGGAGGGCGACGTGAAGGTGATCCCGGTGGACGGGAAGTCGCTCCCCTTCGAGATCGTCGGCGCTCTCGAGCGCGGCGAGGTCGTCGCCGTCCACGGCGACCGCGCGATGTCCGAGGCGAAGGTGCGCGTCCCGTTCCTCGGCGCGCCGGCGGAGTTCCCCGTCGGGCCGTGGCAGCTCGCCGCGGCGACCGGAGCGGCCGTCGTGCCCGTCCTCGTCGTCAAGTCCGGGCTCCGCCGCTACCAGTTCTTCGCGTCGCCGCCGATCGTCGTGACGGCCTCACGGGCCGAGCGTGCGCGCGTCATCGAGGGGCACGTGGCGCGCTTCGCGGAGCACCTCGCGTCGATGCTCGCGCGATACCCCTACCAGTGGTTCAATTTCTACGAGTTCTGGCGATGAGACGAGCGGCAGCGAGGCGCGGTGTTCCATGAGCTCGGACCCCCTGGAGGAGCTCCTCTCGCGCGGCCGCGTCGCGGCGGCGGTGCCGCTCCTCGAGCGCGCCGTCGCGAGCATGCCCGAGGGCTGGGCCGCGTGGGTGGACCGCCCGGATCAGCTCGAGGTCGCGTTCTGGGACAAGGGCGAGTTCGTCGCGTACGTCACGTACACCAAGCCGGCGAAGGACGTGATCTGGAAGCTCCCGAGCTACTCGCGCTACTGCTACTACCTCTGCTTCGCGGCCGTCGAGCGGCAGGACCTCGCCGCGGCGACGAAGTGGATCGACCGCGCGCTCGAGCTCGAGCCCACCCACTCGCTCATCCTCTCCGAGAAGGCGCTCATCCTCGGCTACGAGCGCCGCCACGCCGAGGCCATGGCGACCTACCGGCGCGCGATCGACTCCAGCCCCTGGTACCCGCTCTGGACCGCGCGCGCGCACCGCGGGCTCGGCTTCGAGCTCATCGAGGCGAAGAGGCTCGACGAGGCCGAGAAGGAGTTCCGGTGCTCGCTCGAGCTCGAGCCGGGTCACCCCGTCGCGCTCAACGAGCTCCAGGTGATCGCCGACATCAGGAAGGGCGGCGTCACCGGTCTCCCGAGCGGCCTCACGCGCGGCGGCGGCGCGAACGAGGCGCGGAACAACTAGCGAGCGTCTCCCTTGGGAGCGGAGCCGGCGGCCTCGAGCGCGTCCTTCCGCGCGAGGAGCTTCTCCGGATCGTCCTCTCCGGAGCGAAGCCCATCGAGGTAGGCGTCCACGCAGACCGTGAGCCCGGCCGCGCGCGGGCGCAGCGCCTCGAGGTGCGGGACGGCGCCGGCCCGCGCGGCGCGCACGATCGCGTCGAGGATCGTCCGGCGGACCATCTCGTCCGGCTCCTCGGGGAAGCGAGCGACGAGCGCGGCGACCGCATCGGCGCGGTGAGCGAGGGCGACGTCGCCGAGAGCGTCGGCGGCCGAGCCGCGCACGGAGGAGTCGGCGTCGCGCGAGAGCGCGTCGAGGACCGCCCGGGCGACCTTCGCGTCGCGCGTGTCGCGGATCGCGCCGAGGAGCGCGGAGCGGACCGACGGGTCGGCCTCGTCCGCGAGCGCCGCCGCGGCGTCCTTCGCGGCGCGCGAGGCCGTCGGCCCGGGCGCGCGCTCCGCGAGGTCGCCGAGCGCGGCGGCGGCGGACTCGCGCACCTCGCGGTCGGGGTCGCGGCGAGCGATCGTCGCGATCTCCGCGGCGCGCTCGGGCGTCTCGCCCGGGAGCTCGCCGAGCGCCTGCACCGCGGCGTCGCGGCGCCAGGCCGCGTCACCGCT
>CAZYLP010000053.1:0-18959 GCA_964648345.1 uncultured Planctomycetota bacterium
GGAACCGGAGCCCCCCCCTGCCGCCCCCGCTCCGCGGGGGGGGTTGGGGGGGGCATCGGAGCCGGAGCCGGACGGGTGACGACGAAGGCACCGAGACCGAGGAGAGCACCCGCGACGACCCAGACCCAGATCGGCGGCGCGGCCGAAGCGGGGCGCGGCGCGGAGCGCGCGCGGGCGCTCCGCGGGGCCCGCTTCTCCTTCTCGAGCGCGGAGAGGATCCCGTCGGCGAGGCCGCGGGGCGGCTCCGCGGGGATCGCGGCGCGGAGGGAGGCCTCCTCGCGGCGCGCGAGCTCGACGAGCTCGCGGCAGCGAGCGCAGCCGGCAAGGTGAGCGGTCACCTCCGCGGAGGGCTCGTCCGTGTGGGCTCTGAGGGCGTCGACGGCAGGGTGGCTCATGCCTCACCCGAGCCCTTCACGAGCTTCGCGAGGCGCCGGGCGAGGAGGTCGCGTCCGCGGAGCGCTCGCATCTTCGCGGCGGAGAGGGAGAGGCCGAGGACGCGGGCCACCTCCTCCATGGAGAGGTCGCTCACGTAGCGGAGCGCGAGCACCTCCCGGAAGTCCTGCGGCAGCTCCTCGAGGGCGCGGGCCACCTCCTCGCGGAGCGCTCCGCGCGCGAAGGCCTCGAGCCCCTCCTCCTGCGACGAGGCGATCGCACCCGCGTCCTCGCCGAGGGGAGCCGGCGCTCGCTCGACGCTCCGCCTCGCCTCGCGGATCCGGTTCGCGGCGATCGCGAAGAGCCACGCGCGCACGCTCCCCTTCTCCGCGTCGAACGAGTCCCGGTACCGGAAGGCCCGGACGAACGTCTCCTGCGTCGCCTCGAGCGCGCGCTCCTCGTCCCCGAGGACCCGCCGCGCGAAGGAGTAGACGCCGCGGTGGTAGGTCCGCACCAGCTCCTCTACGTCCCCGGGGGTCATGCCGGGGATCGTAAACGAAGCTCACCGCGTCACGATCGGGCCGGTGTCCACGACCTCGAAGTCGCTGCCCTTGATCTGCGACATGGTCGCGAGGTTCGAGTCGTTCCAGCGCGGGTCGGGCGCGCCCGAGATGTACCAGTTGGACCCGTTGTCGGCGACCATCATCCCGTACTTCTTGAGGGCGGTCAGGATCACCTGCACCTCGGCCGGGAAGGTCGAGATGTTCTTGCTCGCCTTGAGGCGGAGGCGGAGACCCATGGGCGGCCGGTTCGGGTCGGTGTTGCTCGACGCCCAGTGGCGCGCGGGCGAGATGAACGCGCGCTGCGAGACCGACACCGTGAAGCGGAGCGCGTGGTTGATCACGCCGGCGGTCACGGCCTCGTCGTAGCGGACGAGCCCCGCGAAGATCGGGAGCCCGGCCGCGTCGGCCGAGGTCCAGTAGAGCGGGCGCAGGTTGTTCGAGGTGAGGTCGAAGACGGCGCCGCCGCTCGCGTCCCAGCCGCCCGTCGTCGCGTTCGGGTACGAGTTCCCCATCTCGTAGAGCTTGTTGTTCGTCCGGTCGATGACGATCACGTGCCGGTCGCCGCTCGAGCTCGGGCCGCCCTCGATCGGGGCGTTCGCGGGGACCGGGTACGGCCCCGGGTCGCTCTCGCTCCCGTACGCCGTGAAGTTGATCGGGACGAGCGGCTGGTTGCCGTCGACGACGACGAACGGGATCCCGTTCGGCGCGCCGTTGTAGACGGTCCCGAAGTCCGCGTGGAGGCCCGTCGCCGCCCCGATCGAGGCGATGTAGTTCGCGGAGTTCGAGTGGACGGGGTACGCGGAGATGTCCGTGTTCCACGGGTTGTCGGACGGGAAGATCTGCGGGATCCCCGTGGTGCCGGGAGTCGTCGTCGTCGTGCGCGTCGTCGTCGGCGACGTGCCGGGGTTCGCGGGCGTGTTGGTGTTCGTGTTCGTGTTCGTGCCGGTGACGGGCGCTCCACCACCGCCGCCACCACCGCTGCTGCACCCGACGGCCGCGGTGACGGCGAGAGCGTAGACGAGACGGGCGCGCTTCATGGCTGCCTCCACGGCCCGGGATACCGGGGCGCGGAGGCGGCGGTCACAACTAAATGGCTAACGCAACCCCAGGAGCTATTGGTGGTTGATCGTGAACGACTCGGCCGTCGTGCCGTCCTTGCGGACCACCTTCCCCCGGATCGCATCGTTGAAGAAGGTGAGGAGGGTGTAGTGGTGCATCGCCTCCTTGTAGACGGTCTGCGTGTGGTTGTAGATCGTCGGGTAGATGTCCGCGCCACCGCCGCCCGTCACGATGAACGGGACGCCGGCCCAGTTCGGGTCCGTCGAGTACTTCTTGACCGGGCTCATGCGCTCGTAGTTGTGGTCGTGGCCCTGGAGGACGAGGTCCACCTTGTACTGCTCGAAGATCGGCTGGAGCAGGTTCTGAAGCGTCGCGTTGTCGCCGTGGTAGCCGACCGAGTAGAGCGGGACGTGCATGAAGACCACGAGCCAGCGACGCGTGTTCGATGCGAGCTCGTTCTTGAGCCAGTCGAGGTGCGGGCCCGCGGCCTTGAAGGTCGCGTGGGTCTCGATCGACACGAACTTGGCGTCGGCCCACTCGAAGCTGTAGTAGCGCTTGTCGTTCTGCGGGTTGTTCGAGAGCGGCTGGAAGGCGTCGAAGTACGCCTGGCCGTTCGCCGTCATGAGGTCGTGATTGCCCATGGCGGGGTAGATCGGGATCGACTTGATGATCGGCCCGTAGGGGACGAAGAAGCCCGGGTTGTACTCCGCCTCGGCGCCCACGGGGTAGGTCACGTCGCCCGTGTGGAGCGCCAGGTCGAACTTCTCCGACTGCATGCGCTGGGCGAGGTCGTACTGGTTCTGGTTCGCCTTGCCGCTGTCGCCGAAGACGAGCGCCGTGAAAGTCTTCACGCTCGCGTCGGGTGCCGAGGAGAACGTCGCCGGGTAGGTCGCGATCTGGCCGCCCGTGACGATCCTGTACGTGTACTGAGTACCGGCCGTGAGGCCGGTGAGCGTCACGAGGTGGCTCGTCTCGCTCGCGGAGGGGTTGCCCGCCTTGAGCGTGCTCGTGAGCGTCGTCCCCTTCGAGTACTCGACGACCGTGTCCGTCGGCTGCGTCGTCCGCCAGATGATCTTGATCGAGGTCTGGGTCGTCGCCATGACGTACGGCCCGCGCTCGAAGGTGACGTTCGCCGTCGGCTTCTGGAGCGCGCGGTTGTCGACGTCGACCGGCGGCGAGATCCCCGCCGCCTGGCCGCTCGGGGTGATGCTGATCTGGACGTTCGGGACGAGGTTCGCGCCCACGTCCTTGAGCGAGTCCCACGAGAAGGTGTGGGACGTCCCCGCGGCCGAGCTCGAGAGGTTCGTCGTCGGGTCGCCGCCCTGACCCTGGGAGCAAGGCTTCCAGGTGACGCCGCCGTCCGTCGTGTAGTCGGCCGTGATCGAGTGAGGCTGGCTCTGCGCGTCGACGATCACGTACGGGACGAGGACATCGCCCGACACGACCGGATTCGACGACGGCGGCGGCGGCGTCGGACGCGGCCCCGGGTTCGTCGTCGTGCCCGAGGTCGTGGCCGCGGGGCTCGTCGTGCTGGCGCCGCCGCGTGAGCCGCCCCCGTTGGAGCAGCTCCACGCCAGAGCCATGGAAAGAAGCGCCGCGATGGTCGCCGGGGCGTTCCCTCTCCGCATAGGTTTCTCTCGCTCCGAGTTGTGACGAGATGCAATGACGATTCCAGGAAGCGGTCATTCTCTCGTAACGACTTACGCTTTTCATCTCGCGGCAATTCGACCCGCTCCCCCATTTACGGGAAGCGGCGGCGGGTGAAGCCCCCGAGGGTGTCCAAGCGACGCGTTGCGCAAGCGGTCGCGTGCGCGGCCCCGTCGATCCGGAACCGCGACGTGGGTCGCTTCGGATACCCGGCTCACCAAGACGCGCAGAGCGCCGACATGAAGTCGTTGCCTCCGCGCCGCTTTGAGATCGCCGGTCGCGTTCGGCTCGCGGCGTGTGATCGGTCCTGTCGACAGTCCGGGATCTCCGATCTGGAGGAAAACACATGCTCGGTCACAGGATCTTTGCCGCTGCCGCGGTCGTCCTCGGCCTCGCGCTCACCACGAACACGGCGCAGGCGGCACCCGTCTTCCTTCTCCCCGACGTGAACTTCGTCACGCACGGAAACGACTTCGTGATGACGGGCGACTCGACGATCTTCACGTTGAACGTCGACACGTCGACGGGCGACTTCATGACGATCGACCGCGGCGAGGGCTTCTCGCCGATCACCGGCACCCTCCTCGCCACGGGCAACAGCGAGCTCCTGCTCAGCTTCGGCGGTGACCAGACGGTGCACGCGACGGTCGAGATGGTGACGCTCACCGACTCGGTCGTCGGGAAGAGCGTCTTCGCGCTCTACCGCATCGACGCGTCGTCGGTCGAGGGCTTCATCGTCGGGCAGCAGCTCGGGCTCGACGGCCTGATCTACAACATCGACGAGACCGGCGCCGGGCAGATCAAGGGCGACGTGGCCCCGGTGGTCCCGGAGCCCGCGACGCTCTCGCTCGTCCTTCTCGGTCTCGGCAGCCTGGCGGGCGCGGCTCGCCGGAAGCTCAGCTGACGAAGACTCGAGGGACGAAGACTCGAGGAACGAAGACGCGCGGCCCCAGGGCCGCGCGTCTTCTTCCGTACGTCTTTCCGTACTCCGGGGCGAGTCGCGACGGCTACTTGTTGCGACCCTTGATCAGGTTCACGAAGTGCGGCAGGCCGGCCTTCTGATCGTTCATGAAGGCGATCATGCCGTTCAGCTGCTTCGTGAGCGCGTCCTCGGGCGACGCGGAGGCCGCGGCCGGCGGGCCCGCCTTCTTCACGTTGTCCATGACGTGCATGATGATCATGATCGGCGGCTCGTCCGCGCCGTTCGGGCCCATGTCGAGCGCCCCACGGACGACCTTGAGGATCAGGAGCCCGTCGTCGGCGATCGTGATCTTCACGATCATGTTGAGCAGGCGCTGTGTCTTGCCGGCCTTCGGGTCCATCTCGGCGCCCATGAAGTTCATGACCTTGGCCATGCCCGCCGCCATCTGCGGGCTCATGGGGGCCGACGGCTTGTGCTGGATCAGCGCCGCCGTGAGCTGGAGGATCGCGCCCAGGGCGTCGTAGGACGCGCTCGGCATGGGCGTGAAGAGCCCCGCGATCGCCGCCTTGAACGTGTCGCAGTCCGGCGAGCCGTTGACCGCGAGGAGGAACTCGGTGATCGCGGCGAAGTCGCGGCCCGTGAACAAGTCGACCATGAGCTTCTGCTGGTCGTCGCACCACTTGTTCTTGGCGACCGGATCGACCGGGATCTGGTTCGAGAGGAAGCTCAGCGTGTCACCGAGCGTCGTGATCAGGCCCGAGTAGACGAGCTTCGTCTTCCCGTTCGCGTCCGTGTAGGTCGAGAGGATCTGACCCGTGACGTTCCCGAGGGCCCGGTTGAGCTCGGTCGTGACGCCCGCGTTCTGGCACTCCGTCGCGAGGTCCGCGAGCGGGGCGCTCATGAACTTCATGAGGTTCGGGAACGTCCGGCCCTTGCGGTCGGTGATCGTCTTGCTCTCGACCAGCGCCGTGACCGTGTCGGCGAGCACGTCGATCAGCATCGCGCCGTTGCTCGGGAGCTTGACCTTCGACATGCGGTCGATCGCCTGGAACAGCTTCTCCACGGCGCCCGACTCGAGGAGCTTCACCACGGCCGGCTCGTTCGGGCGCATGGCCGTCGCGTAGGTCTTGCCGAGCGCGAGCATGATGTCGACGAGGAGCCGGGTCTGGCCCTGGTCGGAGAACGCCTTCGCGATCGGCGTGAACGCGTCGAGCGAGCCCGTGTCCACGAAGTCCTGCAGGACGCCAACGTCATCCGCGTGGAGCTGGCTGCAGAGGAGCGAGCGCAGCGGCCCGATCCCCATGAGCTTGTTCATCGTGTGGATGTCGAGCTTGAGGCCGAGGATCGCCTTGTTGTTGCCCGCCATCGTGTCGAGGTAGAGCACGGCGAGGTTGCCGAGGATCGGCGCGTTGCAGCCGTTCGATCGGTCCATGATCCCGAGGAGGCGCTCCATCTCGGAGGGGAGGCCAGGGCCCGTCAGGATCTTCTTGCCGTAGTCGTGGTACTTCATCATCAGCGCGAACCCCTTCGGCAGGTTCGTCAGCTGGGACTGCGCCGTGTTGAAGCTGCGGAGGAGAGCGCGGAGCGCCGACACACCGTTGCCCGAGACCTTGGCCGCGTCCGAGAGGAGCGGCATGAGGTCGTCGAGCATCTTGGTGTTGCCGCCGCTGGCGAAGCCGCTCTGGCCCGCGAGGCTGATCGCGATGAGGAGCTCGGTGACGAGCGCCTCGAAGCCGGCCGGGTCGGCCTTGACCATGAGGGCGAGGCCCTCGAGGAGCTGCGGCGCCGGCGTGTGGCGGGCGAGCTCGCTGGTCGTGCAGAGGAGGTCGACGAGCGGGCACATGCCGTCGAAGCCGGTCCACGGGTCGTTCGGGTCCGGGTGCTGGACGCGACCCGCGATCTTGTCGATCACCGTCTCGAAGTCGTTCGGGACGCCGGCGCGGATCAGGTTCCCGACGAGGATCAGGATCTCCGCGAGGAGCGTCTCCTTGGCGTTGAAGTACTCGTACTGCGTGAGCCCGCCCGCCGCGAGCGCGCGGCCGTAGCTGTCGCGCGAGCCGTCGGTGCCGAAGGGCTTGATCGCGATGACCGCGCCCTGGGCGTCGATCGGTTTGCCGTTCGCGTCGACCGCGGCCACGCCCGTGCCGTCATCGACGAACGGGGGGAGGACCTTGCCGCTCGCCGGCTCGAGAGAGACCTTCGGGTT
This sequence comes from uncultured Planctomycetota bacterium, assembly GCA_964648345.1. Classification (GTDB taxonomy): domain Bacteria; phylum Planctomycetota; class J058; order J058; family JACQDU01; genus CAZYLP01. The sequence continues at coordinate 6,770 of CAZYLP010000053.1, forward strand.
GCCGTTCTTGTCGAGGCGCACGGCCCAGGCGGGCTCGCCGAGGTTTCCGAGCCCGTTCACGTCGACGGGCGAGAGGAGCGCCGAGGCGAGGCCCTGGAGGTTGATCGGGCTGCCCATGAACGTGTTCGCGTTCACGCCCTGGAGCTTCCGGGCGATGAGCGACTGGATGTTCCTGAGCACGTCCGGCTGCGTGCGGATGAGCCCGTTCGTCGCCTTGAAGAGCGAGTCGAACTCGGGGTGCGCGAGGAGGCGCCCCACGAGCCGGATCAGATCCTTCGGGTCGATCGAGAGCTGGACCTTCGGGCCCGAGAGGAGGCCGGCGAACGCCTTGACCGCGTCCGGGTCCGCGAGGAGGTCCTTGAGGATCCCCTCGACGTCCTTCATGCCGTTCGGGATCGTGTCGTCGTCCACGAGCGGGAGGAGCTTGTTGATCGTCGGGAAGAGGTTCGAAGACACGTTCGTCGGCAGCATCCGGTTGACGGCGTCGACGAAGAGGTTCTTGTCCTTCTCGAGAGACTGGACCTGCGCGGGCGTGCCGGTCGTCTCGAGGTTGTGGTGGAGCACGTTGTAGAGGATGAGGCCGATGTTCGGACCCGAGGTCGCCCCCGGAGCCGTGCTCCCCATACCGCCGGACTTACTGCCACGACCGCCTGCCTCGCGGCAACCGGCGAAAACGAGAGCTTGAGAGAAGGTCAGAAGCCAGACCCCCAAGCCCCGCAGCTGTCTCGAACTCTTGAACATGGGCCCTCTCCCCGAAGGGGGATGCGCGCTGAAAAGGCCGCGCGCGTTGTGATGGGCAGAGCACTTGGCGAGCCTTGCCCGATGGCTCGATGCGTCGACCCTAAGTCACTTTCCCATTTACGGATCAAGAAGTGTCAATGGTAGGTCGCAATCACGGCGATTGCAGTCTGCGGGAAATCGTCTCTACGTGAGACGCATAATGACCCGATAGATGCCCACCCCGACGAAGCCGATGAAAAGAAGACTCCACAGCCTCCAGGCCATCGGCCACGGCATCCGGTTCCTCACATCGAGCCTCAATCCGCAGAGGAGGACGTAGTGGACGAGGCGCGACGCCATGAGGAAGAACACGACCGGAGTGAGCGGATTCATGCGCACGGCCGCGACCAGGTTGCCGTGCTCGAGCTGGACGAAGCCGCGTGACAGACCGCAGCCCGGGCACTCGATGCTCGTCACGCGCTTCCAGACGCAGAGACCGCCGCCCGTGTGCTCCCGGAGCCAGCGATCCCCCGGAGCGTTCGCGGCGCCCGACTCGTTGAGCGGGGCCGTGAGAGCTCCGACGAGGAAGATCGCGCTCCACAGCGCGACCTCGAGCCAGTCCTGAAGCGCCGGGCGGCCGGAAGGCGCTCGCCGCACCTCGAAGAACCGCTCGAGGAAGCGCGCGAACGTCGAACCGGCCGTCCCGACGAGCGAGAGCACGAGAGCCTTAGGCGAGCGTGATCCCGGCCTCGGCGGCCGCGGCGTGGATCGCGGCCTTGTGCTCCTCGTAGGCGAGCCACTGCGCCGCGAGCACGATCGGGAACGTCACGAAGATTCCGACCACGCAGGCGACGATGCCGAGGTTGCCGACGATGCCGAGGATGATCATGAGGATCAGGTTCGGCACGAAGTTCTGCTTGCCGAACGCGAGCGCGCCCTTGACTGCGTCCATGAAGCCCGTGCCCGGGTGATCCGCGAGGATCGGAGCGGTGAAGTACACGAGCGCGAAGGGGAGACCGCAGCACATCGCGAAGACGCCCGCGATGATCAGGCCGACGAAGTTGTTCACGAAGTTGTCGAAGTTGAAGAGCGCGCCGATCTCGATCGGCTTGCCGGAGGCCTTCGCCTCCTTGATGCCCTTCAGGTAGTTCACGATCAGCTGCGGCCCGAGGATCGCGCCGATCAGGAAGTTCGACCCCACGAGGATGATCGCCGACATGACGATCGACGGGACGAGGTTCGCTTTGACGAGCTCCCATCCGCCCTTGATGTAGTCACCGTACTTGTATTCGACGGCCATCTTCTCCCCCTCTTTCGGTGTATCAGTCGTCTGACGAAGGGGCGGAATCTAGCAAAGGCGTCATGGGCAAGCAAGGCAACCATCTCCGCACGCTCGTGGTGCACCTCGGTGCCCTCGGAGACTTCATCCTCGCGCTCCCCGCGATCGCTGCGCTCGCGCGCTCGCGCGACGTCGAGGCGTGGGGGCCTTCGCGGGAGAGGCTCGCGCTCGCGCTCGCGCCGCGAGGTCCCCTCGCGGTCGCGCGGGTCCTCCCCGACTCTCTCTTCGGCGACGAGCCGCCGGCGCTCGACCGTTTCGAGCGCGTCGTCGTCTTCGCGCGCGAGGAGGGGCCGCTCGCGGCGAACTTGCCCGGAGCGGTGTTCGTGGACCCGGGCTCGAGCGGACACGTGAGCGACGCGCTCCTCGACCGGCTCATCGCGGCGGCCGTGGTGCCCGAGGACTCCTCGCGGATCCCGACGCTCGATGTTGCGAGGAAGGACACGGGGGTCCTCGTCGTCCAGCCCGGGGCCGGCGGTCGCACGAAGCGCTGGGCACCGGAGCGCTTCGCCGAGGTCGCCCGGCGCTCGGGACTCGAGACTGTCTGCCTCCTCGGTCCGGCGGAGCTCGACCCGCCGCAACCCGCTCTCGGCTTCGGCTCGCGCGTCGTCGAGGCCCCCTCGCTCGACGAGGTCGTCGGGCTCCTCGCGTCGGCCCGGGCCTACCTCGGGAACGACGCGGGCGTCACGCATCTCGCGGCCGCGGTCGGGGTGCCGACGGTCGCCGTGTTCGGGCCCACGGACCCGGCTCGATGGGGGCCGAGGGGGCGGGGGCCGGTGAGGATCGTCCAGGCGCCGGGAGGCGATTTGATGGGACTGGGCGTCGAGCCGGTCCTGGAAGCGCTTCAGAGCCTGACCGAGAACGAGAACGAGAACGAGAACGAGAACGAGTGTTCTGTTTGACCGGAGCCCACCGGATCTTCTAGACTCCGCCCCTCTTCCACGCGCGGAAGACGGGGGGCCCTTCGGGGCAGGCAGGAGGGGTCGTGGTGCTTCGCCACCTGTGGGGCGGCGGCGGCAGGTCGAAGAGGAGTCTCGTCGTCGCGAGCTTCCTCGTCGCGCTGGTCGCCGGGCCGGCCGTCGCGTCGAACGGCGCGAAGCTCACCTCCTACGGCGCCCGCGCTGCCGGTCGAGGCGGTGTCGACTACGCGTTCGCCGACGACGCGATCGCCCCGGCGACGAACCCGGCGGGCATCGCGTTCACCCCGAACCGCTTCGACAACAACTGGCTCGCGGCGATCGCCGACGCCAAGTTCCGGAACCAGCAGGGCGTCTTCAACCTCTCGCCTCAGTGGCAGGTGCCGATCCCGGCCTATTCGTTCGGGGTCGTCATCGATCCGACGCAGTCCTGGCACATCGGCGACCTCTTCGACTTCGGCAACTGGGGTCTCAAGCCCGCCGCGAAGGACTCGCCGCGCGACGGCCTCGAGGACGCCTGGCTCGCGCAGAACAAGGACGGCGCCAAGGACACGGCGCCCTCGAAGAAGGACGAGCTCCCGCCGCCTCCCAAGCCCACCGTCCCGGTCGACGAGCACTCGGACGAGGAGCTCTACGGCGGCCGCTTCCGCTTCGGCTTCGGGGTCTTCCCCGTCTCGGGCGGCTCGTTCACCTACAAGCACATCATCACGCCGTTCTGGTCGCCGAACGCGATCCGCTACCGCACCAGCATCGAGCAGCTCGCGGTGGCGGCCACCTTCGCGTTCCGGATCATCGGGACCAAGGACCTCTCGCTCTCCTTCGGCTACTCGCCCCAGTTCCATTACGGCAAGTTCAAGCTCGACGGTCCGATCCAGCAGCCCAACACGACGCTCAACCCGACGTTCCGCCTCTCGTCGATCTTCGTCGGGTCGACGTCTCTCCTCACCTACGCGACCTCGCACGACCTCTCGACGTACGGGTTCTCGCAGCGCCTCGGGTTCATGCTCAACATGGACAAGTTCTCGATCGGCCTGACCTACCAGGACCGGACGTACATGCAGGACTACCTGGGCTCGGCGGAGGTCGTTGCGAACCCGCTGGTTAACCGCCTCCCGCCCGGGAACCCGGGACTGCTCCCGGTCGTCGACGCGCGCGTCGCCCCGGCGCGGGGGTTCAACTCGACGTACGACATGCGCATCAAGAACCTCCAGCAGCCGCGGCAGTTCGGGCTCGGCTTCGCGTTCCGGCCCATGGACCGCGTCGCGCTCGGCCTCGACTACACCTTCATCAACTGGGCGGAGTTCTACCGCGTCTTCGCGGTGCGCCTGTCGAACGGCTCGAACCCGAACCTCGACATCATGACGAGCCCATCGGTCAAGGTCCGCGTGCCGCTCAAGTACCGCAACCAGCACGTGATCGCGATCGGCGGCTCGGTCGTCATCCTTCGCGGCGACGACATCGTGCCCGACGTCCCCTCGTTCCAGCTCATCCTCCGTGCGGGCTACAACTGGGCCCAGACACCGGTGCGCGCGAACACGGCGATCCCCCAGACGCCGATCTTCTTCGAGCACCACGTCTCGGGCGGCTTCACGTTCCAGCTCGGGCCCTACCTCGACTTCACGTTCGCGGTCGAGCACGCCTTCCACAGCAGCATCGACACGGGGATCAGCCGGACGAACAGCGATCTCTCCTTCTCGAAGCAGACCGTGACGCTGACGCAGTTCTTCTTCGGCGCGGGCGTCAACTTCTAGCGTGAAGGCGCCGGCCTGGGTCCACGCGGCGGCGGTCGCGCTCGGGGTCTTCGCCGTCTTCCTGCCCGTCCTCTGGCCCGAGCGCCTCGGGCCGTGGAGCGGCTCGAGCCTGGGGTTCGCGGCCGCCGCGGGCGCGGCGGTCGTGCTCCACGAGGCCCTGCACCACGTCCTCCGCTCGCGGCTCGCGCCCGGCGCACTCGTGGCGGTCGCGGCGCTCGGCGCGATGACGGCCTTCTCGTTCCCGCTCGGCTGGAGCGCCTTCGCGGCGAACCTCGCCGCGAGCGTGCCCGACGCGTGGGACGCCTGGTTCGCCGAGCGCGAGTAGCGCTACTTCCCGTCACCCTTGAAGGGCGTGTTGATCGGCGGCTGGTACGGGTGGGTGGCGTCCACCTTGAGCTCCGTCTGGAGGTTCGCCGCCATGTCGTAGATGAGGCGGACGTTCTCCTGGCCCTCGACGTCCGTCGAGGTGTCGACGAGCGAGAACTTGCCGTTCGCCGTGTGGAGCAGGATGAGCGCGTTCGCCTTGGCGAAGGCGAACGCCTCGGCCACGTCCTCGTCCCGCGTCGGGAGCGGCGCCTCCTTCTCGGTCTGGAGCTTGACGGACCAGTAGTAGGAGACCCAGTTCGCGTCGCTCGAGATCCGGCGGAAGTGCTTGTTCGAGCTCAGGACGGGGCGCGCCTGGGCGAGCTTGTTCATGCCGGATGCCGTCTGCCACGGAGTCGCGCCCTGGACGCCCTGGATGTCCGGGAACGAGAGGGCGATCCAGCAGAGCTGGACGCCGAAGCTCGCGTTGAGGGCGTCGCGATCGGCCGCGGTGCCGATGCCGAGCGCGCGCGAGTAGACGCGGAAGGTCTTGAACTTGTCGCGGAAGCCCTCGCAGGCCTTCAGGAGCTTGGCGCCCGCGTCGGGCGCGAACTCGCGGAGGCCCTTCGGGTCGAGGCGGATGACGCACGCCGTCCCGTCGTTGCGGTACATGCGCGGGACGAGGTACTCCGTCATGGCGACGTAGGTCCACGCCTTCTTCCACTCGTCGTCCGTGAGCTTCGCGAACTCCTTGGCGACGGGGACCTCGCCGGGCTTGGCGGCCGGCACGAGCACCTTCATGTCGGCGGGGCCGAACGGAGCGTGGAAGACCCCGGTCTTCCTCAGCTCCTCCTCGAGGGCCACGATGTTCGCGCGCGTGGCCCCGTCGAGCTCGTTCACCTCGATCATGATCGAGGCGAGCGGGAGCTCGGGCGCCTCCTGGATCGTCGGCGTGAGCGTCCTCGAGAAGGCGTAGAGGCCGACGAGGACCGCGGCCGCGATCGTGAACACGAGGATGAAGCCGAAGCCGCCCTGCTGCTCCTCGTCGTCCGTCTTCTTCGACATGCTTCCTCTTGGGGGCTTCGCCCCCAACCCCGAGACCCCTATTTCTTCGGTGCCACGCGGATGATGAGCTTCGTCTGCGTCACGTGAGCGTGCACGTCCTGGGCCGTGACCGTGATCTCGTGCTGCCCGGGCTTGAGATCGGTCGTCGAGAACGTGAGGCCCTTCTGGGACATCTCGGGCTCGAGGCTCGAGCGCCATTCGGCTCCGTCCCCGAGGGACTTGATCGCGGTGACGAGCTGCTCCGCGTCCTTGCGCTTCTCGAAGGACGGCTCGAGCGCCGAGATCTTGGCGGCGACGGCCGGATCGGCGGTCTTGCTGTCCTCGCGCTTCTTCTTGAGGTCGGCCCAGGTCGCTCCCTGCTTCGCCTCCTCCGCCTTGAAGGCCGCGTCCGCCTCGGCGAGGCGCTTCTCGGCCGTCGCCAGGTCGACGCCGCCCTCCGTCACGGCGATCTCTATCTTCTTCTCCTCCCCCTGGGTCACGTCGAGCGTCCGCTCGCCCTTGACCGTCATGCCGGGCACATCGAAGAGGCAGAGAGACACCTGCGGGAAGTAGGTGACCGCCGCGAGGACGACCACCATGACGATCACGAACTCCATGGCCGGTCGGTAGAGCGCGACGAGGGGCTTCCCGAACCGGAGCGCGGAGAGGAACAGGTTGAAGCCGACGGGCGGCAGCGAGTACGCGATCTCGAGGTTGAGGAGGAAGATGACCGCGAGGTGGTAGGGGTCGATCCCGTACTGGAGCGCGATCGGCGCGATGAGCGGGACGACGACGAGCGTCGCGGTGTAGCCCTCCATGACGCAGCCCACGATGAGGAGGAACACGTTCAGCATGAGCAGGAACATGTTCGCGGAGTGGACGCGCTCCTGCATGAGCGCGAGCACCATCTGCGGGACCTGGAGGTTCGTGAGCCAGCCCATGAAGCCGAGCGCGACGGCGAGGATCATGATGATCGCGCCGACGAGGACCATGCTCGACTTGATGACGCGGGGCACGTCGCGGAACTTGATGTCGCGGTAGACGAAGACCTGGACGACGAAGGCGTAGAAGGCCGTGACCGCGCTCGCCTCGGCGGCGGTGAACCAGCCCGAGTAGAGGCCGCCGAGGACGATCGGGACGATCGGCAGCTCCCAGAGCGCGGCGCGGAACGAGCGCCAGAGCTCGGCGACCGAGAAGGGCGCGCGCTGGACGTTCGTCCGCCACGCGTTGAACGCCGAGTAGATGAACAGCACGACGACGAGGAGCACGCCCGGGATGAGCGCCGCGGTGAAGACGCGGTCGGCGTCCACCTTGGCGATGATCCCGTAGATGTAGACCGGGAGCGCCGGCTTGAAGAGGAGGCCGAGCGAGCCGCACGTCGTGAGGAGGCCGAGCGAGAAGCGCTCGTCGTACTTGTCCTTCCGGAGGACGGGGTAGAGGAGGCCGCCGAGGGCGATGATCGTGACGCCCGACGCGCCCGTGAACGCCGTGAAGAACGAGCACGTGATGAGCGCGACGAGCGCGACGCCGCCCGGGACCCAGCCGAAGAGAGCGCGCGCGAAGTCGACGAGGCGCTGCGGCGTCTTCGACTCGGCCATGATCGTGCCCGCGAACGTGAAGAGCGGGATCGCGATGAACAGGGGCGACTCGGCCACCTTGTCGAAGAAGTTGCCGAAGACGGTGCTGCCCGCCTGATCGACGAGGCTGAACCCCGCGAGGCCCTGCTTCTCGTAGAAGGTGCCGAGGAGCGTGATCGCCGCGAGCACGACGAAGATCGGCCCCCCGAGCATCGAGAAGATGCCGATGAGGCAGCCGACGACGATCACGTGACGGATCGAGAAGCCGGAGACGGTCCACGAGTCCTTGAGCACGGCGCGGGCGACGACCTTGTCGTCCTCGTCGCGCTTCTCGACCGACACGTCGAGCGTCTCGCCCGGCGGGAGGTTCTCGGGGACCTTGAGGACGATCTCGGTCGGCGTCGCCTTCTCGAGGTCCTTCTCCTTGTTGCGCTTCTCCCCGAAGCGGACGGCGCAGTCCGCCTGGGCCGGGAAGTTCTTCCCCTTGATCGTGACGACCTCGCCGCCCGCGGGCGCGCCGCCCTTCTTGCCGCCCGCGCCCTCGAGCGACTCGATGACGGGGCCGTCGGGCGCGACGATCGCCTCGAGCTTCGCCTTCGTCGCGGGCCCGCACGCGGCGACGAGCGCGACGAGGGCGAGGAGGACGCAGGCCGTGCCCCGGGGCGAGCGGAGGGGAGGCTTGGTCACTTGAGGCCTCCCTTCTGGTCTTCCGTCGTCGAGGGCGGCGGCTGGGGCTGCTGCCGCTCGGTCGCGGCGTCGGGGCCGCCCTCGTCGAGCTGGGGCCCGGCGACCGTCATGTCCGAGTCCACGAGCGCCACGTCGGGGTCGACGGGGTTCTCGCCGGACTGCCCCGGCGGCGGGTCGATCACGTCGCCGAGGTCGCCGAGGCGGCGGATCTTGATCTCGTCGGTCGACTTCTCGATGTGGCGCCCGTCGTGGGGACGCGGTCGGGTCGTGCCGGCCGGGTGATCGCCCTCGTGTTCCTGATGGATCTGGACCGCAGGCGGCGTCGCCGCCTCGACGACGGCCCCCGACCCGAGCGAGGCGGGCTCGGAGGACGGCGCCGGTGCCGTCACGTCGGGCTTGAGCTCGCGCTCGAGCGCGTGCCACTGGTGCTCGCTCAGGAGGAGCGCCTCGAGCGAGCGGAGGAAGAACCGGTACGTCATGAGCCCGAGGCCCACGGGCATGATCGCGAGGAGCCACCACCGCCTCACCGGCAGGGGGATCGCGTCGATCACGAAGAGAGCGTTCTCGTCGGGAAGCCGCACGTACTGGACCATGCCGGCCGTGAGGAGGAGCGCGACCCCGCCCGCGACCGCGTTCAGTCCGGCCTCGAGGCGCTGCCGTCCGCGCTCCGAGAAGAGCTTCGGCAGGAGCTCGACGCCGAAGTGGCGGCCTTCGCGCGCGGCGATGCTCGCGCCGAGGATGCCCACCCAGAGGACGAGGTGCCGCGCCAGGATGTCGAACCAGGCGACCTCCTGCACCGAGGGCACGTAGGGCCGGATCTTCCGCAGCACGACCTGCGCGAACGAGACCGCGATCATCGAGATGAGCACGGTCACGAGGACGACGATCTCGCCCCGCCGCAGCGCGCCGTCGAGGGCGCGCAGCGGGACGAGGATCGCGGGCGTCGCTGCGCTCTGGTTCGCGGGCTGGGTCATCTGTCCGTCGTCGCGGTGCTCCCTCCGGTCGCCCTGATGGTTACTTCTTCCGCGCCTTCTCGACGATCACCTTCACGCGGTCGAGCCACTCCTTCGTGTAGAGGAGGTTCTTGCTCTTCCGCGCCTCCTCGTTGTCGGCCGCCATGGCGTCGGCGACGGCGCGTCCGCGCTTCTTGTAGTCCTCGATCTCGTCGGCGGGGATCGGGATCACCTTCACGCCGTTCTTCTCGAGCTCGGCGACCGACGCCTCGTTCTTGGCGCGGATGTCGACGACGAGCTTGTCGAGGTGCGTGCGGGCGATCTTGGCGACCTTCTCGCGCTTCTTCGCGGAGATCTTCTCCCACTCCTGCTTGCCGACGAGGAGCGCGCCCGTCCCGTGTCCGACCGACATGCGGGACATGAACTTGACCTTCGAGTGCCACTGGAGGCCGATGAGGCCGTAGGGCGAGTTGTAGACGGAGTCGATCATGCCGCTCTCGAGGGACGGCAGGACGTCGGGGAGCGAGAGGGGCGTGCCGGCGAGGCCGAACTCCTTGAAGGTCGCCTCGGCGAGCGGGTCGCCGGACCAGAGCCAGATCTTCCGCTTCTTCAGGTCCTCGAGCTTCTTCGACTCCTCCTTCGAGAAGATGTACGCCCAGCCGACCTCCGCCCAGCCGAGGAACACGTAGCCCTTCTCCTCGAAGTGCTTCTTGAGGTCCGGCTCGAGCTCCTTCTTGACCAGGTCGATCTCCTCCGTCGTCTCGTAGAAGAAGGGGAGCTCGAGGATCCGCGCCTCGGGCAGCACGTCGCCGAGGCCGATCCCGGTGAAGAGGCCGCCGCCCAGGTCGCGGGCCTGGATCTTGCGCGCGACCTCGCCCTCGGTGCCCATGGTGCCGCCGCAGAAGAAGACGAACTCGACCTTCGCCTTCTCCTTGATCTCCTTGTTGAGCGCCTCGAGCGCGTTCACCCAGACCGTGCCCTTGGGCGCCTGGGTCGCGATCTTGATCGTGATCTTCTCGTCGTCATCGGCGCGCGTGAGCGTGGCGCCCGACAGCACGGCGGCGGCGAGACCGAACGCAAGAGCGAGCTTCTTCATCATCGCATCTTCTCCCTGACTACTCCGCGTAGGGGTTGGTGACCCCCGCCGGCGGATCGATCTGCGCATCGGACGGACGAGCGAGGAGTTTCTTCGCCTTGGCCCGGGCCACCTCGTTCGCGAGGCGCTGCTCGGGCCAGAGGTCGTCCTTCGCCTTGACGACCTCTTCCAGCGTGCTCAGGAAGTCCTCCCACGCGCCCTTCTGGTTCTTCGCCATCATCGAGCACGAGTAGAACTTGGCGCGGAGGAACTTCGACATGAGGTGGCGGTTCTGGGTGATCCGGTCGACCGCCTTGAAGTGCTCGAGCGCCTTCTCCGGGTTGCCGCCCATGGCCGCCGCGAGCGCGGCGTAGCGGACCGCGAAGTAGAGGTGCGGGCCCGCGTTGAAGAACTTCTCGTCCTTCGCGAGCACGTGGGCCATGAGGTTGTCGACGAGGCCGAGCTGGCCAAGGAGCTTCTCGTCGGTGCGGTCGAGGTTGATCCGCGAGCCCCACGCGAAGCCGAGCCAGAAGGCCGCGGGGAGCGTGTCCTCGTCGATCCTCGTCCCGACCTTGAGCGCGTCGCGGAGGGCCTGGAGCTTGCCCGGGTCCTCGAACTCCTTGAGGAGGTCCTCGTCCTCGACGGCGAGGGCGCGGCGTGCGTAGTCGCGCGCCTTGTCGTAGAGCTCCTTCGCCCACTCCTCGTCTTCATCCTCGATGAAGGCGAACGCGAAGGTCGCGTTCATCTGCGCGGCGAGGACGAGGAGCTCGCCGTTCTCGGGGCTCGTCTCGACGAGACCGTCGAGCGTGAAGAGGAGGCCTGGCCCCGCCTGCCGCGCGGCCTTGGGCGTGCGCGACCGCTCGAACTTGTCGTCGGTCCGCCTGAGGACGGGGACCATGTTGTCGGCGGCCATCTTGTCGATGGAGCAGCCCGACACGGCGAGGAGGAGCGCGGCGAGGGCGAGTGAGCGGGTCATGGCAGGTCTCCGCCGCGGAGGAGCCGCCGCTTCTTGCGGCGCTCCTTCAGGCGCTGCTCGATCTCCGCGCGCGCCTTGTCCTTGAGCTCTCTCATCCGGTCCGGCGTCACGGCCGCCGCCGAAGGCGCACCGTCCGCCGCCGAAGGCGCACCGTCCGCCGCCGAAGGCGCACCGTCCAAGACCCGCGCCAGGCGGGCCGCCTCCTCCGGGGTCGTGGGCACCATCACGGGCGCCGGCGGCGCCTCGTCGTCCTTGTCGCCCGCGCTGGTCATGGGGGGCGGATTCTAACCTCAGCGGCGGGTTCATTGCGACCGGGTTAAGCTCTCCTCCATGCGCACGAACATCATCTCCCTCGTGGTGCTCCTCGCCGCCGCTTCGCCCGCGCTCGCCGACTGGGCGACCGACCTCGACGCCTCCCTCGCGAAGGCCGCGAAGGAGAAGAAGCCCGTCGTCGTCGAGATCTTCGCCACGTGGTGCGGCAACTGCACCCAGATGGCGAAGGGGCCCCTCGCGTCGGACGCGATCAAGAAGAAGCTCGACGGCATGGTCGCGGTGAAGCTCGACTCGGATACCCAGAAGCCGAAGGCCGCGCGCTATCAGCCGAACGGCCTGCCGACGATCGTCTACCTCTCTCCGCGCGGCGTGATCGTCGACCGGAGCGAGAAGGTCATCACGGAGGACGACCTCGCGAAGCGGCTCGACGCCCTCGCCGAGAAGGGCAAGGCGGCCGACGAAGAGCTCGAGAGGCTCGAGGCCGCGGTCAAGAAGGACGCGAACGACCTCGCCGCGCTCGACAAGCTCGCCGTCTTCTGGCAGCAGCACCAGAACTGGGCCGAGGCGTGCCCGCTCCT
>CAZYLP010000054.1:0-9318 GCA_964648345.1 uncultured Planctomycetota bacterium
TGCGGTGCCGCGAGGACCGGTCTCGGGGTTTGGGGGCGAAGCCCCCAAGAGAGGGTGTGCATGACGGACCTCGGGCTGACGCACGTCGCGCTGACCGCGAAGAACCCGCGAGCGAGCATCGACTTCTACGCGCGGTACGCGCGCATGCAGGTCGTCCACGAGCGCACGGACTCCGAGAGCGGGCGCACCGTCGTCTGGCTCTCGGACCGGACGCGCCCGTTCGTGATCGTCCTCATCCAGGCGGACAAGGTGGACGTGAAGCTCGAAGGCTGGGCCCACCTCGGCGTCGGCTGCAAGAGCCGCGAGGAGGTGGACCGCCTCTGCCATCTCGCCCTCGAGGAAGGCCGCCTCGTCTCGGCCCCGCAGGATTCGGGATATCCCGTTGGCTACTGGGGCATGATCGCCGACCCGGACGGCCACAACCTCGAGGTCGCGTTCGGCCAGGAAGTGGGACTGACGGTCAGCGATCCTTCTTCGTCGGGCCGAAACCGAGGAACGCCTTCGTGAGCTCGCCACCAGCGACGACGAGCTCGTGGAGGGCCTGCTCCATGTGCCGGTCCTCGACGACGATCTCGGCGCGCTCGTCGGCCGCGAAGAGCGCCGCCTTGCGCACGAGCTCGCGGATGAACGCGGCGCTCACGCCCTCGGTGCGCGAGACGTGCGACTCGAGCTTGTCGAGCTTCGTCTTGAGCCCCTTGCCGTAGACCTCGAAGAGCCGGCGCCGGCACTGGGCGTCCGGGAGCGGGATCTCGAGCGCGAGGTCCACACGTCCCGGCCGCGAAGCGAGCGCGGGCTCGAGGACGTCCGGCCGGTTCGTCGTGAGCAGGAAGATCACGTCCGTGTCGTCGGCGAGCCCGTCCATCTGGTTCAGGAGCTCGAAGAGGACGGGCGTCTTGCAGGCGCTCGACGTCCGGTCCTCGGCGACGAGGTCCACGTCCTCGATCACGACGATCGACGGCTGGAGGAGCCGCGCCATGGCGCACGAGCGCTCGATGAGGCCGAGCGCGCGTCCGACGATGAGGAGCGTCGTCCGCTCCTTCATCTGACCGGCGAGGTACATCGCCGTCATCGTCTTGCCGGTGCCCGGCGGCCCGTGGAGGAGGATCCCGCGCTTCAAGTGGCGGCCCGTCGCCTTGAGGCGCTCCGCGTGCTTCGAGAAGCCGATCGTCTCGCGCTCGACGCGCTGGAGGACTCCCTCGGGGAGGACGATCTGCTCGCGCGCGACGGGCGGGAGGTCGTGGAACTGGACCGACTGCCCCTCGGCGAACGGCCCCTTCCCCTCGTTGAGGGAGACGACGCGACCGCGGTAGACGTTCCGTTTGCGCATGGCGAGGCGCAGATCGGCGAGGACGGCCTCGGCGTCCTTTCGCTCGCGGGCCATGACGTCGATGCTCACCTTGCGCATGAAGCCCATGACGTTCGGGCCGCGGACGAGGAGCGCGGTCGCGAGCTTGCCCTCCTTCACGAGGTAGAGGCCGCGCTGGACGCACGCGAGGACCTTCTCGTTCGCGAGCGGGAGGTTCGTGAACTGGACCGGGCCGATCGACGGACCGCCGCCGCCCATGAGGCCGCCCTTCTCCGGGCCGAGGAGCTCGGAGAGCGTGAGGTCCATGAAGCCCTGGCCCGCGACGACGCCGTGGAGCGCGTGCGTGCGGCCCTTCTCGGCGAGCCAGCCGTCGAGCGCGACCTGCACGTTCGGGTGGTCCGAGGTGTCAAAGCTCTCCGCGATCACCGGGAGCGTCGTCGGGTCGCCGCCGAAGTGCTCCTTCAAGAGCTTCACGAAGACGGGGAGCTCGTCCGGCCCGTGCTTGGCGACCGTGTCGAGGAAGCCCTTGAAGGAGCCCGCGAAGTCCTTGGGCGACAGATCACTCATGGGACCACTCCTCGACGCGGGCACGGAGGACCGGGAGCGGGACCGCCCCCGCCTCGAGCACGACGTCATGAAACCGTCCGAGGTCGAACTTCACGCCCAGTCTCGCCTTCGCCTCGTCGCGAAGCTTCATGATCTCGAGCTGGCCGATCTTGTAGGCGAGCGCCTGGCCCGGCCAGACGATGTACCGATCGACCTCGTTGACGATGTTGTTCTCGGCGAGGAGCGTGTGCGCGATCATGAAGTCGATCGCGCGCTGACGCGGCCACTCCTTGGCGTGGAGGCCGGTGTCCACGACGAGCCGACACGCGCGCCAGGCCTCGAAGGAGAGCATGCCGAGCCGGTCGAGGTCGCTCTCGTAGAGGCCGATCTCGTCGGCGAGCCGCTCGGTGTAGAGCGCCCAGCCCTCGACGTAGGCGGTCGTGCCGACGTGCTTGCGGAACTCGGCGATCCCGGTCAGCTCCATGGCGATCGCGATCTGCGTGTGGTGGCCGGGGACCGCTTCGTGGAACGCGAGCGCCTCGGCCTCGTAGCGCGGGCGCGTTTCAGGGAGCGAGGTGTTGATGTAGTAACTCCCGGGCCGCGAGAAGTCGGCCGACGGCTGACGGTAGTAAGCGATCGTCGAGAACTTCTCCTCGTGTGGCTCCATGCGGACGACGACGCACGGAGTCTTCGGCAAGCGGCCGAAGTGCCGCGGCACGACGGCCTCCGCGCGGCGGAGCGCTTGCTCGGCCTTCCTCGCGACGGCGTCGCGCGTGTCGAAGAACATGGACGGGTCCTTCGCGAGGCGGGCGCGGACGTCGGCGACCGTCTTGGTGCCGAAGAGCTTCGCGCCGAGCTTCTCGATCTCCGCGTCGATCCGCGCGACCTCGGCGAGGCCCGTCTCGTGCACGGAGTCGGCCGAGAGCTCGAGCGACGTGTGGACGCGGATGAGCTTGGAGTAAGCGCCCGGGTCGATCCGCGAGACGCCGACCGCCTCGGGACCGCGCGCCTTCGGCAGAAGCCGATCACCGAGCAGCGCGCGATACCGCTCGAGCGCGGGCTTCACGCTCTCGGTGACGGCGGACTCGAGGTCGCGTGCGAACTTCGAGTGCTCGGTGTCGCTCCAGCCTTCGCGCTTCTCCTTCGCGGGGCGGAGGAGCGGCCACTCCGCGATCGGCTTCGCGAGGAGGTCGTCGAGCTGCGTGATCGCCTTCGAGATCGCGGCCTTCGTGCCGAGCTTCCCCTTCGCGGCGCCGCGCTCGAGGTTCTTCGCGACCGCATCGAAGTAAGGACCCATGGCCCGCCAGCGCGTGACCATGTCGCGTCCGTGCTCGACGGTCTTCACGATCTGGATGTCCGGGAGGTTGAGGAGATCGACGTGCGGGCCGCCGAGCGGGTCCACGTTCCACTCCTCGAAGTGGCACTGGAGCTGGTCGAGCTCGTTCCGGAGCTGGATCTCGAGCGCGTGCGCCGTGACGGCTTCGTCGGCTCCGAGCTTCGCGCGGTCGACCTTCTGGACCTGTTCGAGAAACGCCTCCCAGACCGCGATCTGCGAGTCGATCGCTGCCGGAGACACGTTCTCGAGCTGCGCGTCGAAGCTCCGGTCACCGAGCTGCGTCGCCCAGCGCGGATTGTTCCTCAGCACCTGTCGCCAGTAGGCCGCTGCGTGGTCCGCGATCGTCGTCATGCGCGAATCAACTCCACTCCGTCGTGAAGGATCACCGACTTGCCCACCACCATGCGCTCGGGCCCGCGCTTCGTGAAGCCGAGCCGTTCGAGGAGGCGCGCGCTCCGCGCGTTCGCGGGGAGGTAGCTCGCGCGGATCCGCTCGACGCGCAGGCGCTCGAAGGCGTGCGGGATCGCCGCGCGGAGCGCCTCGCTCATGTAGCCCTTCCCCTCGAAGCCCTTGTCGAGGCCGTAGCCGAGGCGGCACTCCTTGCGGGAGACCTGCGTGAAGTTGCAGGTGCCCGCGACCGCGTCGCCCGAGAGCAGGACGAGCTTCATGGAGGCGCGCGCCAT
Source organism: uncultured Planctomycetota bacterium (assembly GCA_964648345.1). GTDB lineage: Bacteria > Planctomycetota > J058 > J058 > JACQDU01 > CAZYLP01. The sequence continues at coordinate 3,872 of CAZYLP010000054.1, forward strand.
GTACTCGCGCTGCGCGCGGGCGAGCGAGTCGCGCCACCACTTCTCGGTGAGGAAGCCCGAAGGGCGCGGAGGGTCCCAGGGCTCGCGGTGCTCGCGGTTCTCGGAGTAGTGCCGGACGAGGAGCGCGGCCGCATCCGGTCCAGGGACCGCGAGCTTGAGGCGCTCCGTCTCCAGCACGACTCTCAACGGCGCGCCCTCACGAGCCGAACAGGTTCGTCTGCTTGAAGCGCGTGCTCGTGCGCCCGCGCGGGAGCGCGGCGCTCTGGACTCCCTGCGGCCAGAGGCGCAGGAGCTTGAACTTGCCGGTGAGCCCCTTGAGCTCGGCCTCGAAGTAGTCGCGCTTCCCCGGCACCGCGGCCAGCACCTTCGCGATCTCCGGATCCTGCGCGAGAGACTCGAGGAGGACGATGTCGTCGCCCACGCTCTCGTTCTGGATGCGCGCCGCCATGTTGACGGTCGTGCCGAAGTAGTCGAGGCGGTCGTTGAGGTTGACCGCGATGCACGGCCCCGCGTGGAGTCCGATCTTGAGCCGCACGGGGAACGCCGGCTTCTCGTGCTCGTTGAAGGCGACGATCTGCTCGTGCATGCGGAGCGCCGCCCGCAGCGCGAAGGCGGGGAGCGGGAAGCTCGCCATGACGGCGTCGCCGATCGTCTTCACGAGGCCGCCCTGCTCGCTCGCGACGCTCTCGAAGAGGAGCTTGAAGTGATCGCGGACGAGCGCGAAGGCGACCGCGTCGCCGACCTTCTCGTACATCGCGGTCGAGGACTTGAGGTCGGTGAAGAGGAGCGAGATCGAGGAGATCCCGACCTTCACGCCCGGCGCGAAGACCTGCGCGGAGAAGAGGTCGCGGAAGTCCTGCATGCACGTCACGACCGAGCCGGTCGCGACGTCCTCCTTCCACGCGAGGTGCTCGACGACGACGGTGTGCTCGAAGGTCGCCGCGTTCTTGACCTCGATCGTCGCCTTCGGGCCGAGAGTCGCCTTCTCGGGGAACTGGCCCGTGACGAGGGCGAGCTTCGCGGGGCCGTCGGCCTTGACCTCGACCTCGGTGATCCCGGGCTTGCGCGCCCCGCGGATCCGGTAGATCCCGGGCGGGAGCTCGATCGGGAACTCGATCGTCTGGCCGGCGAGGATCCGCCGCTGCGCGAGGAGGTGCCGCGTGTTCCCGGGGCCACCGACGCAGAAGTCCGCGTTCTGGATCGGGCGCACGGCCGCGCTCGGGCGGAACGTGACCTCGACGCTGTCGTCGAAGTGAGCGTCGAACTTCACGTTGCAGGAGGCGCAGTGCTCCTCCATCTTCATGCGCCCGAGCTCGGTCGTCTGGTCCGCGGCGCCCTTGCAGGACGGGCAGATCAGGTCCCAGCTCATCTCGAGGACGCCCGCCTTCGTCGCGTGGAGGAACACGCGCAGGACCTGGAAGGGGTCGAGGTCCCAGTGCTTCGCGACCGCGAAGGGCCGGAGGCGCATGAGCTCGCGGTCGGACGCCTGGCGGATCGCCTTGTCGAGCTTCGCGAGGAGCGTCGCGTCGAAGCCCATGTCCGCGAGCTTCTGCTTCGTGCGCTGGAGGAGCCGGTCCGCCTCCTCGCCGATCTCGATCGGCTCCTGCGGGAAGCTCGTCGCCTGCGCTCCCTTCACGAAGGACTCGAAGCCGCGGTAGACCTTGTCGAGGCCCGTGAAGGTGCGACGGCCGATCTCGAGAGCGGCGATCGTGTTCCCGATGAAGCCGTGGGACTTCGCGGCGAGGAGGTGCGTGAGCTTCGAGCCCTTCTCGTGTGGCTCGATCGTCACGGTCTGGCGGATCGCGACGAACGGCCCCTTCGTGTAGCTCCGGAGCACGCCCATCTCGCGCGGAGCGACCCACTCGTACGGGTGCTCGACCCACTCGAAGGTCATGCCGCCGCCGCTCACGGTCCCGGTGCGCTTCGCGCTCCCGTGCTCGTCGGCCTCGGCCTTGAAGTGCCAGGGCCCGAAGCCGATCGCCTTGCCGACTCTCTGCGTGTCGGAGACGAGGGGCCAGAGCTGGGCGGGAGGGACCGCGAGGATCCACTCCCACTTGTAGAGCTTCTCGCCTTCGATCGGGTTCGCCGCGACGAGCACGGGACGGATGGTATCGCGTCAGCGCCTCACGGTCACGCGCCCCGCGGCATCGACGAAGATCCCGATCGCCGCGCCGCGAGGGTCTTCGGCGAGGACGCGCGCGCCGTTGTCGGCGTGACGGGCGCGCGCTTCGAGGCGGTGCTCGCCGGGGCCGAGACCCGGCGTGTCGAACGTCGTGCTCGTCGCCCACGGCGTCCACGCTCCGCCGTCGAGGCGGTAAGTGAGCTCGAGCGACGGGTCCTGCGTGCTCGAAGCGAACGTCGCCGAGACGAGCGTCCCGCTCGGCGAGGTCGTCCACGTCGCCGTCGTGAAGACCGTGCTCGGCGCCGCGTCGAGGGCGCCGTCCGTGAGCGTGAAGGAGAGGTCGTTCGAGAACGCGATCCCGTTCGGCCCGTAGAGGACGACCCTGTAACGCCGATCGCCGCCACCCGCCGGGACCTGGAAGCACGAGCGCTGCTCTCCGTCGCGGATCGGACAGCCGTAGCCGGTCGCCGCTCCGGTGGGCTTGCCGCTCGAGTCGAGGTTCTCCTCGACGAGCTGCGCCGCGCTGAGTCCGGTCGCCTTCGTCTCGAGGAGGAGCCAGCTCGCCTTCCCCGGCGCGTCCACGAGCTTCAAGTCGCAGAGCGCGACGTTCGCGCTCTTCGGGACCGAGCCCTCCGCGAGGAACTGGCGCGCGAGCTCGGAGGTGAACGTCGTCCCGAGGATCGACTGCTCGAAGTTGAAGGCGCCCTGGTGGCGCCCCTCGAACGGACTCCAGAACTGAGCCGCGAGGAACGGCGCCTGGTCGAGCCGCGAGATCGCGAGCCGCACGACGCGGTCGCCGGGCCCGAAGGCCTCGATCGCCTCGGGGATCAGGTTCTGCGGGTAGAAGACGTTGAGGAACGGCTGGAGGTCGGCGAGCGTGCTGACGTTCTGGATCCCCTGGACGAGGTTCAGGATCACCGCGGCGATCGTGATGTAGGTCGTGCCGAGGCCCTTCGGGTCCACCTGCTTCCCGTGCGGGCCGATCGCCGAGGAGCCGCCGTAGGTCACGTCCACCTTCTTGCAGAAGCCGTCCCAGTCGTCGTTCAGGAGCTCCGTGAAGCTCTTCCCGCCGTAGATCCGGTACTCGCCGCACATCTCGGCGATCTCGCCCATCTGCATGAACTCCTCGAGGGGCGAGCGGCTGAACCCGAGGCCGTAAGCCTCGGCCGCGTTGATGCCGCGGTGAGGACCCGCGAGAGAGATGTAGCGGCGGACCTTGCTCTTCCCGCCCTTGGCGCCGTCCGAGTGCCAGCGGATGTAAGCGCGGCCGATCAGGTTCCCCATCGAGTGGCAGACGAGATCGACGCGGTCGCTCCCCGTCGCGCGGCGCACGCCCTCGACGATCCGCTGGAGGCGCTTCGTGTAGCTGACCGGGTAGCGAGAGCCGTTGCCGTCGGAGCGCGGGACGGGGGCGCCGCCGATCGAGCTCGTGCCGACTCCGTTCACGAGGTCGTAGCGCACGCCCGTCATCGAGTCCTTGTAGTAGCCCGCGTTCACGACGCACGAGACGGGGAGGTCGCCCGGCTTCAGCGCGTCCGCTTCGGCGGCGTAGAACTCCTTGAGGACGTGGCGGCCCGGACCGTAGAGCGCGAGGAACGGGTCGAACACGTCGGGGTCGCCCGTGATCCCGTGGACGAGGATCACCGGCACGACCTCGGGGGCCGCCAGGCCCGGCGGCGGAGGAGGCGGCGCCGGCGTGGCCGTCGTCCCGCTCCCGACAGGCGCCGTTCGGCTCGTCGCCGGCGCGACGGTGCTCGCGGCGCTCCCGCCTCGCCCGCCGCCTCCCGAGCAGGCGGTGAGCAGAATCAGCACAACTCCTGAGACGGCTCCTCGCCGGTCGAAACGGTTCCGCACGATCGCTCTCTCACTGACCCGCTTCGCGCGAGAGCGACCTCCATTCCGCCCGGAAGACCTTGAGTCACGCTCCTCTTCGGGGCGCGTCTCCACGCGTCATCCGGTTTCCGGGAAGGTCCGTGGGGCGAAAGGCCCATGCATTGCGATGAAGAGACGTCGAGGAGACGCATGGAGAGCGACCCCGGTTCGCTGAGGCTCGGTGTCCTCCTTGCGGGCACGAGCGGCGGCGAGCACGTGGCGGGGCGGACGCTCATCGAGCGATCTCGCGAGCTCCTCGCCCGCGCGGGCTGCGCGGAGATCCTCGTCGTCATGCCCGGCGTCGCGCCCGGCCTCGTGCCCACGCTCGACCGCTGGGAGGGCGGCGCGCTCGTCGTGGCGGGCGACGTCGTCTTCGACCGCGACGTCCTCCCCGCGCTCGCGGCCCGTGGCGAGGGAGCGTTCGTCTGCTCGCGCGGCTTCGTCCTCGCGACGAGCGCTTCGCGCGCGCTCCGGCTCGCCCGCGCTCACGGGAGCAGCGGAACGCTCGCTGCTCCCACGGACGCCGAGCCGGGCCGTCTCCTCCCCGCGGGGACTTCCGACGAGCGCTCCGCGGCCGCGCGCGCGCTCCTCGCCGGCACGAGGAAGCCCGAGGATGGGCCCATGCGCCGCCTCTTCGAGCGGCGTCTCGGCGCGCTCCTCGCGGAGCACCTCGTCGAGAGCCCCGTCACGCCGAACACCGTGACGGCCGTCTCGCTCGCGGTCGGTCTCCTCGGCGCGCTCCTCCTCGCGCTCCCGGGCCACGCTCCCCCCGTGCTCGGAGCGCTCCTCGTCGTCCTCGCGAAGGTGGGCGACACGTGCGACGGCTCTCTCGCGCGCGCGAAGCTCCTCGAATCTCGCGGCGGCGACCGCCTCGACACGGTCTCGGACATCGCGCTCTCGCTCTGCGCGTTCACCGCGGTCGGAGTCCACGTCGTCCGGGAGGACCGCTCGAGCCTCTTCTGGGCCGTGATGCTGATCGCCGGCGTCGTCCTCTGCTGCGTCGCCCACGAGACCTTCCGCCACCTCGCGGCCACGGGGTCTCTCGCCCGCCTCCGTGGCCTCATGGACCGGGCGGCTCTCATCGAATGGGGCTATCCGCTCCTCGCGTTCGCTCTCGTCGGCTCACTGGATCTCTTCGTCGTCTCCGCCGCACTCGCCGCGGATCTCTTCGCGCTCCTCTACTTCGCCGCCGGTCTCGCCCCGGCTTCGCGATACACTCCCGACTATGGTTGAGATCGACATCACCTATCAGGGCGACCTCCGCTGCGAGGCGACGCACGGACCGTCGAAGGCGAAGCTCGCGACGGATGCCCCGAAGGACAACGAGGGGCGCGGCGAGAGCTTCTCGCCTACGGACCTCGTGGCGACGGCGCTCGGGTCGTGCATGGTCACGATCATGGGGATCTACGCGAAGCGCAATCAGATCGACATCGCCGGCTCGACCGTGCGCGTG
>CAZYLP010000054.1:9328-18703 GCA_964648345.1 uncultured Planctomycetota bacterium
CAAGGAGATGGTCCAGCAGCCCGAGCGACGGATCGGTGGGCTCCGCGTCTCGATCCACGTGCCGAAGAAGGTGGACGAGAAGCACCGGAGAGCCCTCGAGCAGGCCGCGAAGAGCTGCCCCGTGCACCGGAGCCTCCACCCCGACGTGAAGATCCCCGTCGAGTTCAGCTGGGGCTGATTCTCCGCATCGGCTGACGTCGAGCGGCGCTCCGCGCTGACCACGGCCGTCACCCTCCGCGCGAACCCGCGCCGCGCCTGGCGTGCGGGGAGGGAACGCCGCTCGCTCTCCGCCCCGAGGAGAAGGGTGGGAGAGAGCGCATGGACACGCCCTGGGCGCGGTGGAAGTACTACGTCGTCGCCGCGGTGCTCATCGTCGGCGGGCTCGCGGTCTTCGACTGGACGCGGTGGTGGTCGTTCGACGCGAGCGTGCAGAGCCGCGTCGTCCCGACCGTCGGCCTCCCGAGCACGGCCGAGGTGATCGCGCTGAGGAAGAGGATCGTCGAGGAGGCCCGCGCGTTCTGGATCTCCGAGAGCTCGCTGACGCTCGACATGCACTGCGAGCAGCACCTGAGCAACGGCTTCGCGTTCAAGGAGGACCAGACGAAGCTCCACTGGTTCCTCGTCATCCACGCTCAGTCCCGCGGCCGGAAGGCGAAGTGGGAGCAGCGGCTCGACAACGGCCTCCCCGAGCTCGAGCGCGAGGCGCTCGAGGCCGCGGGGATCAAGGTTCTGCGCCCGGCGCCTCAGGGCGGGTAGCCGAGCTTCTCCTTCACCTCGCGCGCGCTCACGCGGCGCCACTCGTCCTCCTCGATGTCGAGCGCGAGCGCGCCTATCTCGACGCGCTGGAGACGGATCGCCTGGCTCTCGATCGCGAGGAGCATGCGCCTCACCTCGCGGTTCTTCCCCTCGCCGATCCGGATCGAGAGCCAGCTCGTCGCGACACCGTGGCCGAGGAGGTCCACCTTCGCGGGGCCGCTCCGGCCGAGTCCGCCCGTGAGCTCGACGCCCGCGCGGAGCGGCTCGAGGTCCGCCTCCTCGAGGAGCCCCTTCGCGAGGACGAGGTAGGTCTTCTCGAGGCCCGTCTTCGGCTGCGTCGCGTGGTGCACGAAGGCGCCGTCGTTCGTGAAGAGGAGGAGCCCCGTCGTGTCCTTGTCGAGGCGCCCGACGGCGTGCCACTCGAGCTTGCGGAGGTCGGGCGGCAAGCGCGGGACGAGCCGGTCGTAGACGGTCTCGCGCCCGTGCTCGTCCTTGTGCGTCGTCACGAGCCCCCTGGGCTTGTGGTACGCGATGACGACGGGGGACCGGGTCCGGGGCACGAGCGAGATCATGCTGGCGCGTCCTTCGCGGCACAAGCACGGCATGAGATGGATCGCCCTCGGGCTCGTCGCCTTCGCCGTCTCGGGCTGCGCGCCCTCGCACATAAACGTTCGTCCCCAGTCCTCGGATGTCCTCCTCTCGAAGGGTGAGGACGCGCTCGTCGCTTTCGTGCGCGCGCCCGAGTCCGGCGCGGGCGGGCTCGACGTACGCGTCTCCTCGACGGGCGTGTTCCGCCACAAGCACAAGGGCGACGCGAGCGTGTCGCTCCCGGTCTCGATCGAGGTCGAGAACCGCTCCGAGACGGAGCTCGCCTCGTTCGACCCGCGGGGCGTCGTCCTCTCGGGCGGCCTCCGTCGCGAGCTCGAGCCCATCGCACCCGTCGGCTCCGCGGTCTCGGGCGACTCGACGGCCGTGACGATCGAGCCCGGCGCGAAGCGAACGTTCCACCTCGAGTTCTCGACGGCCTCGACGGGCGACCCGCGCGAGCTCGCGCCCTTCACGCTCCGCATGACGTTCAACTACGGGCGACGCGAGCTCCCCGTGACGGTCTCGTTCATCCGTCACGAGGAGGTCCGCTACTACGGCTACCCCGCTTACTACTACGGCTACCCGGGCGGCTATTACGGCTACCCGTACTACGGCGGGCCGTACGGCCGCTACGGCTGGGGTCCGGGCTTCTACGGCGGCGCCTCCTGGGGCTGGTAGCTCCCCAGTTCCGTGGTCGATGATAGCCTCCTCGCCCGGAGGACGCTCTTTGCATCGTTCGTCCCTCGTCGCCCTCGCTCTCCTGTTGACCGTTGCTCCGCTCGCCGCCGAGGAGCCGGGAGGCATCGAGTTCGACATCACCGTCCCCGCGGGCACCAAGGGCCCCGTCTTCGTCGCGCTCGACGAGGCCGTGAACGGGAAGGACGCGTGGGCTCCCGACGGCCTCCGTCTCAAGGAGGACGGCACGGGCCACTGGAAGGGCGCGTTCCACACGAAGCCCGGCCGCGTCGTCGAGTGGAAGGTGACGCGCGGCGACTGGGACACGGTCGAGAAGGGCGCCGACGGCGGCGACGTCGCGAACCACAAGACGAAGGTCGCGGGCCTCGTGAAGGCGGCGCACTCGGTCCACCACTGGGCCGACGGCGGCGCGGAGGGCGGCGACGGGACGGCCTCGGTCTCGTCGTCGGTCGTCTTCCTCGGGAAGATGAAGCCCAAGGAGTCCACGCTCCCTTCGCGGCCGATCTACGTGTGGCTGCCGCCCGGCTACGAGAAGGAGACGGAGAAGCGCTACGCCGTCCTCTATGTCCTCGACGGGCAGAATCAATTCGACCCGAAGCGCTCCTTCCAGGGAGTGACCTGGGGCCTCGACACCTCGGGCGAGGCGCACGTGCGCGCGGGCCACGAGCCGTTCATCGCGGTCGCGATCGACAACGCGCGCGAGCAGCGCGCGGACGAATACCTCCCCTCGCGCGTCGAGTCGCGGAGCGGGAAGGGCGCCGCCGGCGGCAAGCTCGAGGAGCTCGTGAAGTTCATCCTCGAGCAGATCAAGCCCGAGGTCGACAAGAAGTTCCGCACCAAGCCCGGCGCCGACGACACCGGGATCATGGGGAGCAGCTTCGGCGGCATGGCCGCGTTCCACATCGGCTGGAAGCACGCCGACAAGTTCCGCCGCGTCGCGGCCGTGTCGCCGTCCTTCTGGTGGCACGACAAGGAGACGAAGGCGCTCGTCGAGAGCACGAAGACCAAGCCCTCTCTCCGGCTCTGGGTGGACATGGGGACGCGCGAGAGCCCGAAGGACGAGAAGAGCTCGAAGGCCGCGATCGAGGGGAGCCGCGAGATCCGCGACGCGTGCTTGAAGCTCGGCTTCACCGACGGCAAGGACTTCCACTACATGGAGGACGAGGGCGCCGTCCACAACGAGGCCGCGTGGGCGAAGCGGTTGCCCCGGATCCTCGAGTTCTTGTTCCCGTAGGGGCTGCGAAACCGAGCGCCCTACTCTCCCTCCGGCGCGTTGGAGTCTCCGAGGGCTTGCCGAACGGCCTCTGGCGCGCGCTCGATCACCGCGAGGAGAACCTTCGCGGCTCCGTCCGGTTCTCGCCGGTGCTGTTCCCAGTTCCGTAGAGTCGCGATCGAAAAGCCGTAGGCGTTGGCGAACTCGACCTGAGACATGCCGAGCTTCTCGCGAATGGCCTGAACATCGACCCGCTCCGGGATCGTGACGCCGCGGCGAGGCAGGGTCTTCCGACCACTCACATCCTCGGCGACCTCCTTCAGGGCCGAAACGATCCGCTTGCCCCGCGGCGACAACCTGGGCGACTTCGCCTTCGGGGCGGACGGCCGTGCGGTCACGCGCTTGCCCTGATCGGTTCTCACGGCTGTCGATCGCTTCATGGTGCCTCCTCGCCCAGATCGTTGCCGATGGAAGGGTCGTCGCCGCCGGACGGTGGCGGGACTATCGGGCCCGCCGTGGCGACCTCCGCCTCGATGACCTGGATCGCCCTCGCGATCTCCCGCTTGTCGTCGGCCGAGAGGTCCTCCTGGTCGCCCTTCAGATAGAGATCGAGCAGATACACAGTGTGACTGGCTCTGCGGTAGAAGTAGATGACTCGCGCGCCGCCGCGCTTTCCCTTCCCCTGCGTCTGGCCCTTGCCACGCTTCGCGTCGCCGAGCGCCCAGCGAGCTTTCCGGGCACCGCCTAAACCCTGGGCGACCGGGACGTGTTCCGGGGCAGCCGCGAGGAACGCTTCCAAGGTGTCACGCTCCTCCTTGGTCAGACCGGTCGATACCTGCGCCTCATAGTTGTCCGTCGGGACGAGCGCCGCGGGTCCGGTCGGTCGCGGAGCCTTCTTCCTTCTGGTCACTGAACACTCTACGCCAATGGCGCACTTGGGACAAGTGGCGTGGAGGAGAGCCCGCGACCGAACGCGGAGCGAGCTCCCCGAACAGAACGCTAACACGGCCCTCCGGCAAGTGAGAGCGCCTCACCTGCGGCTGCCGCTGATCGAGCCTCAGTTCCCGATCGGGCCATCGGGATTTGAACTAGAACTTGAGAATGATCGGCGCCGACACCGTGAGCAGGATCGTCGCGAACGCATAGACGCCCGCGTACCCGACGGCCGGCATGTTCGAGCCTGCCTGTCGATTCACGATCCCGAGCGCGGGCGTGTTGATCATGCCGCCCGTGATCGCTCCCATGAGCGTGACGGGATCGAACCCGAGCACGCGGCGCCCGAACGCGTAGCCCGCGAACACGGGCGCGAGCGTCACGGCGACGCCCGACACGAAGATCCCGATGCCCGCCTCCTTCAAGCCCTCGACGATCGTCTTGCCGGCCGTCGTCCCGAGCTCGGCCATGAAGAGGAGGAGTCCGAGCTCGAGGAGGAGGTACCGCGCCGCCGCGGGCACGCGGCCGAAGACGGGGTGCTGGTAGCGGAGGTAACCGACGAGGAGTCCGAGGAGCAGCAGGCCACCCGACGTGCCGAGGAGCGGGAAGCCCGCGCGCGCGCCGACGCTCGTGCGGACCTCGATCATGCCGAGGATCAGGCCCGCGAAGATGCCGAACGCGAAGGTGAGGAGGTCCGTCTCGTGGATCGGGGCCTCCGCGCGGCCGATCGTCGGGATCAGGGTGTCGAGCTGGACCTTCGGGCCCGCGATGATGAGCTGGTCGCCCTTCTCGAGCTTCAAGTCGAGCGAGAGCGGCATGTCCACGCCTTCGCGGCGGAGCGAGAAGATCATGCACGCGAACTTGCTCGTGATCCCGAGGTCCGCGATCGGGCGGCCGATCATGCGCGGGTCGGTGACCGCGACGGACGCGGTCTCGATCCTCACCTCGAGGAGGATCTCGTCGTCCACCTCCTCGCCGAGGAACTTCCGCGTCTTCTCGTGGGCCGCGAGGTAACCGAGCGCGAGCACGGTGTCGCCGACCGCGAGGCGCGTGTCGCGCGCCGGGTCGAGGAGCTGCTCGCCGCGGTGGATCTTCACGAGGACGCAGCCCGTGGAGTTCACGAACTTGAGCTCCTCGAGCGTCTTTCCGGTCGCCTCCTCGTTGGTGACGCGGTACGTGCGGCGCTGAGGCGGCCCCTTCGGCCCGAGGCGGAGGTCGTCGTCGATGTCTATCCCGCCCTTCTTGCCGCGGCGGCCGTGCTCGAGGCGCGACGCCGCGAGGGCCAGGTCGAGCCCGAGGAGGCGGGGGAGGAGCTGGATGAGGGCGAGGAGCCCGATGAGGCCGAACACGGACGTGACGGCGAACGCGAGCGTCGAGTCGCGCGCGAGCTTCTCGGCCGCGTCGGGCGCGAAGGACGTGGCGCCCGGCGTCGCGAGGAGGCGGTTCGCCGCCGCGACGCCCGAGACCGTCGTGAGGCTCCCGCCCATGATCCCGATCAGGTGGCCGCGCGAGAGGCCGAAGGCCCAGCTCATGAGCGCCGACGCGACGCCCGCCGTCGCGATCATGAACGTGCCGAGCGCCACGAAGCGGAGCCCGTTCTCCTTGAAGGCGGGGAAGAAGCGGGGCCCCGATTGGAAGCCGACGCTGTAGATGAAGAAGATGAACCCGAGCGTGCCGAGGATCGGGTTCAGCGAGTAGCCCTTGTTCCCGAGCCAGAGCGCGACGAAGAGCACGCCGACCGAGGGGCCGAGCTCGAAGCCCTTGACCTTGATCTTGCCGACGAAGTAACCGAGGCCGATGACGAGGAAGAGGAGCGCCATCGGGTCGCGGAGGATGAAGTCGAGGTCGATCTGGACCTGCGCCAAGGCGTGGAACATGAGGGCGTCATTCTACGGGTCGCCAAGTGAGCGTGCGCGGAGAGCGTCGAGGTCGCGCGCCCGTTCCTTTCGGCCTTTCTGCCAGCGGCGCGGGCCGAGCTCGGTGCGCGGCCGCGGCCCCTCCTGACCGGTGCTGGCTCCGGCCCGTGCCTCGGCCGGTGACGCGACCGCCGCGACGAGCTCGACGATCACGACGCGGGAACCTGCCTCCGCGAACGAGGCGGGGCTCCGCGGCGGTTGCCTCTCGGCGAAGGCCGCGAGGGCCGCGGCGGCGAAGGACGCGACGAGGAGCACGAGCTTCACGACCCACCTCTCGCCCCGGAGAGATCACACGGCGGTCCGGACTCGCGCCGGCCCAAGTCCTCTCGCGCCACGGAGCGGGGCAGGAAGTCGCTGTGCAAGGTTTGCTCTTGGCCGGGACGATGCGCGACGGACGGGTGCGCGTGACATGAGACGGACCCGGCCGCGTCTCCCTTCCGTCGCCGCCCCTGCGAGCACTCCGAGCTCGCGGAGCGCACGCGGTCCTCTCTCGAGGTCCGCCGCGTGTGTCCTCTCCGGGACCGGGACGCTCCTCTTGGAAGGGAGACTTGATCCATAGGAAGTGGGTTCGATTCCCGCCGCCCCCATCACGCGGGGGCGTAGCTCACTGGCAGAGCAATGGAATACGAGACTTTCAATCTCGTTGACGGTTGATACCCGTCCCCAAGCGTCGCCCCGACCGGCTCGTCGCACGCCGGTCACGCCTGGCCGCTGCCCTGCAGCCCACGCACGGCACGCCCCGGAAGCCCCCGCACGTCGGCGGTGGTAGACCGAGGCGCGCCCCACGCGGGTTCCGCGGCGGCCGGGCGCGCGGGCATTCCGGAGCCCGCGCTCAGAGCGAGTAGAGGGCTCCGTACTTCCCGTTCAGGTACTTCATGAACGCGTCGGGCGAGGGCGGCGAGCCCGTCACCGCCTTCACGAGGTCCTTCGGCCGGTGGAGCATGCCGCGCGCGTGCACCTTCTCGCGCAGCCACTCGCGGAGCGGACGCAGCTCGCCCTTCGCGAGCTTGGCGTCGAGGCCGAGCTCCGCGTCCGCGGTCGCGTGGATCTGCGCCGCGTAGCAGTTCCCGAGCGTGTAGGTCGGGAAGTAAGCGAACAGGCCGAAGCTCCAGTGGATGTCCTGGAGGCAGCCCTGCGCGTCGTCCGCCGGCCGGACTCCGAGGAGCTTCTCGAACTTGTCGTTCCAGAAGCGCGGGAGGTCCGAGACCGAGAGCTTCTTCGAGAGGAGGTCGCGCTCGACCTCGAAGCGGAGGAGGACGTGGAGGTTGTAGGTCACCTCGTCGGCCTCCGTGCGGATGAAGCTCGGACGCACGTCGTTGACCGCGAAGACGAAGTCCTCCTCGCTCACGTCCGCGAGCTGCTCGGGGAAGACGCCCCGGAGCTTCGGCCAGTAGTGCTTCCAGAAGCTCCGCGAGCGGCCGACCATGTTCTCCCAGAGGCGCGACTGGCTCTCGTGGACGCCCGTCGAGCACGCCTCCGCGAGCGGCGTCCCGTACCACGCGCGGTCGAAGCCCTGCTCGTAGAGGCCGTGGCCGGCCTCGTGCATGATCCCGAAGAGCGAGCCGGTGAGGTCGTCCTCGGCGTAGCGCGTCGTGATCCGCACGTCGTCGGGTGCGAGGCCCGAGCAGAACGGGTGCGCGGAGACGTCGAGGCGCCCCGCGTCGAAGTCGAAGCCCATGTCCTTCGCGACGAGGCGGCCGAACTCCTCCTGCTTCGCGCGCGGGTAGCGGCGCTCGAGGATCTCGACGCGCGGCTTCTTCTTCGAGGAGACGATCTTCTTCACGAGCGGCACGAGCTCGGCCTCGAGCTTCGTGAAGAGCTGCGTGAGCTCGGCCGACGTGCAGCCCGGCTCGAACTCATCGAGGAGGACGTCGTAAGCGTCCTGCCCCGGAGCCCCGAGGTGCTTCGCGACCTGGCGCTTCAAGTCGAGGACCTTCTCGAGCCACGGCGCGAAGGACGGAAAGTCCTTCTCCTTGCGCGCCTTCGCCCACGCCTCCTGCGAGCGCGAGGTCGTGCGCGCCATCTCCTCGACGAGCTCCTTCGGGAGCTTGCGCTCGCGGTCGTAGCTCCGCCGCGTCTCGCGCACGACGGCCGCGCGCTCCGCCGAGAGCTTCTCCTTCTCGAGCGCGCCGAGGAGGTCGCCGATCTCGGACGCGACGGCCTTGTCGTGAAGCATGCCCGCGAGGAGCGCCATCTGGTCCGAGCGGACCTCGGCCGCCTTCGCGGGCATGTACGTCTCCTGGTCCCAGCCGAGGAGCCCGCTGACACCCGCGAGGAGCTTGATCTCCTTCGCCTTCGCGACGAGCCGGTCGTAAGTCTCCGTGGCCATGGCCGAGCCTCCCTGCGCGGGAGAGATTGAACCACATGGAAGCGGTCATCATCGGCGCCGGAGCGGCCGGACTCGCGGCCGCGCGCGCGCTCCGGCGTGCGGGCGTCACCGCGGTCGTGCTCGAGGCGCGCGAAGTTCCGGGCGGAAGGATCCGGACCGTCTGCGACGGCTTCTCGCCGCCGCTCGAGGCCGGCGCGGAGTTCGTGCACGGAGACCCGCACCCGCTCCTCGATCCGGTCCGCGTCGGGTGGATCCGCGGCAAGCCGTGGAGCGCGAAGGCGGGCACCGTGAAGCAGGAGGACGACTTCACGGAGGACGAGGAGATCCTGGGCTTCCACGCGGCCGACCCGAAGAAGGCGAGCCGCGAGGCGATCGAGGAGCAGGAGGACTCGGCGCAGGACGCCCTCGGCCGCTGCCTCGAGGGCTACGACCGGCTCGTCGTCGAGCTCGCGCGTGGAGTTTCGATCGTGAAGAACGCCGTGGTGCATCGCGTGGAGTGGCGGCGCGGGTCCGTCCTGGTCGCAGCCCGCTCGCAGCAGGGAGCAGCCCTCGGCCCCTTCCGCGCGCGCGCCGCGATCGTGACGCTGCCGCTCGGTGTCCTGAAGAGCAAGCGTGTCCGCTTCGTGCCCGCTCTCCCTGACTCGAAGCGCCGCGCGCTCCGCGGTCTGTCGATGGGATCGGTCATCAAGGTCGCGCTGAGGTTTCGGGAGCCCTGGTTCGACGACGTGATCCCCGACGTGAAGATCCTCCACGCGCCCGGCGCGCCGTTCCTCGCCTGGTGGACGCTCCGTCCGCTCCGCGCCCCGGTGCTCATGGGCTGGACGGCCGGGCCGCGCGCGGATGCGCTCCGCGGCGATCCGGCGCGCGCGGCGCTCCGCACGCTCGAGCGCGCGTTTCGCCGGAAGCTCGGGCCGCTCCTCGAGAGCGCGCACGTCTTCGACTGG
>CAZYLP010000055.1:0-752 GCA_964648345.1 uncultured Planctomycetota bacterium
GTCCTCTGCGAGCGCGGCGTGCGGACCTTCACGCCCTCGCGGCGCTACACGCTCGATCTGGGCGCCCTCGCGTGGGGCCGCGAGGCGACCGACCTGCCGCTCGCGGTGGACCCCTCGCACCCGGCGGGCTCGTCGCGGCACGTGCCGCTCTACGCGAAGGCGGCCGCCGCGGCGGGCGCCGACCTCCTCCTCATCGAGTGCTGCGAGGACCCCGCGCGCGCCCGCTCGGACGCGGCGCAGCAGCTCGACCTCGGCGCGCTCGCGCGGCTCGTGGACGAGCTCCGCGCGATCCGGCCGCTCGCGGCGCGCGCCGCGGCGGTGACGACGTGAGCCGGACCACTCTCGGCCGCAAGGACGAGCATCTCGCGATCTGCCTCGAGGGCGATGTCGGGGCGCGCGGAGTCACGACGGGCCTCGAGCGCGTCCGCCTCCCGCACCGCGCGCTCCCCGAGATCGACCTCGAGGACGTGCGGCTCGAGACGCGCCTGCTCGGGAAGACGCTCTCGGCGCCGCTCGTGATCGCGGGCATGACGGGCGGCACGCCGCGGGCGGCCGCGGTCAACCGCGTCCTCGCGGCGGCCGCCCGGCGAACGGGCGTGGGCCTCGGGCTCGGACAGCTTCGGTTCGAGCCCGCCGATGTACGGCTGGCCCGGCGAGAAACCCACCATCAGCACCCGGTGCTTCGAAGCGACATGGAGTTTCTGCACGTCCTGCTTCGCCACCTTGGTGAGCGAACAGACCTCCTCCAGATC
>CAZYLP010000055.1:762-18631 GCA_964648345.1 uncultured Planctomycetota bacterium
GGCGTGGACGTTCGACGTGCGCGACGAAGCGGGCCCGGATGCGCTCGTGATCGCGAACCTCGGCGCCGCGGAACTCCTCCGCGGACGCGGCGCCGCGGACCTCGAGCGCGTCGCCGACGCTTGCCGCGCCGACGCGATCGCGCTTCACCTCAACGCCCTCCAGGAAGCGGTCCAGCCCGAGGGCTCGCCGCGCTTCCGCGGGCTCGCCGCGCGGCTCCGCGCGGTCGTGCCGTCGCTCCGCTGCCCGGTGCTGCTCAAGGAGACGGGCTCGGGCTTCGCCGAGGAGGACGCGCGCACCGCGCTCGCCTGCGGGGCCGCGGGCGTGGACGTGTCGGGCGCCGGAGGCACGTCGTGGGCGCGCGTCGAGGGACGGCGCGCCGGCGTCCGAGGGAGCGCGCTCGGCGAGGCGTTCGGCGGCTGGGGGATCCCGACCGCCGAGAGCATCGAGCGCTGCTGCCGCGTCCTCCACCCGGGGCGCGTCGTGATCGCGTCGGGCGGGGTCCAGGACGGCCTCGAGGCCGCGAAGGCGATCGCGCTCGGAGCGGACGCCGTCTCGGTCGCGCGGCCGTTCCTCGTCGCGGCGGCCGAGGGCGAGGGAGCGCTCGTCGCGGCGATCGAGAGGTTCCTCGAGGAGATGCGCGTCGCCTTCTTCTGCTGCGGCGCGGCGGACGTCGCCGCGCTCCAGGCGCGCGGAGTGGATCGCCAGGGAGGTGTCTCGTGATCGCCCTCACCGAGAAGACGCCCGCGAACGATGCGCTCGCGCGGGCGGTCGAGATCGCGGCGCCCGTCCTCGTGGCCGTCGAGGAGCGCATCGAGACGGTCGTGGGCGGCCTCGAGGGGCGCGTCCGTCCCGTCGTGGGCCACCTCGTCGCCGCGGGTGGGAAGCGGATCCGGCCCCTCCTCGTCGCGCTGAACGGCCTCGCCTTCTCCGCCGACACCGAGGAGCTCGCCGAGCTCGGAGCGGCGGCCGAGCTCGTGCACACGGCGACGCTCCTCCACGACGACGTGATCGACCGCGGCGAGACGCGCCGCGGCCACCCGACGGCGAACGCGCGCTTCGGCGATGGGCCGCCCGTCCTCTCGGGCGACTACCTCTACGCGCGCGTGTTCAAGCGGCTCCTCTCGCGCGGGCACCACGCCGCGCTCGACGAGCTCGCCTCGACCGTCGAGGCGCTCGTCGCGGGCGAGCTCCTCCAGCTCGCGCGGCGCGACGACCCCGCGACGACCGTCGCCGAGGCGGTCGCGATCGCGGAGCGAAAGACGGCGAGCCTGTTCGCCTTCGCGGCCGCCGAGGGCGCACGCACCGGCGGGGCGTCGCAGCGGCAGCGAGCGGCCCTCGGCCTCTTCGGCCGGCGGCTCGGGCTCGCCTTCCAGGTCCTCGATGACGTGCTCGACCTGGAGGAGGGCACGGGCAAGACGCCTCTCAAGGACCTCGCGGAGGGCACCTTCACGCTCCCGGTCCTCCTCGCGCGCGCCCGCGATCCGTCGCTCGACGCTCTCCTCTCGCGGCTCGCGAGGACGCCCCGCGCCGAGCGCTCCCTCCTCGCGCCCGAGGTCGCGCTCCGCGCGCGGCGAGCCGGCGGCGTCGAGCGCGCGCGTGCCTTCGCGCGGGCGCTCGCCCTCGGGGCGCGCGCCGCGCTGCTCGTGGGCGCTCCTCAGAGCCCGGCGCGAGACGCCCTCCGCGACCTCAACGACGAGCTCGTCTCGCGCATGCGATGACGTCGGATGGGCCTGATACGATCCCGCGCGGTGAGAACGCCGTGAGCGAGGACCCGGACACCGAGCGCGCGACCGAGCTCGTCGCCGACACGATCGGCCAGCTGGTCGAGTTCTGGGGCTTCAAGCGCGTCATGGGCCGCCTCTGGACGGCGCTCTACCTCTCGCCCGAGCCGCTCTCGACGAAGGACCTGGCGAAGAGGCTCAAGGTCTCGGTGTCGCTCGTCTCCATGACGCTCCACGAGCTCTCGCAGTGGGGTTGCGTGCGCCGCGCCCTCAGCCCCGGCAGCCGGGCGGACGTCTACGAGGCCGAGACGAACCTCTGGAAGATGATCTCGAAGGTCCTCAAGGAGCGGGAGAAGTTCCGGCTCGACGCGGCGCTCGAGAGGCTCACGGCGGCCAAGGGGGAAGTCGGCGGGAAGGCGAGCGCGCAGAAGAAGCGGCTGGTCGCGCGCATCGAGAAGCTCGAACGCCTCGCTCAGATCGTCCACGGGCTCGTCGACCTGCTCGCCGAGGAGGGGCAGATCGACGTCGGGATGCTGAAGGACATCTCTCTCGGGGATGACGATCAGTAGGGCTTCGATTTGCCTCGGCCCTCGGTCTTCGCTTGCAGGCCGAACACCTCTCTCACCGTCTTCATCGGTACCGCATAGGAAGTCCCGTAGTTGGCGTTGCTGACGTTGACGCCGATGAGTCGCCCTTCGCGATCGACGAGCGGCGCCCCCGCCTCGCCCGGAGCGAGCGGAGCGTCGTGGGAGAGGACGCGCTCGTAGCCGCGCGCGTCGTTGCCGGCGTTGATCGACTCCTGCCGCTCGAGCTGCTCGATCATGGGCGCGAAGGACTCCTTCAAGCGCGGCGAGAGCTGACCGAGGCGGCGGATGAGATCGAGCATCGAGCCGCCCATGCCGCCGCCACCGCCCGCGATCCGCGCCGCGACGGCGGCCGGGATCTCGCGTTGGCCTACGCTCACGAACCCCGAGGCGAGGACGCCGTCGGGACCGACCGCGGCGCAGAGAGAGCCCGCGGGCCGCGAGCCGGCGTCGGCGGGGATCCGCACGTCACCCTCCTCGTCGAGCTCGAGGAGCGCGAGGTCGTTCGCGGCGTCCGTCTGGACGACGCGCGCCTTCTCGTTCTTCGCGAGCGACCACTCCTTCTGGTCGCCCAGGTAGCTCGCCTTCGCGACGAGGTGACGGCGCGAGATCCGGGTCCCGAGGTGCTTTCCGTCGAGCCGGACGCAGAGGTCCTTGACCTCGATGCCGTGGAGCTCGTCCGCGAGCGCCTCCTCGCGCGGAGTGTCGCGGAGCTTCCTCACGAGGTCGTCGCGGATCCGCGTGACGGTCTTGGCGATCGCGCCGGTGCCGCCCTTCGGCCGCGGGGAGAAGCCCTCCTTCACGCGGTCCACCATGCGCTCGGTCATGGGCTCGAGCGCCTTGTCGATCATCTTCATGAGCTGACCGCTGAGCTTCTGCCCGCCGGGGAGGCGGATCTCGCCGTCCTTGAGCGTCTCGAGCCGGTCCTTCACGATGTCCACGGGGATCGCGAAGGCCGCGACGTGCGGGACGCCGGCCTTCTCCTCCATCGCCATGGCGCCGTTGATCCCGACGAGACGCCCGTCGAGGTCGATGAGCGGCCCGCCCGAGTTTCCGTGGAAGATCGCGACGTCGGTGCGCACGGCGTCGTCGTAGCGGAGGACGCCGCCGATCGGTGACTTGATCCCGGGGCCCTTCATGCACTTCCCGAGCGAGACGGTCGGGCGCAGGTCGCCGCGCGGGCCGCCCGGGTAGCCGACGCCGATGAGCCACTCGCCGGGCTCGGGGCGCGACCCGGAGAGCTCGAAGAACGGGGCGGGCTTCTCGAGCCGCTCGATCGGGACGTAGATCGCGAGGTCGCGCTCGAGGTCCATGCCGCGCCGGCGCGCCTTGACCTTGCGGCCGTCGGCGAACTCGAGGATCGCGACCCGCGCGCCCAGGCCGACGTGCGCGTTCGTGACGGTCGTCCCCTCCTCGTCCACGACGGCACCGGAGCCGAGGCCGATCGCGCCGTAGACGATCGCCGTGCGCGGAGTCGCGCGCTCGGCGAGCTCGACGACGATCTTCTCGAGGTCTCTCCCCTCGGCGGACACCAGGCCGAGCGGGGAGAGCAGGAGTGCGACGAGCGTCGTGAAGACGGTCACGGAAGGGCGCAGCGCGAGGCGCATGCGGTCACCTCTCTCACGGGAGTCTTACGGGGAGTAAACCGTGCGCGTTGGGCCTTTCATCGTATGATCACGAGTCGAATGAAGCGTTCGATCTCACGCGTGCTCCTCGTCTTCGCGCTCGTCGCGGCCCTCCCGGGCTGCGATGAGAGCGAGACGAAGACGATCACGCACTCGCGCAAGGCGACGAAGCCGAGCCGTCCGGTCAAGCTCGACGCGACGAGCGCCGAGCGGTTCGACATGGGCCGGCACGCCATGGGTGCGGGCGGGGGCGACGAGGCTCACGGACCCGGCGACGGTCACGACCACGGCGATCCCAAGGACGCCGGTCAGCCCAAGGTCCTCGACTGGACGGTGCCTCCGGGCTGGGTCGAGAACCCGCGGAATCCGCAGCGTCAGGGCGGCTTCACCGTCGCGGGCAACCCGGAGGCGGACTGCTCGATCACGATCCTCGGGGGCGAAGGCGGCGGGACGGTCCAGAACGTGAACCGCTGGCTCTCGCAGTTCGACCAGGCACCGCTCTCGCCCGAGGCGGTCGCCAGGCTCCCGAAGCGCCCGGTCCTCGGGACGCAGGGGATCGTCGTCGAGGCCGCGGGCGCCTTCAAGGGGATGGGCGGCGGCGCGGGGAAGCCCGGCTTCAAGCTCCTCGGGCTCATGGCGCAGATCTCGGTCGTCGGGCATCCGGTCACGTGCTTCGTGAAGCTCGTCGGGCCCGCCGCGGTCGTGGATGCGGAGCGTGCGCGCTTCGAAGCGCTCTGCGATTCCCTCAAGAGCCGCGTGTCGGCGGAGCCCCAGGAGCCCGAGCCTCCCAAGGACAAGCCGGCGATCGAGTGGTCGGCGCCCTCCGAATGGCGAAAGCTCGGCTCGGCGCCGATGCGCATCGTGACCTTCGGCGCCGCCACGCGGACGGAGTGCTACATCTCGTCTCTCCAGGGCGACGCGGGCGGCCTCGCCGCGAACGTGAACCGCTGGCGCGGACTCTACGGCATGCCGAAGCTCGACGACGCGAGCATCGCGGCTCTTCCGAAGATCAAGCTCCTCGGCCAGGACGTCGTGCTCGTCCAGGCGGCCGGCGACTACCAGGACATGCAGGGCGAGAAGCACCCGGGCTACGCCATGCTCGGCGTCATGAGCAAGAAGGGCGACCAGTCGATCTTCGTCCGCATGATCGGTCCCGCGGCCGAGGTGGACGCCGAGCGCGAGCGGTTCGTCGCGTTCGTGGGGTCGATCCGATGAAGGACACCCTGAAGAAGCCGGGCCTCGGCGCGCAGCTCTCGGGGTTCCTCGGCTCCTACGGCTTCGCGTGCATCCTGATCTTCTTCCTGTTCCTCCTCACTTTCCTCGGGACTCTCGAACAGACGGAGCACGGCCTCTACGAGGTCCAGAAGAGGTACTTCGAGTCCCTCTGGCTCGTCCACTGGGTGCGCGGCGTGGTGCCCGTCCCTCTCCCGGGCGTGTACGCCGTCCTCCTCCTTCTCACCATGAACCTCGTGATCGGGGGGCTCATCCGGATCCGGAAGAGCTCGGCGACGGCGGGCGTGATCGTGATCCACCTCGGGATCCTGCTCATGTTCGCGGCGGGCTTCGTGAAGATGAAGCTCTCGGACGACGGCTTCCTGACGCTCTACGAGCGCGAGACCTCGGACGAGTACCAGAGCCACTTCGAGTGGGAGATCGCGATCTGGGACGCCGCGCAGAACCTGGACGTGCAGGAGCACCTGATCCCGGGCGACGACTTCATCGACCTCGTGGGCGACAGGAAGCGGACCTTCGAGGCGAAGGAGCTGCCGTTCAAGCTCGAGCTGACCCACTTCGAGAAGAACGCCATGGTCCTGCCGAAGGGCCCGAAGTGGCAGTCTCCGTGGCCCACGATCGACGGCTTCGCCGTGAACGTCCTCGCGCCCCACAAGGAGGCGGAGCAGAACGTCGCGGCGGTCTTCATGCGGGCGAACGGCGCCGAGCAGATCCTCTGGGGCATGGCCGCGTACCCCTCGATCGTCGAGGGCGGCGGGAAGAAGTGGGCCGTGGCGCTCAGGAAGAAGCGCTACAAGATGCCCTACTCGATCACGCTCGAGAAGTTCACCCACGAGTACTACCCGAACACGCGCACGCCCAAGGTCTACGCGAGCGACGTCACGGTCGCGCGCGAGAACGGGAAGCGCGGCTCGAAGATCGAGATGAACCAGCCGCTCCGCGACGGCGGCCTGATCGTCTTCCAGTCGAGCTGGGGCCCCGAGAACGCGCCGCCCGGGACGAAGCTCTACTCGGGCTTCGCGGTCGTGAGGAACCCCTCCGACCAGTGGCCGCTCTACAGCTGCATCATCATCGCGATCGGCATGCTCATCGCGTTCGGACAGAAGCTGCTCCGCTACATCGAGATCCAGCAGAACGAGCGGAAGGCCGTCGCCAGCCAGTCGGTGGCTGCAACGGAGAAGGGAACCGCGACATGAAGAGGCTCATCGCGCTCTCTCTCGGCGTGCTCCTCGTCCTCTCGGCGCGAGCGCGCGCGCAGGAGTCGCCGCACGAGCATCACGGCCACGATCACCCGAAGCGGACCGCTCCCTGGGACCCGGAGGTCCTGAAGCTCTTCCAGACGCTGCCGGTCCAGGAGAACGGGCGGATCAAGCCGCTCGACACGCTCGCCGGCTTCAAGCTCCTCAAGTTCCGCGGCATCCGGAGCTGCCCCACGCCCGAGCCGAACAGCGAGACGCTCACGCCGATCGCGTGGCTCCTCGACGTCCTCTTCTACCCGGATCGCGCGCACGAGTACGAGATCTTCCTCGTCCAGGACTCGGCCGTCCTCGATGCGATCGGCCTCCCGCACGAGACGAAGAAGAAGCGCGACCGCTACTCCTACGAGCAGCTCTCGCCGGGCTTCGACAAGCTCATGGAGCAGGCGAAGAAGAGCTTCATGATCGAGGAGGCGAAGCGGAGCCCCCTCGAGAACCAGATCGTCCAGCTCGCGCACAACGTCATGGAGTACGACAACCTCTCGTTCTACTTCCGGTTCGCGCAGGCGGACCTGCCGCTCCGCGGCTCGCCGCAGCTCGATCAGGTCTTCGCGCCGCAGGACCGCGGGCTCGCCGTCTTCCTCACGAAGATGGGCACGATCGAGTCGGTGAAGGCGGTGTTCGAGCGGAGCGACGAGGCCGGGAAGGAGTCGATCCGGAGGCTCCTGCAGGCGGTGCAGCAGCTCGGCATGGGCTCCTCGGCGCTCACGCTCTTCCCGTCCGCGAACGCGAGCGAGCGGGACTGGCGCTCGACGAGGCGCCTCCTCGAGCTCCGCGAGCAGAAGGTGAACATCGACCGCGAGCTCGGCTTCCTCTCCCTCTGGGAGCAGCTCGAGTGGCAGAAGAAGAACCCGGACGCCTTCAAGGCCACGCTCCGGAAGCTCCACGCCGACGTGACGGCGCTCGCGGCCGACCGCGGCGAGGGCAAGAAGGTCGCGCTCGAGGTCGCGTTCTACAAGGGCGACTTCTTCTACCGCGCGCTCATGATGTTCCTCGGGAGCTTCATCCTCGTCGCGCTCTCGTGGATCTTCCCCTCGAAGTGGCTCGAGAGGGGGAGCGTGGGCCTCCTCGCGCTCGCAGCGATCTTCCTGGTCACGGGGATCGTGCTCCGCTGCATCATCCGCTCGCGGCCGCCCGTCTCCACGCTCTACGAGACGATCCTCTTCATCACGGCCGTCTCGGTGATCGTCTCCATGATCATCGAGGCGATCAACCGCCAGAAGATCGCGATCGCCGTCTCGCCGGTGCTCGGGGCCATGGGCATGTTCCTGGCCTACAAGTACGAGTTCAAGGAGGCGACGAGCGCGGGCGACACCATGATCGAGCTCCAGGCGGTGCTCGACACGAACTTCTGGCTCTCGACGCACGTGACGACCGTGACCATGGGCTACTCCGCGGGTCTCCTGGCGGCGGCGATCGCGCACGTCTGGCTCCTCGGGAAGACCTTCGGCTTCAAGAAGAACGACGAGAAGTTCTTCAAGACCGTCGCGCGCATGACGTACGGGGTCCTCTGCTTCGGGCTCCTCTTCTCGACGGTGGGGACGATCCTCGGCGGGATCTGGGCGAACGACTCGTGGGGCCGCTTCTGGGGCTGGGACCCCAAGGAGAACGGCGCGCTCATGATCTGCCTCTGGGAGCTCATGATCCTCCACGCGCGCCTCGGCGGTTACATCCGCGACTACGGCCTCTGCGTCCTCTCGATCCTCGGCGGCTGCGTCGTCGCGTTCTCGTGGTGGCACGTGAACCTGCTCGGCGTCGGCCTCCACGCGTACGGCTTCACGCACGGCGTGCTCCAGCTCCTCGTCGCCTTCTACGTCATCGAGGGCCTCGTCGTCCTCGTCTCGAGCGGCTGGTGGCTCGCGCAGCGCGCGGACGCCGGTCCTGGCGCTACTCCGAGAACTGAACCTGCTGCAACATGACGTGGCTCCGCTCGGTGATGACGTGGACCGCCTGCATGTCGATGTGAGCGGCGGTCCGGCGGAAGCCGTCGTCGCTCGTCCAGCGTGAGCCGTCGTCGAAGAAGATCATGATCCGCGGCCGGTGGACCTCGACGCCGAGGATCTTGAAGTCGCGGACGTACTTCAGCGCGCGGATCTGCTTGTACTCGTAGCGCTGCTCCGTGAAGGAGAGGCAGCGCCGGAGGCGGATCGCGTCGTCCATGAAGCACGCGCGGTAGTTGAGCGCTGCCGATGAGACGAGGAGTGTCCCCGCCGCGACCACGAGCGCGGCCACGCGCTTCTTGCCGACGAGGAGAGCGCCCCACGCGAGGGCGAGGGGCACCGCGGCTCCGGCGTAGAAGGGGAGCGGTGTCGTGAAGCTCGGTTCGGGGAGGTCGCGTTGAGTGAGGTGGGCGACGAGACGGAAGACGCCGAAGAACGCGGCCCACACGAAGGGCGCGGAGAGAACGGCCCAGCGAAGTCGCGCGCTGGGCCGACGCAGCACGAAGGGGATCAGTGCGAGAAGAGCGAGTGCGCAGAGCGCGCCGACTCCGAGGATCAAGAGGGTCCTCTTCCAGAATGTCGTGGAGGAGTGTTCCTATCCTCTTCGAAACGCAGAGACGCAGAGACGCAGAGACGCAGAGGGGCCTCGATGAAGGATTGCAGCCCTCTGCGTCTCCGCGCCTCTGCGCCTCTGCGTTGAAAGACGAGAGGATCGCTCCTCCACGCCCATCTTCTGGTCCTGCCGGTAGTTCCCAATCCTCCTCATTGAAACCGACTTGGCCTCTGCCCGGTAGGCTCCCGTGTGAAGTGGAAGATCGGCCTAGTCTCCCTTCTCCTCGCCGCGCTCCTCGCAGGAACGAGCCTGGCCGCCCGCCCGAAGCGCGACCCACGCTCCCTCGAGCTGGCCCGCCGCATCGACTTCGCGCTCGAAGAAGCCTGGAAGCACGAAGGCGTGACGCCCGTCGAGCCGGCGACGGACCTCGAGCTCCTCCGCCGCATGACCCTCGACCTCCTCGGCACCGTGCCCTCGCTCGAGGAGATCCGCGCGTTCGAGAAGGAGAAGCCCGAGGGCCGGCGCGAGCGCCTCGTCGAGCGGCTCATGGCCGACTCGCGCTTCCAGTGGGCCTTCGCGGAGCGGCTCGCGCGGATCACGGTCGGGCCCGGGCGGAAGCCGGACGACCTCTTCTACCGCCGGCGCCGCTTCGTCGCGTGGCTCAAGGACCAGATCGCGAAGCACCGGCCGTGGGACGACGTCGTCCGCGAGATCGTGGGCGCCGAGGGCGTGACGGTGGACGGGCCCGCGAACTTCGTCGTCTCCGCGGACGTGGACCCCTCCAAGCTCGCGGCGCGCACCTCGCGCGCGTTCCTCGGGATCCGCCTCGACTGCGCGCAGTGCCACGACCACCCCTTCTCCGACTGGAAGCAGAAGGACTTCGAGGGGCTCGCCGCCTACTTCGGGCGCGCGCACCGGAAGGGCCCGCTCGTCGTCGAGTCGGGCGACGGCGACTACAAGCTCCAGGACATGAAGACGGGCCAGGAGCGCATCGTCGCGCCCGCCGTCCCCTTCGCGGCCGAGGGCCTCGAGAAGACGGGCAAGCGCCGGCCGGCGCTCGCGCGCTGGATCACGAGCGACAAGAACCCCTACTTCGCGAAGGCGATCGCGAACCGGCTCTGGGCCTGGCTCCTCGGGCAGGGCCTGATCGACCCGACCGACATGATCGACGAGGGGAAGCCGCGCTACCCGAAGGTGCTCGCGCTCCTCGAGGCCGAGCTCCGCGAGAACCGCTACGACCTCGAGAGCCTCGTCCGCGCGATCGTCCTCACGAAGGCCTACGGCCTCTCCTCGAAGGGCGACGCCAAGCTCGAGCCGGCGTTCGCGGTCTACCCGCTGAAGCCGCTCCACGCGGACCAGCTCGCGAACGCGATCTGGCAAGCGACCTCGCTCGAGACGGAGAACGAGGACCGCGGCCTCATCTTCCGCCTCGCTTACCTCGACCAGACGAACAAGTTCGTCCAGCGCCATCGAGGCGACCACGACGCCGAGGTCCCCGAGGACGAGACGCTCCTCGAGCGGCTCCTCCTCATGAACGGCGGCATGGTCCAGGAGCGGCTCAAGGCGGACAACATCATCACGATCACGAGCCGCCTCCTCGCGCTCGCGCCGACCGACGAGAAGCTCGTCGAGGTCGCTTACCTCTGCGTCCTCACGCGCCGGCCGACGGAGGCCGAGACCGCGCACTTCGCGCCGCAGCTCGCGGGCGACAAGCAGCACCGGGCGCACGCGGCCGAGGACCTGATCTGGGCTCTCCTGAACTCGAGCGAGCTCTCATGGAACCACTGAGGGGAGGACCGATGCTCGGCCGGCGAACCTTCCTCCAGGCAGGCGCCTTCTCGGCGTTCTCGCTCCTCGCCCCGTGGCGCCTCGCGTGGGCGGAGGACGCGAAGGCCGACCCCGCCCTCGATCCGACGAAGGGCGACCCCCGCACCAAGCCCGGCGCGATCATCGTGCTCTGGCTCGGCGGTGGCCCCTCGCAGCTCGAGACGTTCGACCCGAAGCCGGGCACGAAGGAGGGCGGCCCGACGAAGGCGATCAAGACGCGCGCCCCGGGCATCGAGATCGGCGAGGACTACCCGCGGCTCGCGGACTCGATGGATCAGATCGCGCTCATCCGCTCGCTCGTCACGCCGGACGGCGAGCACGAGCGCGGGACCTACTACCTCCGCACGGGATACCGTCTCGCGCCGAGCGTCGCGCACCCCGCGCTCGGCGCCGTCTTCGCGCACGAGCTCGCCCCGAAGGAGCTCGAGATCCCCGCTCACATCGCGATCGAGCCGAGCTTCGGCGCTCCGCGCGGCGGGCTCCTCGGGGCGAGCTACGACGCCTTCGCGACGGGCGACCCGAAGGACCCGCTCCCCGACGTGAAGCCGCACGTGGACGAGGCGCGGCTCGACAAGCGCGCGAAGGACCTCTCCGTCGTCGAGTCCGCCTTCGCGAAGGGCCGCGAGGACCGCGCGAAGGCGACCGGCCACGCCGCCCTCGCCGAGCGCGCGCGCTCGACCATGACCTCACCGCGCTTGAAGGCGTTCGACTACAAGGAGGAGCCGAAGGAGCTCCTCGCGAAGTACGGCGACAGCGCCTTCGGCCGCGGCTGCCTCGTCGCGCGCCGCCTCGTCCAGCAGGGAGTGCGCGCGATCGAGGTCGGGCTCCCCGGCTGGGACACGCACGCGGACAACTTCCCGGCCCACAAGAAGCTCGCGTCCGAGCTGGACCCCGCCTTCGCGACGCTCATCGCGGACCTGAAGGACAAGGGGCTCCTCGAGACGACGCTCGTCGTCTGCATGGGCGAGTTCGGCCGCACGCCGAAGATCAACATCCGCGACGGCCGCGACCACCACACGAAGGGCTTCTCGGTCGCCCTCGCCGGCCGCTCGATCAAGGGCGGCGCGCTCGTCGGCGAGACCTCCGTGGACGGCGAGTCCATGCCGACGGAACCCGTCACGCCGGGCGACCTGTTCGCCACGATCTACAAGGCGAGCGGGCTCGACTGGACGAAGCAGAACGTCTCTCCGGCCGGTCGCCCGATCGCTCTCGCCGAGGGCAAACCCGTCGCGAAGGTCCTCGCTACCTAGGCAGCGGAGGCAGCTGAGGCAGCGGAGGCTGCGCGCGGACCGTGTTCGTCGGCGGAGGAGTCGGCGGCTCCTTCGGCTGCTGAGGCTGAGTCGGCCGGTGAGGCTGAGTGCAGTCCGTCAGCGGGTTGAGCGGCGTGCAGGTCGGCTTCGGCCGCCCGCGGCGAAGGATGATGTACGTGGTCGACGGAGGAGGCGGAGGAGTCTGCTCCTTCGCGTCCTCGTCGTCGTTCCGCCCGTCGCCCTGGTGGCTGACGCCCGCCGCGTTGGCCGAGCCCGCGTCCTGGCGGGCGCGCTGCTCATCCGACTTCTCGCGGAGGGCCTTCTCCTTGAGAGCGAGCGCCTTCTCGCGCTCCGCGACCGCGCGCTCGCGGTCCTCGAGCTCCTTCAGCCGCTCGGCCTCGAAGGCCTTCTTGTCCTCCTCGATGATCTGGGCGAGGAGCGTGCGAGCCGTCTTGCTCTCGGGCTCGAGACGGAGAGCGCGCGCGACGGCGAGACGCCGCACGTCGGTCGAGAAGCCCTGGGACTTCGCCCAGAGAGCGAGGTCGAGGAGCTCGCTCGCGGTCTTCGCCTGCGCGAAGCGCTTCTCGAGGCGGACGCCCTTCGCCTGGTCTTCCAGGTAGCGAGCGCGCTGCTCGAAGTTGTTCCTCCGCGCCCAGCTCGCGAGCGCTTCGAGCGCTTCGGGGTCGTCGGGCGCCGTCGCGAGCGCGCGGCGCGCGTACTGGTCCTCGATCGTGAGGCTCTCCTCGATCGAGGCGATCTGCGAGCGCGGCAGGTCCATCTGCCCGCCCGGGACCTCGATCGTGATCTGGGTCGATGACTTCGAGAGGATGTGCCCCTCGACCTTCCGGCCGTTCTTGAACGTGATCGTGTCGGCCGAAGCGAGGCCGGCCGTGACGACGACGAGGAGCGCTCCGACGCGGAGTGACGAGCTCAAGACGACACCCCCTTCCCTGGGGACCCCCGCAGCGTTTCGACGAGTATGGCCGCGCATCGACACGGGCGCCGCAGTTTCCCGAAGAAAGGGGGCGCGGAGGTGCGACGGGCGCCCCTGGGGCAACACGCCCCAGGTCCGAGTCCACTGTTTAACGGGGTTGGAGGGGGGAACTTCATATCGGGTCGCGGCCCTCGAAGTGCATAATGACGCGCCGCGGCCCCGGACGAAAAGCGGGTCGGGGCGCGCCGGGGAAACGAGTTGGCTCGGGTGAAGTCCACGGCCCTCAGGGTCCGTACGTGCCTCGTCGTGCTGGTGCTCGGCACGCTCGCCGGGACGTCGTACGCGGACAACCTCGACGAGTTCGGGTTCGGTCCCCGCGCCTCCGCGATGGGCGGCGCCATGACGGGCCTCGCGAGCGACTGGTCGGCGGCCTACTACAACCCGGCCGGGCTCGTGAACTCGAAGCACGTGAACGCGAGCGCCGGGTTCAGCTACGCGTTCTACGACCTCCAGTTCTCCTCGGACCGCGGTGGCCGGCAGGTGGACGACCGGACGAACCGGATCGACCCGCTCTCGGCGTTCACGCTCGGCGTCTCCTCGACGATCCCGATCGACTGCCCGGACCGGCTCGGCGTCGGGATCGGGCTCTTCATCCCGACGCGGCACATCGCGAACATCACCGCGAACGCGCCCTCCTCGCAGCCCGAGTGGGTCCTCTACGGCGACCACCAGGACCGGATCCAGGTGATCCCGGCGATCGGCGTCAAGATCGTGGACGGCCTCTACGTGGGCGGCGGGGCGTCCGTCTTCGCGGTCGCGGACGGCGGCACGACGGCGGACGTGGGGCCGCCGATCCAGACGCAGTTCAACCTCGAGCTGAAGCCGCAGGCGGGCGGGATCTTCGGGGTCTTCTTCCAGCCGCTCGACTGGCTCAGCTTCGGGCTCACGTACCGCACCGAGCGCTCCTTCAAGCTCCGCTTCAACGTCGTCCCGTCGATCCTGAACGTGTCGGCGCCGATCACGATCCAGTCGATCGACTTCTTCACCCCGCACCAGGTCTCCTTCGGCACGGCGATCGACATCGGCGACAGCGCGCTCCTCGTCCTCGACGTGACGTACCTCAACTACTCCGCGTTCAGGGAGCCGTTCCTCGTCACGACCTCGCCGTCGATCCCGACGCCCCAGCGCGTCCACGGCGACTTCCAGGACACGTTCATCCCGCGCGTCGGCATCGAGCTCGCCGCGACGGACTGGCTGTTCCTCCGCGGCGGCTACTTCTTCCGCATGTCGCCCGTGAACCCGGAGCCGAACCAGTTCTACAACCTCGTCGACTCGGACGAGCACGTCTTCACGATCGGCGTCGGCTTCGAGTACTCGCGCGAGTCTCCGGATGCGACCAAGCCCGCCGCGGACGCGGAGAAGAAGCCCGCGAAGAAGACGGACAAGTCGCTCATCGACCGCGCGTCGTTCGGCGCGGATCTCTTCTTCCAGTGGCACTTCATCCCGGGCTACTCGGTCCGCAAGACGGACCCGGCCGACCCGATCGGCGGCTACGACGCGGGCGGCAACATCTTCAACATGGGCTTCGCGTTCACGGGGCGGTTCTGACATGCGAAGAACGAGCCGGTCGCTCTCTCTGGTCCTCGTCTTCTCGCAGCTCTCGCTGGGAGTCGGCTGCCACAACAAGATCAGCGGCGCCTCGGGGAGCGGCCAGGGGAGCCTGATCGCCGGGATCCTCGGCACGAACGACCTCGGGAAGGCGTTCTTCGACCTCTACCGGAGCAAGGTCGCCGCCGAGCCCGACGCGAGCGTCCGCACGGCCAAGCTCGCGGCGCTCGACAAGCGGCGCTCGGACTTCATCCAGGCCGTCAACGACATCATCAACGCGCGCTCGGTGGGCGGCGGTCTCAGGACCGCGGAGAGCCTGTTCGGGCTCGTGGACGACGGCACGCTCCCTCGTCTCGCCGAGGATGCAGCCCAGATCCTCGAGCTCTTGAAGGCGGACCCCGCGGCCCAGAACGCGATCGTGGAGCTCCTCAAGGGCGCGACGACCGCGAAGAGCGCGAAGGGGCAGCAGCTCCCGCTCGAGGACTTCATCGCGCTCCTCGCCCGGCTCGACAACTACCCGGACGTGGAGAAGCTCTGGACGGCGGCCGCCGACATCACGACGCAGAACCCCCAGCTCGCGAACGACCTCCTCGCGTGGGGCAGCCGCGAGCTCAAGAACGTCCAGCCGCCGTCGAACCTCCAGGCGTCGCTCGTCTCCAGGATCATCACGGGGATGCACGAGGCGCTCCTCGACCCGGCGCAGCTCCGCTCGGGCCAGAGCTTCGGCCCCTCGGAGTGGGTCGTCCGCCTCGACGCGCGCGGGGTCCCGAAGGTCGCCGTGGACCCGGCGACGGGGACGCGCGTCGCGCCCTTCGTGGACGGCGGGAACGGCCTCGCCGCGCTCGACGCCCAGGACCGCTTCGTGGACGCGGCCGGCGCGGTCATCTCGATGCCTCCCTTCGGGAAGGCCGGCTCGGCGGGCTTCGACGGCGACGGGCGCGCGCTCGCCGCGGGCGGGCAGCTCGCGTTCGTCTACTTCGACGCGAAGCAGACGACGCTCGCGCTCGAGCTCAAGCTCCTCGGCGATCTCCTCCGCGCGAACGTCCACGAGCGCGGCATGAACGTCGCCGAGGCCGCGCTCGGGCCGCGCAAGACGGACGGCAGCTACGACGACGGGCCGGTGGCGGACGTGCTCCACGGCGGCCTCGAGCTCCTCGCGACCGACGACGCGCCCAAGGTCCTCCGCGCGCTCGGAGCGCTCCTCCAGAACGACCCCGCGCGCGCCGAGCGGCTCCTCGTCGCCTTCTCGCGCGCGATCGACAAGGCGAAGGCCGCGCAGCAGGCCTCCGCGCAGGCGGGCGGGCTCGCGTCGCTCTCGCTCTCGGACCCGCGGATCGTCCAGCTCACGGACGACCTCCTCCCGCTCGTGGACGACGTCTTCACGGCGCCCGCCGTGGGCGGCCCCTCGACGGCGCGCGTCCTCATGGACACGCTCGACGACCTGAGCCGCACCGTCCCCGACTGGCCGGCGCGCGTCGCGCCGCTCGCCGTCATGCACCGGATCCAGCCGGCCGTCGCGGTCGATCACTCGAAGCCCGCGACCTACGTGGCCTCGAACGGCGCGACCGTGGACAACCGGAGCTCGCTCCACCAGCTCCTCGACCTCCTCGCGCGCGCGGACGGCTGCAAGGTGCCGTTCACGAGCACGTCGCTCGCGGAGATGATCCTCTCCTCGATGGCGACGCTCACGCCCCAGACGGTGAGCTCGCTCACCTCCATCATCACGTCGATCCCCGGCTTCCTCATCAACATCGCGTGCCCGGGCCTCTCGAACGACATCGCCGCGCTCGACGACCTCGCGAAGTCGGGCTCGCTCGACGCGCTCCTCCCGATCGCGAAGGCCTTCAAGGACCGGAACGAGATCCCGCTCCTCGTGAAGATCCTCGTCCGCGTCCAGCGGAGCTACGGCGCCACTCTCCGCGACGCGGAGCCGGACGTGAACCGGATCCTCGCGAGCGGCGCGTGCGAAGAGCTGTGCGGTCTCCTCGGCGAATCGACGCGGATCAACGACCCGGCGACGGGCGCGCGCCTCGCGGACATCCTCGCGGACTCGATCGCGACGGTCGTCAACCAGCACTCCTCGCAGGTGAGCGACCGCCGTGGGCAGCGCGTGCCGTCGCTCGCGTACCTGCTCCTCCTGCCGCTGCGTCAGCTCGACGCACGGCTCCGCGCGGCGAA
Source organism: uncultured Planctomycetota bacterium (assembly GCA_964648345.1). Classification (GTDB taxonomy): domain Bacteria; phylum Planctomycetota; class J058; order J058; family JACQDU01; genus CAZYLP01. The sequence goes on from CAZYLP010000055.1 coordinate 17,473, forward strand.
CGTGACGGGCGACCTCGCCTCGCTCTCGGACACGTGCGTCTCGATCGTCCTCGCGCGCGCGGTCGATCCGCAGACGGGCCAGGAGGTCCTCGCGAACGGCTGCATCGTCCCCTTCGTGACCAAGGTCCTGCAGGTCGCGTCGGACGTCCTCCCCGCCGATCCGGCGCAGCGCCGCTCGCTCGTCTCGAACGCTCAGAGCAGCGCGACGAGCTTCGTCCTCTCGAAGGACATGGGCTCGCTCATGGCGCTCGAGCGCACGCTCCTGAACGCGAGCTCGAGGCCGACGATCGACGCGGCGATCGTGAACCTGCTGACGCCGAACGCGAACACCAAGGACGACATCTTCGGCGCCGTCGTCAAGCTCATCGCGATCGAGCTCCAGACGTGGGTCTTCACGAAGAGCTCGCTCTCCTCGGCGACGACCCAGGCCGTCGTGGACCTCGCTCACTTCGCGGGCGACGCGATCGACCCGCAGCGGCCCGTCGTGCAGGACGTGATCGTCGGCATCACGAAGATCCTCGTCTCGGACTCGGGGAAGACGGTCATCAACCTCCAGCGGGCGGCGTTCAACGTCTCGCCGACTCTCGGACGCGCGCCGGCGGCGGTGTTGATCGAGATCTTCCAGCAGGTCGGGGAGGCGGGCGGGAGCTCGTCTCCGATCACGCTCGCCGAGCTGCAGAGCGGGATCGACGCGACGATCAAGTCGATCCGCGACCCCAAGGGCTCGGTCGCGTCCTTCTTCGACATCATCAGGAACCGCAAGAAGAAGGTCTGACTTCCGGTCTCGTCGACGTCACGGGACGACCTCCACGCGCGACCGGAGCTCCTCGAGCTCCGCGGCGCGCATCGCGTCGAGCTCGCCCGCCTCGATCCTGGCGAGGACCTCGGCGAGCCGGTTCGCGGCGAGGAGCCGCGGCACGACGACGTAGTCCGCGCCGGCCTCGTAGAGCTCGACGGCCCGGCGCGTGGACTCCGCGTTGACGATCACCTTGGCGCCCGGGTTGAGACGCCGGAGCGCGTCGAGGAGCTTCCTGTTGTCCGTGCCGCGCAGGAAGTCGTCCGGGATCGTCGAGACGAGCACCTTCGCGTGGTGGGCCCCCGCGTGCTCGAGCGTGTCGAGGTGGCTGATGTCGCCGTAGGTGCTGGTGACGCCGAGCCC
>CAZYLP010000056.1:0-18616 GCA_964648345.1 uncultured Planctomycetota bacterium
TACGTCGTCGTCACCGGCGCCGACCACGCGCGGCTCACGGGCGAGGAGCAGCGCGCGCTCACCGTCTTCGAGGGCACGCGCTGCTTCATGAAGATGGAGGACGGCCACTGCATCGCCCTCGTCCAGCGAGGCCGCGAGTGGCTCTGCTCGGTCTACGAGAGGCGCCCGCAGCTCTGCCGCGACTACGAGCGGGGCGGCCCCGCGTGCGAGGTCGATCGCCCGCGGGGCATGGATCTCCGCTCGTAGACGCGCGCGGCTAGACGGCGCCCGCGAGATGCGGGTTGAGCTCGGCCCACTTCTCCGGGGGCGGGAGGATGCCGAGCTTGATCGCCTCGGCGCGGAGGCCCTTCAGCACCTCGTAGCCCGCCTTGAGCTCCTTCATGTCCTCGTCGGTGCCCTCGAAGTCGCGGACCTCGCAGCCCTTCTTGGAGAGCCTCGTGTTGGCGCCCATGACGACGCCCGCGAACGGGCCCTTGTCGAGGTAGACGCCGCACGGCCACTCGTAGTCGCCGCCGCCGAGGACGGCCTTGAGCATGAGGAGCGACTGGTGCGCCGGCGACTGGAAGCTCGACCGGCCGCGGAGCTCGATGATCCGGGCGCCGCCCTTCGTGACCTTCGTCTTTATGTTCTTCCAGTCGTCGAGGGAGAACTTCTTCTCCTCGACGAGCTTCTCGAGGGGCTTGCCGTCCACCTTCACGCCCTTCATGAAGGCGACCATCTTCTCGCCGTGCGGGCCGTACGTCTTGCAGCCCGTCACCTTGTCCTGCTTCGTCTTGAAGTGGAGCGCGAGCTCGGTCTGGAGGCGCGTCGAGTCGAGCGCCGCGAGCGTGAGGAGCTTCTTCGGCGCGAGGCCCGAGTAGAGGAGCGTCGTGAGGCCCGTCACGTCGGCGGGGTTGAAGATGACGATGCCGAGCTCGAGGTCGGGGGCGTGCTTCCTTATGTCCTGGCCGAGACCCTTCGCGATCTCGCAGTTGCCCTTGAGCAGGTCCTCCCGGGTCATGCCCTCCTTGCGGGGGGCGCCGCCCGAGCTGATGAGGTACTTCGCGCCCTTGAGCGCCACGGCCGGGTCGGTCGTGTACTCGACGGTCGCGCCCTCGAAGGCGCAGTGGAACATCTCCATCGCGGCGCCCTCGAGCCCCTTCTCGAAGGGGTCGTACATCGAGACGTGGCTCGAGATCCCGGTCGCGAGGAGCTCCTGGACCATGTTCGAGCCGATCGCGCCCGCGGCGCCGAAGATCGCGACCTTCGCGTTCGTGAGGTAGTTCGCCATGCTCGCCCTTTCCTGCCGTGTGCCGTTCGAGGACGCGGGAGTCTCCCGCCCGGAGGGGCCCGGGTCAAGCGGCGAGGTGCTCGACGGACCCGGGTCTCCTTGACGGGCCCGGGTCTCCTTGAGAGAACCGCCGCGGGAGGGAGCCGGAGTGGAGTTCTACGACGTCCTCCGCGTCCGCCTGCGGCACCGGCCGGGGATGATGGCGAAGCTCTGCGCGGTCATCGCCGAGCACGGTGCGATCGTCGGCGACATCGAGACGATCGCGACGGGCGGCGAGCACTCGGTGCGCGACATCACGATCGAGGCGAAGGACGACGAGACGATCGGCGCGATCACATCGAAGCTGGGCGAGACCGATGGGATCCGTGTCCTCTCGCGCGTGGATCAGGTCTACGATCGCCACCGCGGCGGGAAGATCGAGGTCAAGGCGCGCGTCCGCGTCGAGAAGATCGCGGACCTGAGGCAGATCTACACGCCGGGCGTCGCGCGCGTCTGCCGCGCGATCCACAAGGAACCCGAGCTGGCGCGCGAGCTCACGTGGGCCGGGAACACGATCGCGATCTGCACGAACGGCACGCGCGTCCTCGGACTGGGTGACATAGGCCCGCTCGCCTCGCTCCCCGTCATGGAGGGGAAGGCGGTCCTCTACGATCGCTGCATCGGCCTCGGAGCCGTGCCGATCCTCGTCGACGCGAAGGACGCGCCCACGTTCGTGGAGACGGTCGCGCGGATCGCGAGGAGCTTCGGCGGGATCCACCTCGAGGACATCTCGGCCCCCGAGTGCTTCGAGATCGAGTCGGAGCTGGATCGTCGTCTCGACATCCCGGTCATGCACGACGACCGCCACGGGACCGCGATCGCCGCGCTCGTCGCGGCGCGGAACGCTTGCCGGATCTCGGAGCGTGACCTCCGCTCCCTCAAGGTCGGCATGATCGGCTGCGGCGCGGCCGGGACCGGGATCACCGAGCTCATGCTCGCCTACGGCGTGAAGGACATGCTCGTCGCCGACAGGAACGCCGACTTCGTCGCGCGGCTCGTGAAGCTCGGCGCGCGCGCGGCCGACGTGAAGGGACTCCTCGCGGAGGCGGACGTCGTCGTGTCGGCGACCGGCGTCCCGGGCCTCATCCCCAGGGAGGCGATCCGGAAGGGTCACATCATCCTGGCCCTCTCGAACCCCGAGGCCGAGATCGACCCCGACGAGGCCCTCGCGGCAGGGGCGAGCTTTGCGGCGACCGGCAAGAGCGTCAACAACCTCCTCGGCTTCCCGGGGCTGTTCAAGGGGGCGCTCGATGCCCGCAGCGACCGGATCTCGCCGGCGATGAAGCTCGCGGCCGTCGAGGCGATCATCCGCCATACGCCGGATGGGGCGCTGACCCCCGATGGCCTCGACCGCACGCTTCACGAAGACGTTGCGACGGCGGCTCGCGAGGCTGCGATCGCTTCCGGGCACTCCCGGCTCGGGGCGACGACGCAACGCGCCACGCTCCTCTGGTCGGCCTCCGGCAAGGGCGCGCCCGATCGCCCCAAAACCCCGGGGAAATGAGTCTCATCGGGGTTCGCAAGTGTGCGATGCAAACACGAGGTCCGTCGTTGGAACTCGAAGCCGTGGAGCGGTTGCGAGCCCCGGACCGTTCTGCTACCGTGCCCCCGGAAGTGGGCGGGGCGAGGCGTCAACGGGCGCCACGTTCCGGTTGGTAGCAACCTTCGGGCGCGCGGACACCGCCGCGCGCGACGAGGGCGGGAATCAAGGGGGGAACATGTCTCGCTGGTCGGTTCTGCTCGGCGCCACCGCGGCGATCACGTTTCTGAGCATCGGCACCACGGGGTGCAAGAACGGCGGCGGAGCGGAGAACTTCGGCTTCTTCGTGCCGCCCTTCAACCTCGCGGCGATCAACTCGGTGATCCCGAACTCGGGGAGCATCCTCGGCGGCAACTCGGTCACGATCATCGGGTCCAACTTCGACGTGGGCGCGACGGCCCGGATCGGTAACACCGACCTGATCAACGTCGCCTCCCCCAACACCTTCACGCTCACGGGCACGATCCCCGCGGGCAACTACACGGCCGGTCCGGTCGATGTGACGGTCATCACGTCGTCGCAGACCGTGACGCTCCCCGGTGGTTACGCCTTCGAGGACATGACGTTCACGTCGATCACGCCGAACAACGGCCCGATCACCGGCAACGTGCCGGTCATCATCCGCGGCACGAACTTCAAGAACGTCCCGCTCAACGGCGTCACGCTCTCGGGGCAGAACGGCACGATCATCGCCGAGCTCCAGAACGTGGTCGTCAACGCGACCTTCGACCAGATTGCCGCGATCGTCCCTCCGAACCTCCCCCTCGGCGTCTACAACCTGCGCGTCGTCTCGACGAGTCACGGGACGAAGGACTTCGGCGCGGTCTACACCGTCGGCACCGGCCAGTCGACGACGATGCTCATCACCGACATCCGCTCGCAGCCGGGCAACCAGTCGCCCGCCCACGGCCCCCTCGCCGGCGGGACGACGGTCACGCTCACGGCCGACCTCACCGCTCCCGCTCCGGCGGGGTTCGTGGGCGGCATCAACGTGACCCTGCTCTATCCGAACGGCGCGGTCGTCGCCGGTAGCGGCGTCACCGTGTCGGGCAACTTCGGCACGCTCAACTTCATCACGCCCGCCGCCCCCGCCGGCTTCTTCGGCGGTCCGGTGAACATCCGCGTGGACTCTAGCACGCAGGGCTTCGCCACCGCGGTCAACGGTTTCAACTACGACCCGGCCAACACGACGCCCGCGATCAACTCCGTCTCGCCGGCGGTCGGCCCGCAGGCCGGCGGGACGCTCATCACGCTCCAGGGCATCAACTTCAGGTCGGGTGCGCTCTCGAACGTCCGCCGTGTCCTGATCGGTGGTAACGCGGCGCTTGGACTCGCCGTGCAGTCCACGAGCCAGCTCCAGTGCACGACACCCGCCGGCATCGCGGGCCTCCAGCCGGTGGTCGTCGAGAGCACGACGGGCGCGGTCAGCAACGCGGTGAACTTCCAGTACCTGCCCTCGCTCGTCGTCAACCGCCTCAACCCGAACAACGGCCCGGTCGCCGGATCGAACACGGTCACGTTCTCGGGCGCCAACTTCACGACGGCGACGGTGATCTCGGGCTCGATCTCGATCGGCGGCAAGCCGGTCACGAACCTGAGCGTCATCAACTCGACCACCGTCACGGGCATCGTGCCGAAGGGTGACGAGCCCGGCCCGGTGGACGTCGTGATCCAGTCGAACGGCGGGCTGCTCGGGTCGATCCTCCGTCAGGGCTACACCTACGGCCCGGCCTTCGACGAGAACCGCACGCCCCCGGCGACCACGGGTCCGTACAACTCGACCCTCACGGCGACCAGCCAGGGCGCCGCGCGGGCCATCGCCCAGGGGGCCCTGTTCACGTCGCTCGATGCCGTGACGGTGAACTCGACCGACAACACGGTCACGGTCACCTACAACGTCGCCCAGCTGGCGACGTCCAGCACGACGACCATCTACTCGAACGCCATGCTCGGCGGCCTCCTCAACAACCCGGTCGACGTGAAGATCGCCGATGTGACGCGCGACGGCGTCCTCGACATCGTGGTCCTCAACGCCGCGAACGGCGCGGCCGGCGCGCAGTCAGTGCTCGTCCTCCAGAACAACGGCAATCAGACCTTCACCGCCTCGGGTTTCGCGACGAACCTGCTCCCGAACTTCAACGCGCTCCAGGCCGTCTCGATCGACGTGCTCGATGTGAACGCGGACGGGCGGACCGACATCGCGGTGCTGGGCTCGTCGACGGCGGCTGTGACGAACGGCGTCGCGGTCATCGTCAACAACACGGTCGTTCCGAACACGCTCGTCCTCAACGCGGGGGTCTTCTCGCCGTTGCCCGCCGGTGACGTGGGTGCGATCAAGCTCCAGTTCGTGAACAACCCCGACCTCAACGGCGACGCCTTCGCCGACCTCGTCTGCCTCAGTGCCAACTCGGCGACGGTCACGGCGCTCGCCGGGACCGGCGCCGGTGGCTACTCCGTCCTCTCGACGATAGGCGTGGGAGGCGTGAACCCCGTCGCGTTCGCGACGGGGGACGTGGACGAGTCGGGCTCGGTCGATATCGTCACGTCGAATCAAGGCAGCGGAACGGTCAGCGTGGTCCTCTCGAACGGGGCCGGCGCGCTGTCTCTGTTCGGGGTCAACGGCGTCCCCTTCATCGGCACCACGAACTTCCGCGACGTGGTCATCGGCGACGTGAACTACGACTGCCGCGCCGACATCGTCGCGACGAGCTTCAACGGGACCAACCTCGCCCTGTTCCTCGGCAACGGCGACGGGTCGTTCGGAACCCCGACGAACTACATCGCGGAGTCGCCGGGCCTCGCCGGCACCGCGAACGTCCTCGCGATATCGAAGATCGAGGGGTCGAGCGGCATCACCGCGATCCTCTGCGTGGACGCGCAGACGCCGGGCTCGGTCGGGAGCTTCCTGACCCTCGTGCCGCGGCACTCGCTCAACGTCTACTTCGGTGACTTCAACCCGACGCCGCCCAACCCGCTCTTCACGGCCGGGACGCAGGGGGTCCAGCCGCAGGACGTGACGTTCGGGGACCTGAACGGCGACGCGCGCCTCGACTTCGTGCTCGTGAACCGCGTGTCCAACAACGTCCAGGTCTTCCTCGGAGACGGCACGGGCGCTTTCACCGAGCCCTTCCCCCCGATCCCGCTCAAGCCGAGCTCGCAGCCCGAGGGAGTCCTCATCGCGCGCGTCGACAACACGAGCGGGGCGCCGAGCGTCCTCGTCGCGTGCAACGGACTCAACCAGATCGCGCTCCTCAGGAACTTCGGCGGCGGCAGCCTCGCGAACCCGACTTTCATCAACGTGGACGGCAGCGGCCCGCACCAGGTGCTCGTCGAGGACATGAACGGTGACGGCCGGCTCGACCTCATGACGGTCAACCAGCTGAGCAACAACATCACGCTGCTCCTGGGCGACGGTCTGGGGAACTTCGTCCGCGCGACCAGCTCGCCCTACCCCGTCGGGAACGGCCCGCTCGCGGCCCGGATCGACGATCTCAACGGCGACAACACGAAGGACATCGTCACGGCGAACTTCGCGAGCGACAACGTTTCGGTGCTCCTCCAGACGACGGCGACGGCGACGAACGTCACGTTCGCGGCCTCGACCGTCTCGCTCGGCGGCAGCATCCCGAACGACACGTTCGGCGGTACGACGCCGCGCTCGACCGTCGAACCGCGGAGCATCGCCATCGGCGACCTCAACAACGACGGCGTCCTCGACCTCGTCACGGCGGACGGGTTCACCGGGACCGTGACCATCCTCCACGGGAAGGCGCGCGGACGTCTCACCCTGAACAACGCGAGCCCGCTGATCCAGGCGGGCGATGTCCTCGACACGTTCCCCAACTTCTTCACGGTCTTCCCGACGGCCCAGGCGCCTTACCGCTGCCTCGTCGAGAGTGTCGTCCAGGTCGCCGGGCCGGGGGTCCCCGGCATCTACAACATCCGCAACGTCGTCGGTGGCGACCCGGACTTCGGCGGACTCAATCAGGCGCTCGCCGGCGCGTTCTTCCTGAACGACGAGATGGACTTCTTCCGCAACGGGATCAACCAGGGCTCGGGTGGCTTCGTCCTGGCGGTGAACGGGATCCGCGGCTCGGGCGAGTTCTACCAACCGACCGACTACGAGTGCGCCTTCAACAACCCGACGCTCGTGGGAGCGCCGCCGATCGTCTTCAAGACGGGGACGACGCCGACCGGAGTGAAGCTGTTCGACATGAACACGGACGGCTTCCTCGACATCGTCGTGGCCGACGCGTTCGACAAGAAGGTCAGCATCTTCATCAACCAGGCCGAGGCGAACCGCTTGCAGCAGGGCACGCTCGGCGGTCTACGGCAGGACGTCTACGTGACCTTCACCGTCCTCCCTTCGCGTGTCGTCTGCCCCGCCGGGGAGTTCTCCTTCAAGGCGGCAGACAGCATCGACTACGGTCTTCCGTCGTTCCAGGCCGGGGTCAACCCGCACAACGGCTATCCGATCCGCTCGTTCAAGGCGCCCAAGGTGGGGCCGGGAGTGGACGTCGTGTTCTTCACGACCGTCACGGGGAACATCCTGGGCTTCGACATCGGGAACGTGACCCTGGACTGCCCTCCGAGCGTCGTCATCGTCGACGACAGCAACAGGGTGACGGTCCTCAAGTGCAACTGATGTGATCGTCCTCGGAGACCCGAGCTCCGAGCGCGTCGTTCGAGAGACGCTCCGCGAGGGAGCCCTGACGGTGCAGTCGCGCCGCGGGCTCCGCCTCACGGAGCGTCTGCTCATCGAGGCGCTGCCCGCGGCGGCGCCGGCGAGCCTCCTCGCGGGGCTCGACACGGAGGGGGCCGTCGCGATCGCGGCGCGCGCTCTCTGGGGTCACGCGCCGGCCGTCTCCTGGTTCCACCTCGATGCCTACCTCGCCCGGAAGGTCCGCGAGGTCCTCTCCCGGAACGACGCCGCCGACGTGGGGGTGGTCCTCGCGCCCGACCTCCCGGGCGTCGCGGTCCCGGGCGAGCCGGCCCCGCCGGCCGCGGCCCCGCTCGATCTCGTGGCGCTCCCCTTCCCGACGACCGGCGAGGCACTCCTCGGGCGCGAGCTCATCGAGGAGGCGCACGTTGCGCTCCGCGTCGGCGGCCGCCTCCTCGCGGCGACCGACAACGCCAAGGGCGAGTGGCTGAGGAAGGTGCTCAAGGAGATCTTCGGCGGCAAGGTCGGCATCAAGGAGCAGGCGAAGCGCGGCGTGTGCTTCATCGCGACCCGGACCCGCGAGAAGGCCGAGGTGCGCGGCCACGGGCACACGGTGAAGCTCGAGGTCGGCCCCGCGGAGAGCGGCGCTCCGCCGCGCACGCTCGAGCTCGCGACGCGCCCCGGCGTCTTCGGTCACGCGCGCATCGACGGGGGCACGCGCGCGCTCGCGGAGCGGCTCGATGCCCGCGAGGGCGAGCGGGTCCTGGACCTCGGCTGCGGGTACGGGCCGCTCGGTCTCGCGGCGGCGACGCGGGCCCGCGAGGTCGTCCTGGTCGACTCGAACGCGCGCGCCGTGCTCCTCGCCGCGCGGAACGCGGCCGCGAACGGGCTCTCCGCGGCGCGGGCGCTCCTCCGGGCCGACCTCGAGGACCTCGAGGGTCCCTTCGACCTCGCGCTCGCGAATCCGCCCTACTTCTCGAACTTCAGGATCGCGCGCGCCTTCGTCGAGAAGGCCGCCGAGCTCCTCCGGCGCGGCGGCCGCCTCGCGCTCGTCGCGAAGGCGGTCGCCGAGCACGCGGCGATCGTCCGGGAGACGATCGGTGAGCCCAGGATCGAGCTCACCCCCGGCGGCTACGGGATCATCTCCGTCGTCAAGCTCTGACCCGCGTCAGTCGAACTTGAGGTCGAGCACGGTCTCCTTGTCGGGGTCCACCGTGATCGTGGAGCCCTCCCTCGAGTGCTTCTTCAGGACCTCGTGGCGGGCGATGATCTTCCACGTCCCCGCCGGCACCTTGTCGAGCTTGAAGGCGCCGGACGCATCCGTGATGACGTACCACGGGTGCTCCTGCACGACGAGGAGGCCTGCCATGAAGGGGTGGATGCTGCAGCCGAGCTCGACGAACTCCGCCGCGTCGCACACGAGCTTCTGCGGGCTCTCCTTGGTCACCGTCTGGTTGAAGGCCTTGTAGGCCGTCTTCACGTTGTGCGCGACCGGATCGGAGCTCTTGAACGTGATCGTCTCGCCGACCGGGATGAGCATCACTCGCGGAGCGTAGTGACAGCCCTTCTGGTCGATCTCGTACGTCCCCGACTTCTTCCAGTCCGCGGGCGCCGCCGGGCCCTTGAGGTAGACGACGCAGCCCTCGACCGCGCCATCTCCACCCGTCTTGAGCGACTCGGGGTCGTGCGTCTTGCCGCAGACGTCGGCGTCCTTGCCGACGTTCACGACCGCCGGCTTCGACTCCTTGCGGACGAGGAGGACGCGACCCTTGATCGACCCGAAGCCCGCGACCGCGGCCGGACCGGCGGGCGGCGCCGGCGGCGGCGGAGGCGACGAGCCCGTGGGCGACGGCGGCGGCGCCGGCGGCGTGGGCGGTGAGCTGCCGCCCGGACATCCCATGACACCGACGACCACGACAGCGACGAGAGCACCCGTGGCGAGAATCCTCGCCTTCAAGGAAACCATCCCGACCTCCTGGCCGTGAACGATACGGGCTGCTCCGCGAAGCGTCCACCGTGCTACAAAGAGAGCCATGCTCGAGCGGCTGGCCGCACTCGATGTGGCGGTCTTCGAGGCCGTCCATCACGCGCTCTGGGGCACTCCGTGGCTCGCGATCCTCACCTACGTCCAGATGGCTGGCGAGGCCGCCGGCCTGAGCGGCTTCTTCGTCTTCGTCATCCTCCTGGCGCCGGTCGGACGCCGGGTCGAGTTCACCTCGAGGGTCTTCGCGCCGGTCTGCGTCGCCGCCGCGGTGTGCGAGGCGATCAAGCATCTCGTGAACGCGGAGAGACCCCGCACGCTCCTCTCCGGGCTCGTCTTGAACCCGGACCCCCAGCTCCCTCAGTACCGCTCGTGGCCGAGCGGGCACACGACGGTCGTCTTCGCGTTCGCCTCGGCGATCCTCCTCCTCCGCCTGTTCGGCGAGGTCCCGCCGCGGCGCTGGACCGCGGCCACGATCTTCGCGTTCGTCGTCGCGGTGACGACCGGCCTCGCCCGGGTCGCGGTCGGCGCCCACTTCCCGGGCGATGTGCTCGGCGGCGCGATCCTCGGCGTCGCGTCGGCGCACCTCGTCGTCCGGGGGATGGACGGGGTCGTCCGACGCCGTCAGAGCTGGTCCCGCCACTGATCCCAGAGCCGCTGGAACCGGCTCTCGTAGATCATGTCGTAGAGCTCCATGCGGTCCGGGAACAGCTCCTCGCAGCGAGCGCGGACCTTCTCCTTCTCGATCGCGACGTCCACGTCCGGGTAGTCGCTCGTCACGATCAGGTGGCAGACACGGTCGGCCATGTTCGAGAGCTCGCGCTGGTCCGCTCGCGGGTCCTGACCCATGGTTCACCCTCGGGACTAAACCTAGACGAGCCCACCGACGTCGGTAAGGGCGAGCACGGGTGTGCCCAACTGGTCGGTGCGCGACACCCAAATGAGACGCAACCAACCCGAGTGGAAACACCTAGAGACGGCTCGCGATTCCGGTCCAGAGCTTAACCCCTTTGCTGAAAGGCAGCTGCGAGACAGGTTCGATCGTCCGTGATGAGGGCACGCTGTGTGTTCTGCACGGAGTTCGAGTCTCTGCGGCTAACAAGTCAGCAGGGAGAGGGGTCCTCCCATGAAGAACCGCAACTTCGAGAAATACGACGACCACTTCGCGTGCCCGAACTGCGAGAGCGCGTTGCCGCACGACGAGTTCCCGCAGACGTGCCTCGAGTGTGGCTTCACGATCGAGGTCTTCATCTCGCGGGAGGACGCCCACGCCGCGATCGAGCGGATCGAAGAAGACAAGGAAGCGATCACGACCGAGACGAACTACGTGTTCTCTCTCGGCTGGGTGATCGGCTACACCCGGATGCTCCTCGCCTAGGATTTCTCGAAGGTCCGCCGCGCGGCTCGACGAGCGGCGAGGCGTTCCAGCGCGACGACGAGCGCGCCTTCGAGGACGAGAACTGCGAGCGCCGCGAGGGCCAGGGGCCCTGCGAGCGCTCGCTGTGCTTCCTTGACCCGTGCGCGAGGCAACGTGCCGAGGTCGGGGAGGACCGTCCCGCACGGCGCCACGAGGTCTTCGAGCAGCGCCGTGTCCCGGCGCGGCGGGGCAAGCTCCAGCGCGCTCTCGGGTTGCACGGCCACCGCAGCGAGAGGGATATCCCCTTCGCTGATGCGAACCCGGTCGACGTCCCGGCCGACCGGGAGCCGCGCCTCGAGCTCGCCCGGCGCGATCGGTCTGAAGGCCACGCGACGGCCTCCCGCTTCCGCCAGGAGGTTCGTCCGCGCGGTGCGGGCGACGATCCGGACCCAGCCCGGCGAGCGCTCGTCGTCGAGGTCGAGGTCGGCGGCGTCGCGACGCGCGACCTGGCGGAGGAGCTCCACGAGGAAGCTCTGCTCCTTCGCGAGCGCGGCGCCGCCGTGGTCGAGGTCGGTCGCGACCGCGAGAACGCGTCCTTGATGGACCGCGAGCGCGGCGGGGAGCTCGCGCTCGGGGTCCGAGAGAGCGATCGCGGTCCGCGCGAGCTCCTTCGGGCGGACGGGGGCGTAGCTCCCGAGCACGAAGCCGCCCGGAGTGGCCGTGAATCGGCCTTGACGCCACTCACCTCGCGACCCGCGGACGAGGTCGCCCTTCACGAGCTTCTCGAGCTGCTCGCCGGCCTCCGCGACCGAGTAGACCCGAGCCCTGGAGCCGATCGCCTCGGCGAGGAGGCGGAGCGTCGCCGGCACCTCGCCGATCGCGACGAGCGCCGCGGCGAAGTCATCGCCGAGCTTCGCCGTCTTCACGCGAATGGACTCGAGGTGCTTCTCCGAGTCGCGGTTCTTCTCCTCGCCGTCGGTCACGAGCACGAGGAGGCGCCTCCCTTCGCGGAGCGCGAGCTCGTCGAGCCCTCGCTCGAGAGCCGCGCCGATCCGGGTGTCGCCCGTCGGCTCGCGCTCGAGGAGCTTCTCCTCGTCGGGGCTCTCGATGATGTGAGGCTCCTCGTCGAAGACGATGACGCCGATCCGGTCGCCGCGGCGGAGCTCTTTGGTCCGAGGGAGCACCGCCTTCACGGCCTCGCGGTAGCGCGTCTTCCCCGCTGTGGCGTCGCCGATGCGGGCGGCCATGCTCCCCGACCCGTCGATCACGAGCTCGAGCGCGAGCGGCTTCGAGCGCGAGTCGGGCGGCCCCGAGAGCACGGGGAGCAGCTGCTTCTCGAGCTCGCTCCCGGCGTACTCGCCCGGCCCGAACGCGTGGCGGTCGCCCGCGACGACGAGCCCGCCTCCGCCGTCGACGTGGTCGCGCAGCGCCGGAACCGGAGCGCGAGCGGCCTCGACCTCGTGGAGCACGACGAGCGATGCCGGGCCGCGGTCGTGCCGCGCGAGGGCCTGACCGACGTTCTCGGGGTCGACGCGCTCGACCTCGAAGCTGGCGGCGGAGAGGACCTCCGTCCACGCGCGGCTCTCCCCGACGAGGACCGCTCGGCCTCGCTCGCCCGCGAGGATCGCGCACTCGTGGCGGTCGTCGGCCGGGTGCGCGTCCTCGACGTCGAGGAGCGAGACGCTCGCGCTCACGGTGACGAGCCCCGCGCGCGAGGGCTTCACGAGGAACGTCCTCCGTAGAGGGACGTCCGCGTCCGCCGTGTCCACGACCTCCCCTTCGCCGACGATCGCGCGCGCGCCGGACGGGTCGTCGGTCGCGAGCCCGGTCCGGATCCGGGAGCGGACGCTCGCCTCGACGGTGACCTCGACGCGAGCGCTCTCGCCCTCCGCGACGCGCGCGGGCGCCACGATGCGCACGACCCGCGCGTTGGCAAAGGCCGCGGCGGCGGGCGTGACCGCGTGGAGCGGGACGTCGCTCGCCGCGAGCCGTGCGGCCGCGGCCCGGGCGCGGCCCGCGGTGTCGCGTCCGTCGGAGAGGAGCACGACCTCGGCGGCCGCCGGTCCGGACCGCGCGACATCGAGCGCGAGGTCGAGCGCCGCGCCGAGGTCGCTCGAGGTCGCGTCGACGCTCGCGGCGAGGGCGCGGCGAGCGCCTTCGCGGATCGCCGTGGGCGAGGAGGGCTCGAGCGCGACGAGCGGCGTCGCGGCGAAGGCGATGACGGCGACGCGGTCGCGCGCCGGGTCGAGGTCGCGCGCGCCCAGATCCAGCGAGGCCTGGACCGAGGCCCGCGTCGGCTCGAAGCTCCGCGACCGGTCGACGACGAAGATCCGCAGGCGCGGCGGGTCGGGGTCGCGGGCGCGGAGGTCCCCGGCGACGAGCGCCGCGAGGAGCGCGAAGAGGAGACGCGGCACATCGCGCACGCCCGGGCGCAGACCCGGGCGCCCGCCCGGCGGCCGCTTCAGCGCGACGAGGGCGGCGGCCACCGCCGCGACCACGAGGGCCGCGGCGACCGGTCGTCCGAGCTCGAGCGCGAAGGGGATCACGATCCTCGTTCTACCCCGGACGGCGTCGATCGGTTCCCTGCCCCGCTCATCGCGCGCCCGCTCCGTCGAAGGCGGCCCGGCCGCCGTGGAGGCTGAAGGCGAACCCGTGGACGATCTTCCCCGCGAGGCCGACCTCGGCCGCCGCGACCTCGAGCCGGACCCACTCCCCTGGCGGCGGCAGGGGCCCCTTCGCGACGGGCGGCGTCTTCGTGGGGTGCTTGCGCTCGATCTCGTCGCTGCCCCACGAAGCGCGGTGCTCCCAGCCCGCGCCGCGGTCGTGCCACTGGAGCTCGACCTGCGTCGGCGGGTCCTCGGGGTCGAGCCACACCCACACGAACAGCCGGTCACCCGGCTTGATCGCGAGCGGGGCCTCGAGGTCCGTGTAAATGACCTCGTGGAGCTCGGGCGCGCGGTCCGAGGCGAGCGCGCGCCGCCCCGAGCGCGGCGCGGGGCCGCTCTCGACCCAGCGCCACCGGTCGCGCCCCTCGTCGTTGAGGCGCGCCCTCGGGTGCTCGTCCTCGAGCCACACGACCTCGCCCCGATCCCGCACGCGCCGGAGCTGCTCGGCGACGGCGGCCATCGACCCACGAAAGTCGCCGTCGATCGCGGGGAGCGCGGCCTCGATGTCGCGGATCGCGGAGTCGAGGTCGAAGAGCTCCGCGTGGGCCCAGGCCCGGGCGATGAGCGCGCCCGTGTCCGCCGCGTCGAGCTCGATGGCCCTCTCGACGTCGCTCAGCGCGGCGCGCGCGTCTCCGTGCCGGCGCCGCCAGTGGCTCCGCTCGATGAGCGCGCGCGTCGCCCGCGGGTCGAGGTCGAGCGCTCGCTCGAACGCGTTCCGCGTCGACTGCTCGTCGCGGCCGAGCGCGGCCAGGTTCCGCGCGTGGAACGTCCAGGCGAGCGCGGAGCGGGAGTCGAGCGACAGCGCGCGCTCGGACTCGACGATCGAGCGGCGCGGGTCGCTCTCGATCGATGCGCGGAGGGCCGCGGCCCAGGCCGGCTCCCGGGGGGTGTGCTTGTACTGGCCCAGCGCCAGCATGAGCATGTCGCCGCCCGGAGCGACCTCGAGGAAGCCGCGCCGCGGGAGCCAGGAGCAAGGGAGCGACGGGTCGAGCGCGACCGCGCGGTCGACGTCGTCCGAGCCCCCGTAGTCGGCCTCCATGAAGCGCGCCGCGCCGCGCACCTCGTAGGCGCCGGCGTTCCGGGGCTCGAGCTCGAGGGCCTCCGCGATGTGGGTGCGCGCGGCCGGGACGTCGACGCGGAGGAGCGCGAGCCGGGCGAGCTCGACGTGCGCGGCCGCGGAGCGCGCGTCGAGCGCGAGGGCGCGGGCCGCGTCCTCCTGGGCTCCGGCGCGGTCGCGGAGCTCGCGGCGGATCCGCGCGCGGAGGAGGAGCGGCCGCGGGTCGCCGGGCGCGAGCTCGATCGCGCGGCCGAGCGCGTCGAGCGCGTCCCGGCTGTGGCGGACCGTCTGGGCTTCACCGAGGACGAGCCACGCGGCGCCGAGGCCCGGGTCGAGGAGCGTCGCCGAGCGCGCGGCGGCGATCGACGCGTGGAGGCGCCACGCACCGAGGTCGACCCGGGCTCGCGCCACGAGCTGCTCCGCGGGGGAAGGCGCGCCGGCACGGCTCGCGACGGGCGCCACGGGTGACGGCGCGAGGGCCGGGTCCAGCGTGGGTCTCGGCTCGCGGACGGCGAGCGCCACGATCGACGCGAGCGCGATGAGGAACGCGATGGCGATGAGCCCGCGGACGAAGGGCGCGGCGTGGAGCGTCCGCCGCGGCGCGGGGAGGGCGGCGCCCGGCTGCAGGGCCGCCTCGAGGGCCGCTCCATCGGGCGGTCTCCGCGCCGGGTCGCGCTGGAGGCAGTGGTCGATCGCCGCGAGGAGCCAGGCCGGCGCGTCGGGTCGCGCCTCGCGGAGAGGATCGGGGCGGCACGCCTGGGTTCGCTTGAGGACCTCGAGGGCGGTCTCGCCCGGGAACGCTCGCTTGCCGGCGAGGCACTCGTAGAGCATCGCTCCGATCGCGAAGACGTCGCACGGAGGGCCCGCCGTCGTTGCGTCCTCGAGCTGCTCCGGGGACATGTAGCCCGCGGTCCCGAGGAGGGCGCCGTCCGAGGAGAGGCGGACGCTCTGGCTCGCGCCGATGACGTCCTTGCGGAAGTGCTTCGCGAGGCCGAGGTCGGCGACGAGCGGCCGCGCGACGTCGCCGGTCCGCGCGAAGAGGACGTTCTCCGGCTTCAGGTCGCGGTGGATCACGCCCCGCGAGTGAGCCTTGCCGAGCGCGCTCGCGAGCGCGCGGCCGAGCGTGACGGTGGCGTCCACGCCGAGCTTTCCGTCCTCGAGCCGCGCGCGGAGCGTGCCGCCCGCGACGTAGGGCATGACGAGGCCGGAGCCGTTCGGGGTCTCGACGACGTCGAGGAGCGGCACGAAGCCGTCCGCCTCGCCGAAGCTCGCGAGGAGCCGCCGCTCGCGCTCGAAGCGCGCGCGGACCTCGGGCGAGGTGCCGCTCGCGAGCACCTTGAGGGCGAGGTCGCGGCCGTCCGGCGCGCGCACGCGGAGGACGAGCCCGGCGCCGCCGCGCCCGATCTGCGAGACGACCTCGTACGGGCCGAGCTTCACGCGCCCTTCCGCGTGTCGCTCGCGATCCTCCCGTCGAGGAACCGGAGGACGCGGTCGACCTGGGTCCCGAGCTTGTCGTTGTGGGTGATGATGACGAGCGTCATCTGCCGCTCGCGGTGGAGCTCGCGGAACAGCGCGAACAGCGCGTCGCCCGTCGTCGTGTCCACGCTCCCGGTCGGCTCGTCGGCGAGGAGGATCTTCGGGTCGTTGACGAGCGCCCGTGCGATCGCGGCGCGCTGGCGCTCGCCGCCCGAGACCTTGACGGGCAGGAAGTCGATCCGGTGCCCGAGACCGACCCGCGTGAGGAGCTCGGCCGCCTTGCGGCGCCGCTCCGAGCGGCCCGCCCCGCGCGCGTACATCGGCAGCGAGACGTTGTCGCGGAGCGAGAGGTTGGGGATGAGGTTGTGGAGCTGGAAGACGAAGCCGAGCGTCTCGGCGCGGAGGTAGGCCAGGTCGGGGACCTTCGCGAGGTCCTGGCCCATGATCTCGATGCGCCCGCGCGTCGGACGGTCGAGCGCTCCGAGGAGGTGGAGGAGCGTCGTCTTGCCGCTCCCCGAGGGCCCCATGATCGCGAGCATCTCGCCGCGCTCGACCTGGAACGAGACGCCCTTCACGGCCTCGACGAGGCCGCCGTCGTAGTGCTTGACGATGTCGTCCGCGCGGACGGCGAGCTCACTCATAGCGGAGCGCCTCGGTGGGCTCGAGGCTCGCCGCGCGGAGGCCCGGGTAGAGAGAGCCGACGACGCCGATCACGGTCGCGAGGAGCACGGCCTCGACGGCCACGACGGGGTCGAGCGTGAGCTGGATCCAGCCCATCTCGACGACCTTCGTGGCCGCGATGACCTCGAGCCAGCCGAGCGGTACGCCGAGCGCGCCTCCCATGAGGGACAGCGCGAGCCCCTCCATGACGATGAGGCTGCAGATCCGCGTCCGCGACCAGCCGACGGCGCGGAGGAGGCCGATCTCGCGCGTCCGCTCGAAGACCGACATGAGCATCGTGTTGGCGATGCCGATGCCGCCGACGAGGGCGGCGAGGAAGCTCATCGCCCACGCGAACTTGTCGATGATCTCCATCTGCTTGAAGGAGTCGACGTAGCTCTTGAAGGGTTTCACCTCGAGGCGCTTGCTCATCTTCTCGTTGTCGCCCATCGCCGAGCCGATCGCGGCGATCGTGCGGTCGAGCTCGACGATCGTCATCGGGTCCTTGTCGGAGCGGAGCTCGGCGTTGGTCCTGAGGTGAGCGATGACGAGGTTCGTCGGGACGTCGAAGTTCTTGCGGAGGTACTCGATGTTCACGATCCCCTGCCCCGAGAGCAGGTCGATCCCCGCGACCGGCGGCTTGAAGATCCCGACGACCTTGTAGACCCCGGCCTCGTCCTGGGTCTCGAGCGTGCCCCCGAGGTCGAGGTTCATCTGCTGCGCGGCGAGCTCGCCGATGATCATCTCGTTCGTGTCGTCCGGCTTGAGCGCGCGTCCGCGCAGGATCTCGTAGCGCTGGAGCACCTCGCCGCCCGGCTCGAGGCCGAGGAAGACGGCCGGCTGGGCCTTCGTCTCGTCCTTGCGGCGCACGAGGCGGAAGGCGAACGAGTCGGCCGACTTGACCCCGGGGAGCGCGAGGATGCGCTCCTTGTCCTTCTGCGAGACGCGGGACATGAGCGGCGTCGCGGCGCCTCGCTGCTGGAAGATGATGTCGTACCCGAACTGATCGGCGATCTTGTAGAACTGCTTCCTGAGTCCGGTCGCCGTGCTCACGATCGAGACGACGGCCGAGATCCCGACCGCGATTCCGAGCAGCGCGAAGAGGGTCCGCACCTTCCGGCGCGCGAGGTTCTGCAAGGGGAGCATGGACCGACGAGCCTAGCACGGGGCGGCACGAAGGGTGCTGATCCCCCTCTCATGTACAGGACCGGGCTGTGCCTCGTCGCCGCGCTCGTCCTCGGAGGGTGCACGCACGCGACCGAGTTCGTGCACGAGAAGCCGCGCCACGAGCCGGTGGCGCCGGTGCTCACGCGCTCCGTGTGGCTCGCGATCGCCGCGGCGCCCGAGACGGACGAGCGCCTCGAGAACCGGGTCGTGAGCGCTCTGCGCCTCGCCCGGACGGTGACGGTCTCGTCCGAGCGGGTCGCGGTCTCGGCGGTCGACGCCGACTACACCGTCGAGCTCCACGTCCGGCGCCGCGCGTCGAGCCGCGGGATCAACTTCCTCATCGCCTGGCCCGGCTTCATCATCTTCGCGCCCGCGTGGCACGGCCTCGAGTGGCCGTACCGCGTGAACACGCTCGCGATCATCACGCGGCGGGGAGGCGGCGAGGTGGCCCGAGTCGCGCGGAGCGACCGCTACACCGCGTACTCCACGTCCAGCGTCTACGGCGTCGGGACGGGCCTCGGCTGGTTCCCGCCGCTCTACTCGGTGCCCGCGTTCGTGACCGGGATCGTCGCGGCGTTCGTCCCCGAGGAGAGCGACCTCCACCGCCACTTCCTGTTCCTCGAGGCCGATGAGTGGGGGCGCCGCGTCGCGACGGAGATCCTCGCCGCGCTCGCGCGCGATCCGGATCCTCCCGGCCCCTCTCGCGAGGAGCGCTCCGCGGCCGATAGATGAGGCGTGAAGCG
>CAZYLP010000057.1:0-17537 GCA_964648345.1 uncultured Planctomycetota bacterium
TGATCGCCCGATGCGGAGCGATCTTTACGAACTCCGAGAAGGCGATGGCGGTCGTAGCCGCCATCGGCGCGACCACCGCCCTGTTCGCCGCCACCGTCGCTCTTGTTCAGACCGACGTGAAACGAATTCTGGCCTACTCGACGATCAGCCAGCTCGGCTACATGGTGCTCGGCATCGGCGTCGGGTCGTTCTCGGCGGGCATGTTCCACCTCTGGACGCACGCCTTCTTCAAGGCCCTCCTCTTCCTCGGCTCGGGCTCGGTGATCCACGCGGTCGGCACCAACGACATGCGCGAGATGGGCGGCCTGCGCCGGAAGATGCCGATCACCTACTTCACGTTCCTCGTCGCGACGGCGGCGATCTCGGGCGTGCCCTTCCTCTCGGGCTTCTACTCGAAGGAAGCGATACTCACGCAGGCCCTCGCCTTCGGCCTCCACAAGGGGACGCTGTTCATCCTGCCCTTCTGCATGGGCATGATCACGGCCGGCCTCACCGCGTTCTACATGTTCCGCATCATCTTCATGTCGTTCACGGGCGAGCCGCGGAACCAGCACCGCTACGACCACGCGCACGAGTCGCCCATGACGATGTGGATCCCGCTCGCGGTGCTCTGCGTCTTCACGGTCCTCTCGGCGGGCCTCTTCGGCCTCGCGTCCTCCAGCGAGTGGTTCCACCGCCGCGTCTCGAACGTGACGCCGGCGCAGATCCTCATGGAGAACTACCCCGAGGACTTCGCGAAGATCCCGGTCGTCAAGAAGTTCGACGCCGACCACGCGGCCGCGGCCGCCGCGCGCGGCGGCGGGCACGGCGAGGAGACCGCGCACGGCGGCGAGCACGGCAACGGCGCCGAGCACGCGGCCCACGAGCCCGGCTACATCGTCTGGCCCGAGGCCCTCGACGAGGAGGGCCGCGAGCGGGCCCACACGATCCCGCTCCTCCTCTCGCTCCTCGCGGCGACGCTCGGCATCGGCTTCTGCTGGGCGGCCTTCTCGGGTCCGCTCCGCGACGAGGATCTCGCGCCGCGCGGCACGTGGCTCGGCGCCTACCGGCGCGTCCTCGAGAAGCTCTACTACATGGACGACCTCTACAAGTGGGCGTTCATAGACCCGGTCATGCGCGTCCGGCTCTCGCTCGCCTGGTTCGACCGGAAGGTCATCGACCGGGTCGTCGACTGGTTCGGCGAGGCGACGATCTGGACGTCCCAGCTCACCGAGAAGCTCGACCGGCGCTCGCTCGGCATGGGCCGCGGCGCCGAGCTCGCCGGCCTCGCGACCGCCGTCACGGCGATCACCATGATCGTCTCGTGGCAGTTCGACCCCGAGGCCTTCATGAGCCCGCGCTTCGGGCCGTTCGGCGCGGTCTCGATCCACCGGGGCGTCGTCTTCGGCGCCTCGCTCGGTCTCCTCTTCACGCTCCTCGGCGCGTTCGCCATGACGCTCTCCGAGGTCTCGCGCGGCGCGACGACGGCGGTGAGCGCGCTCATCGCGATCTCGGGCGTCGTCGGCTCGGAGATCGGCGTGCGGATCGCCCGCTGGTCCGCGGGCGTCGCCTCGACGCACTGGGGCGTGCACAAGCTCAGTCTCCACCCCGTGGCCGCGGCGGTCGCCCTGACGGTTGGCTTCGGCCTCCTCGTCCTGTGGTGGGCCGGCCTCGGCGTCGACGGCAGCGTGCGCTGGCTGTCGGAGAAGCTCGTCCTCGGTCTGGGCGCCGCGACGCGCAAGGTCCAGACCGGACGGCTCCAGGAATACCTCTTCGCGACGGTCGTCGGGATCGTCGCGATCCTCTTCATAGTCGCGATCGTCTAAGGACGACCCATGTACGAGCACATCCTCTCGACGGTGATCTTTGTGCCGATGCTCGGCGCCCTCATCGCGCTCTTCGCGCCTGAGAAGGCGGCCAAGTGGATCTGCACGATCTTTGCCGTGCTGGCCTTCCTGGTGTCGATCCCGCTCGCGACGGGCTTCCAGAAGCCCGATCAGCCAAGCCTCAAGGCCTTCGTGGAGCAGAAGGTGCTCCCCGAGGCCATGACGCGGAGCGGGATCTCCCAGACCGCCCAGCAGAAGGCCGCCCTCGCGCTCATGACCGCCGAGAAGAAGCGCGAGCGGGCCCGGACGGTCTCCGTCTCCGCCCGCGACTCGCGCGAGCTCGCGGTCGCGCAGGCCGAGCTCGGCCGCGCGCAGGCGGAAGAGGACGCCGCGCGCTCCGCCTACCACAACACGTGGGACGGCCAGAAGGGGCCCGCCGACAACGCCTACATGGCGTTCTCGCGCGACGCGGGCGACCTCCAGGACGCGGCCCAGAGCAAGCTCGCCCCGGCGATGCGCTTCACCGAGCACATGAGCTGGATCCCGACCTTCCGCATCAACTACCTGGTCGCGGTGGACGGCCTCTCGCTGCCGATCATCCTGCTCACGACGCTCCTCACGGTCCTCTGCCTCGTCTACTCGTGGACCTTCGACTACGACAAGCCCCCCGGGGAGCGGCGGCCGCTCAAGGCCTTCTACATCCTGTTCCTCATCCTCGAGACGGGCCTGATCGGCGTCTTCTGCGCGCTCGACTTCTTCCTGTTCTTCGTGTTCTGGGAGATCGTGCTCCTCCCGAGCTACTTCCTGATCGGCATCTGGGGCGGCGAGAACAGGAACTACGCCTCGATCAAGTTCTTCATCTACACGCTCGTCGGCTCGATCACGATGCTGATCGGCATGCTCGCGCTCTACTTCCGCTTCGTGCCGCACACGTTCAACGTGCTGGCGCTGCAGGAGCTCGCGACTCAGTACGCCGGCACGGGCCTCTACTCGACGCGCTTCCAGGTCCTCATGTTCGCGCTCCTGTTCCTCGGGTTCGCGATCAAGGTCCCGGTCTTCCCCTTCCACACGTGGCTCCCCGACGCGCACGTCCAGGCGCCCACCGCGTTCTCGGTCATGCTCGCCGGCGTCATGCTCAAGATGGGCGGCTACGGCTTCTTCCGCTTCTCGCTGCCCCTCTGCCCCGACGCCATGCTCCAGCAGTTCATGATCTGGTCGATCGGCGGCCTGGGCATGATCAACATCGTCTACGGCGCGCTCGTCGCCATGGGCCAGTCCGACTTCAAGAGCCTCGTCGCCTACTCGTCGGTCTCGCACATGGGCTACGTGCTCCTCGGCATGGCGACCCTGACCTACGCAGGCCTCGACGGCGCGGCTCTCCAGATGGTGAACCACGGCTTCTCGTCGGCCGGCATGTTCTTCGTCGTCGGAATCATCTACGACCGCGCTCACCACCGCGACCTGAACAAGTTCGGCGGGATCGCGCTCCAGATGCCGCGCTACTTCGGCTTCTCGCTCGTGATCCTGTTCGCCTCGCTCGGCCTCCCCGGCCTGAACGGCTTCATCTCCGAGGCGTTCACGTTCATCGGCTGCTGGCAGTCGACCGTGCTCCCGCGCTGGATCACGATCACCTCCATGCTCGGCGGCATCCTGTTCGGAGCGGCGTACATCCTCTGGACGATCCGCCGCGTCTTCCTCGGGCCGCTCACGGTCGAGAAGTACAAGCACTTCCCCGACCTCGAGCTGCGCGAGACCTTCGCCCTCGCCCCGCTCGCCCTCGGGTGCGTCGTGCTCGGCGTCTATCCCCGGCTCGTGACCGAGAACCTCGGCCTCGAGGCGGCGATCCAGACGATCCTTCTCTCGCTCGGGCTCGGCGTCTGAGAGGCTGAATCGTGTTCCACCAGCTCGCCGTCAACTGGCACGACGCGATCCAGACCGCACTCCACGGGTCCCAGGCCCTGGGGCCCGAGTGCGTGCTCGTGGTCGTCGCGTGCGCCGCGCTCCTGTTCGACCTCGTGACGCCACGCGAGAAGTCGGGCGAGCGCCTCGCGTGGCTCGCCGTCCTCGGCACCTTCGTCGCCGGGTTCGTCGCCGCGTTCCACTTCAACGACCAGGGCACCTCGGTGTTCTGGGGCGCCGTGGCCGTGGACCGCTTCGCGAACTTCTTCAAGGGCGTGATCCTGCTCGGCACGATCTTCTCGATCGTCCTCGTCCACGAGTCCCGCGAGCTCGCGGGGCGCGCCATGGGCGAGTTCTACGGCCTCCTCTTCATGGCCGTGGCGGGCATGTGCCTCATGGTCGGCGCGACCGACATGGTGACGGCGTTCCTCTCGATCGAGCTCGTCTCGATCCCGAGCTTCGCGCTCGTCGCTTACCTCCGCCGCGACCGGCTCGGCACCGAGGCCGCGATCAAGTACGTCCTTTACAGCGCGTTCGCCTCGGGCGCCCTCCTGTTCGGCTTCTCGATCCTGTTCGGGATCTCGGGCTCGACGAGCTTCGCGCGCATGTCCCACATCCTCGCCGGGCACGACTCGGTGACGACGATCACGGCCGCCGTCGCGTGCCTCCTCGCGTTCGGCGGCTTCGCCTTCAAGATGGCCGCCGCGCCCTTCCACTTCTGGGCGCCGGACGTCTACCAGGGCGCCCCGACGCCGGTCACGGCCTGGCTCTCGGTCACCTCGAAGGCCGCGGGCGTGGGCCTGTTCATCCGCTTCGTGCTCGCGTTCCACCAGGTGGACGTGCTCCCCGGCCTCGAGCACGGGAAGCCCGGGCCGGCGACGTTCGGCCTCGCGGGCTTCGACTGGACGACCGCGCTCATCGTGATCTCGTGCCTCACCATGTCGATCGGCAACCTGGGCGCGATCTTCCAGACGAGCATGAAGCGCCTGCTCGCCTACTCGTCGGTCGCGCACGTGGGCTACATCCTCATGGGTATCGCGGCCATGCAGTGCGTGGTGCCGGACAACCGCGCCGTCCTGAGCTTCGCGATCCCGAGCGCGCCGTTCCCGATCGCCGACGCGCGGTTCACGCCCCTCGAGGCGTCGGGCGGCGCCGCGGCCGCGTTCTACATCGCGGCCTACCTGTTCATGAACCTCGGCGCCTTCGCCTGCGTGATCGCGGTCTCGAACGTGACGGGCAACGACGACCTCTCGAGCTTCCGCGCGCTCGGCCGCCGCGCGCCGGTGCTCGCGCTCTCGTTCGCCATGTTCCTCTTCGCGTTCATCGGCCTCCCGCCGACCGCGGGCTTCACGGGCAAGCTCCAGCTGTTCATGGCCGCGGTCGAGCAGACCGAGCAGCGGCCGGTCTTCTGGTGGCTCGTGGCCGTGGGCGGCATCAACTCCGTCGTCGCCGTCTACTACTACCTCAAGATCGCGAAGACCATGTTCTTCGACGGCGTCATGGACCCCGACACGCGCGAGCCGCTCCCCGTCTCGTGGGCGCTCACGCTCGTCGCGGGCCTCCTCGTGCTGCCCGTGCTCGCGCTGGGCGTCGCGTTCCGTCGGATCCTCGAGGTCACCCTCGAGCTCGAGCTGCTGCGCTAAGGCCCGGAGACACCTATGTCAGGCGACAGCCACGGACACGGACACGACGATGGGCACGGCGGGCACGGGCACGACGCCCACGGGCACGGCGCGCCCGCGCCGGCACCGGCGCCCGCGCCGGCCGCTCCGCCGACCGAGCCGCTGCCGCCGCCGATCAACCCCGCGACGAAGGAGCAGGAGCTCGGTGTCCTCCAGGCCTGCTTCCACGTCACGACGCGCTCGTCGTTCGCCTACTTCTCCGAGCCGGGCTCGCTCCTCGTCCGCACGCCCGCCGACAAGACGCTCGAGGCGACCTTCAGGAAGCACTGCGACGAGGACGGCAAGTACGCCGACAGGATCGCCGAGCTCGTCCGCGAGCGCGGGACCGAGCCCTCCGCGCGCGCGTTCCCCGAGAAGTTCACGCGCATGAACTTCCTGACGTACGAGTCCGCGGCGTCTCACATGGCCGAGGACCTCGCGACGCACGTCGCCGTCCTCGAGCGACTCGAGCGCCTCATCCCGCCGGGCGCGACGCCGACGGTCGCGAAGCTCGTCCAGGACCTCACGGCCGAGCGGAAGAGCCACCTCGCCTTCTGGAGCGCCGAGGCCAAGAAGTACGTCGAGGCCTCGAAGGCGCGCCTCAACAAGAAGCCCGCTCCGGCCAAGAAGCACTGAGCTTGCCCCGGCGGCTCGGGCTCCTCGCGCTCCTCGCGTGCGCGAGCGGCTGCTCCATGCTCGGAGGAGCGTGGCGTCACCAGCCCGAGGACTTCGAGAAGAAGCTCTCCTCCTGAGCGCTTCGGGCGTCGAGCACGAGGAGCGCGCGGACCAGGAGTACGTGGACCGGATCGTCAGGCTCGTCCGCGCGACGCCGAACCACGGCCGGCACGCGCTCCTCGCCTTCGACGCCTTCCACAAGGAGGACGGGACGCGCGACGAGGCGAGCTCGACCTTCTTCGTGCCCAACGAGCTCGTGATCGACCTCGCGAAGACGTATCCCGACGTCTTCGTGCCCGTGGGCTCCGTCCACCCTTACCGCAAGGACGCCGTCGCCGCCCTCGAGAGCTGCGCCAAGGCCGGCGTCCGCCTCGTGAAGTGGCTCCCGAACGGCATGGGGATCGACCCGCTCAGCCCGCTCTGCGAGCCGTTCTACGAGGCCATGGTGAAGAACGACATGGTCCTCCTCTGCCACGCGGGGGACGAGAACGCGGTCGTCGCCGACTGCCAGAACTTCGGGAACCCGCTCCGCCTCCGCGCCGCGCTCAGGAAGGGCGTGCGCGTGATCGTCGCTCACTGCGCGGGACTCGGGGAGGACGAGGACCTGGACGCCCCCGGGCACCCCGTGGTCTCGAGCTTCGAGCTCTTCCTCCGGCTCATGGGCGAGAAGGAGTGGGAGGGGAAGCTGTTCGGCGAGATCTCGGCGACGACTCTACGGAACCGGATCGGGACGGGAGTCCTCGAGACGCTCCTCGCGCGGAAGGAGCTCCACGAGCGGCTCGTGAACGGGAGCGACTATCCGCTGCCCGGGGCGAAGATCCTGATCAAGCTCGATCGGATCGTCGCGACGGGCATGATCACGAACCACGATCGGCTGATCCTGGAAGAGCTCTACGACGTGAACCCGCTCATCTTCGACTTCGTGATCAAGCGCATGCTGCGCGGGAAGAACGGCGAGCGGTTCCCGGAGTCGGTCTTCGAGGATCGGCTCGGGTTGCTCCCCAGATAGAGGTCACTCCTTCTCCGCCGCCTCGAGCCGCTTCACCTCCGCGCGGGCGAGCCAGTAGAGCGACGCGCCGAACGAGAACAGCGCGACGCACGCGACGTAGACGAGCGGGTTCGACGTGTAGGGCGCCATGCTCGCGCCCGTGCTCGCCCCGTTCGTGAAGGCGTCGAGGACGATCGCGGTCCCGTAGTGACACCACGGGACGAACCCGCCGACGATCAGGAAGTGCGAGATCACGTGGAGCGTGGCGAGCCGCGACCCGTCCTTTCGCACTCCCTGCCCGCGACGCCACCGCCGCTCGCAGAAGATGCCGAGGACGAACAGGAAGAGTCCGCCGAGGAGCACGGGCCAGAGGACGTGGAGGCCCTCCGTGGCCGCGCGGAGACCCTCCTCCCAGAGAGTGCTCGCGGAGTGCTCGCCCGAGAGGGTCGCCTTGATCCCCTTCATGGCGCGCCACTCGAGGATCAACGTCGCGAGCGCGCCGAGGAGCCCCGGGAAGGCGATACCCCAGCCCAGCTCCTTGAGCGCGTGGGCGCGCGACGGCGCGCGGAGGAGGAGGACGAGGCACGCCACCCCGAAGATCGCGGTCGCCGCGGGGACGGACCACTTCCTGAGCGGGTGCTCCCAGCCGTCTGGAAGCCGGCTCGCGATCGCCTGCTTCTCCTCGTGGATCGCCTTCCAGAAGGCGTGGTAGCCCTCGGCGATCTCGGGGCTCCCCGCCTGCTTCGCGGCGACGACGGTGGCCTCGGCGATCCGCTCCTCGTCCTGAACGTAGCCGACGCCCAGCGAGAGGATGAAGATCGTGATCGCGCAGGCCATGAGGTGACCGGCGACGAAGTCCCAGGTCTTGTAGGCGCCGTGCTTGACGATCTTGTGGACGGCCGAAGTTTGCTTGTCCTGGCGGCCTTTACCGCCCACTCGTCGCCTCCCGTAGAATAGGACTCTGGCAGAACCGGTGCTCACCGTCCACGGCGGCTGTGTCGTCACCATGAACGCGCGACGCGAGGTCCTCGCGGACGCGCCGGTCGTCGTGAACGACGACGGCTCGATCGCGCAGGTCGGGGGCGAAGCGCCCGCCGGCGGCCGGACCCTGGACGCGCGCGGCAAGATCGTGATCCCGGGCTTCGTGCAGACGCACATCCACCTCTGCCAGACCCTCTACCGGAACCGCGCGGACGACCTCGCCCTCCTCGAGTGGCTGAGAGAGCGGATCTGGCCCTACGAGGCCGCCCTCGACGCGAAGGCCCTCCGCGCGGCCGCGCGACTCGGGATCGCGGAGCTGCTCAGGAACGGCACGACGACGCTCCTCGACATGGGGACGGTCCGCCACTACGACCAGGTCTTCGAGGCCGCGAAGGAGGCGGGGATCCGCCTCGTCGGCGGGAAGTGCCTCATGGACGCCGGGGAAGGAGTCCCGAAGGGGCTCCTCGAAGGCACCAGGGAGGGCCTCGACGAGAGCCTCGCCCTCGCCAAGCGCTGGCACGGAGCGCACCCGCGCCTCCGTTACGCGCTCACGCCGCGTTTCGTCCTCTCCTCGACCGAGGAGTCGCTCCGCGAGGTCGCGCACCTCTCCGCGCGCGACGGCTTCACGATCCACACGCACGCCTCCGAGCAGGTCGCGGAGTGCGAGCTCGTCCGTAAGTTGAGGGGTCTGGACAACATCGCCTACTTCGACTCCCTCGGGATCTCGGGGCCGAGAGCCGTCCTCGCTCACTGCGTCCATCCCACCGACCGCGAGGTCTCGCTCCTCGCCGAGAAGAAGACGCGCGTCTCTCACTGTCCGAGCTCGAACCTGAAGCTCGGCTCGGGCGTCGCCCGGATCCCCGAGCTCCTCGCGAAGGGCGTCCCCGTCTCCCTCGGCGCCGACGGCGCTCCGTGCAACAACCTCCTCGACCCCTGGGAGGAGATGCGCCTCGCGGCCCTGATCCAGAAGCCGCTCCACGGCCCGAAGTCCATGCCCGCGAAGGAAGTCCTGGCCCTCGCCACGATCGAGGGCGCCCGCGCTCTCGGGCTCGATGCGATCACGGGCTCGATCGAGGTCGGGAAACGGGCTGACCTCGTCGTCGTCGATCCGGGCCATTTCAACTCGTGGCCGCAGGGCGACGTCTACGGGACCCTCGTCTACTCGACGCGAGCGAACCAGGTCGAGACGGTCCTCGTCGATGGAGACGTGCTGGTCGAACGAGGGAGACTCGTGAAGTGGGACGAGGCGCAGGTTCGGGCCTACGCGGATGCAGCCCTGAAGGCGACCGTCGCGAGACTCTGAAAGAACGAGAACGAGAACGAGGAAAAGAGCACGGCCCCGGATCTCTCCGGGGCCGCACTTCTTTCTTCCTTCCAGCGGCTGCCGCGCGCTCTCTTTGGGCGCGCAGCGAGCCGTTCCTCAACTCGTGTGCTTACTTGACCGTGAAGGTGCCGGCCTTGACCTTGGCGCCGGACTGCGCCGTCACGTTCACGTCGCCCGTGTCGGCGTCGGTCGGGACAGCGAACTTGATCGAGCCAGCCGCGGCCGTGCCCGTGTAGGACGTGACCGTCGCGTTGACCGTCGAGCCACCGGTGATGAAGCCGATGATCGCGCCGAAGAAGCCCTGCTTCTTCTTGAAGGTCACCTTGACGTTCGCCGTGCCGAGGTTCGTGCCGGTCACCGTGACGACGGTGCCGACCGGGCCCTGGTTCGGCGTCATGGAGGTCACGGTCGGAGCCGCGCCGGCCGGAGGCGTCGAGGACGACGAGCCGCCGCCGAACAGACCACCGAGGAGCGAGCCGATCGCGCCGCCGATACCGCCACCCGAGCTGCCCGAGCCGCCCGTGAGGCCACCGAGGAGCGAACCGATCACGCCACCGATACCACCCGTCGAGCCACCCGTGGTCGAACCGGTCGTCGGCGGCAGGATCGCGCCGATGATCGAGCCGAGGGTGCTCGTCGGCGGGAAGAACTGCGCGGCGAGGTTACCGGCGAAGCCCTTGAGGAAGCCGCCGATACCACCCGAGAAGCCCTGCGTCGTGACCGTCTGGATCGCCGCCGTCGCGATCTTGCCGAGGAGCGAGCCACCCGTGCTGCCGCCGGTGCCGCCACCCGTGAGACCGCCGAGGAGGCCGCCGAGGAGACCGCCGAGGCCGCCCGAGGTCGAGCCGCCAGGAGCCGGCGGGAGCGTGGTCGGAGGAGGCGTCGTGCCCGTGCCGGGCATGCCCGTGGTCGGGGTGCCGACCGTGCCCGCCGGCATCTTGATGTTCGCGGGGTCGAGCGTCTCGATCGCGGCGAGGGCCGTGCCCGAGGCGTCGAAGCCACCGATCACGAGGACCTTGCCCGAGAGCGAGGTCGTCGTGTGGCCGTAACGAGCCTTGGCGAGCGAAGCCACGCCGGCGACCGCGGACTGCGCGAGCGTCGGGCCCGAGAGGAGCTCGACCTGGCCGACCGGCTTCGAGGAGTCGCGGCCACCGACGACCACGACGCCCTGCGAGACGATCGACGCCGTCGCGTCACGACGCGCGACACCGAGCTGGCCGCTCTGCGAGAACAGCTTCGACGCGATGTCGTAGGTCTCGCTCGACCGCTCGACGCCCGTCGAGGACGCGCCGCCCGCGAAGAGGGCCTGACGGCCGTTCGCCGCGAACGCGCCACCCGAGCGCTTGACCATCATGTTCGTCGCCGCGAACGTGAGGTTCGTCGGGTTGAAGATCTGCGCGCCGGCAGGACCCGCCGTCGAGTCGCCGCCCACGAGGACGATCGAGCCGTCGTCGAGTCGCGCGCCCTCGGCGGCCGCGACCGCCTCGGCCATCTTGCCCGCGATCGCCGTGAACTTGTTCGCCTTCACGTCGAGCGCCTCGGCCGAGTCGAGCTTCGCCGCACCGTTGGTTCCGCCCGCGATGAGCACCTTCTGGGCGCCCGCGGGGCCGAACGTCACGGCGGTCGCCTCGCTGCGAGCCGCGGTCAGCTTCGGGCCGGCCGAGACGGCGCCGGCGAGGGGATCGTAGAGCTCGGTGGAATCGAGTGCCGTCGGGGAGTTCACGGAGGCGAGGCCGCCCGAGATCAGGACCTGGCCCGTCTCGAGGAGCGTCGCCGTATGTCCGACGCGCGGCTGCAGGAGCCGCGGTCCAGCGACCACCGCGTTCAGCGTGACGATCGACGTCTCGCCGAGCGCATTGCCCGACGAGTCGACGCCGCCCGCGACGAAGATGGAACCGCTCTTCAGCACCGTCGCGGTGTGAAGGGCGCGGCCGACTCCCAGCGCGAGCCCGGTCGGGGTCGTCGTGGTGCCGCCCGTGTTCGAAGTGCTAGGCGCTACGGTAGATCCCGCACCGCCCCGGCCCCCGCCACCACCGCCCCCGCATCCGATCGCCGCGAGAAGCCCGACGGCCCCTGCGAGTCCAAAAAACCGCTCGCGCCGTCCAAGCAAAGTCGACATCAAGCCCTCCGGTAGGTAACCCGAACCCCGAGACACTCGATCCGTCGGTCACGCTATGGCAACCATCGCGCCACTCGCGAATCGTCTCGCAGTGTCTAGGAATAGGCACTTAGGAGAGCTCGCCGCACATCGGTGCAACGTAGCCGACTTTGGATATCCGGAATCCGGGGATACGTCTCCTCCGGGCGACAGATGCCCGATTGCGCTCGGTGAATCCAGCAAGCGTCACGGAAAGGTCAGATAGCCCCACATGGGGGCCATCGAGTAGAACCTCTCTCCACGCCGTCGGAACTTTGGAGATGGGACCAGTGATCCGCCGCTCCTCGACGCTTCTCCTCGCCGTCGTCTCCGCGCTCTCGGTCGTTCTCGTCGCGAGAACGCGCGCTGCTGGTGACGACTCTGCCGAGAAGAGGTTCACGCTCCTCTACACGACCGACATCCACGCTCACTACCTGGGCAAGGACGACGGGAAGGGCGGCAAGAAGGGCGGCCTCGCCGCGCTCGCCGCGAGGGTCGCCGCGATCCGCGAGGAGTCGAAGCACCCGGTCTTCCTGTTCGACTCGGGTGACGTGATGACGGGCCACCCGATCAGCGACCTCGAGTACCAGGGCGTCACCGGCGGCGCCCTCTACGAGATGATGAACCTCGCGGGCTATGACGCGTGGTGTCTCGGCAACCACGACTTCGACCACGGCCGCGAGAACGTCTCGAAGATCGTCGAGCTCCTCAAGTTTCCGACCCTCTCCGCGAACCTGACCGTCGAGGGGGAGCCCGCGATCAAGCTCGAGCGCTGGAAGATCATCGAGAAGGGCGGCGTCAAGCTCGGCGTGTTCGGGCTCATGACCGAGAACTTCGCGAAGGTGACCGGCAAGGACAAGGTGAAGGGCGTCACGGCGACGAAGTGTGCCGACGCAGCGCGTGAGGCCGTCGCCGCGCTCGCCTCGCACGTAGACGCGATCGTCGCCCTGTCGCACTGCGGCTCGAGCGAGGACATCAAGCTCGCCGACCAGGTGAGCGGGATCACCGTGATCCTCTCGGGGCACAACCACCAGCCGCTCAAGCCGGCCTTCCACGGCAACACGATCGTCGCCGAGGGCGAGATCTGGTCCGAGAAGCTCGGCCGCATGGACCTCAAGTGGAACCGGGAGAAGTTCGACAAGCCCGCGATCATGGAGTCGAAGCTCCTCGCGCTCGAGCCCGCGGAGCCGAAGGGCGAGCTCAAGAAGCTGCTCGACCATGTCTACGAGCAGGTCGGGAAGCGCCTCGAGGAGAAGCTCGCGACGATCGAGACCCCCTGGAAGCGCAACAACCGGGGCGAGAGCAACATAGGCGGCTACTTCGCGGAGGGCCTCAAGACCTGGGCGAAGGTCGACTGCGCGTTCCTCAACTCGGGCGGGATCCGCGCGAACCACGAGGGCCCCGACGTGACGCTCGGCACGATCATGGAGATCTTCCCGTTCGAGAACTCGACGGTGACCTTCGAGCTCTCGGGGGCCGACCTCTGGAAGGCGTGCGAGAAGAACGCGACGGCCCAGATCACGAACGAGTACGGCGTCCTCCAGGTGGGCGGCGTCGCCTACGAGTGGAAGCGGCACGGCAAGAAGGCCGAGGTCCTCAAGGTCACGGTCAACGGCGAGCCGCTCGACAAGGAGAAGAAGTACCGCTGCGCGTCGCTCGACTTCGTGGCCGTCGATCAGTCCGAGAAGTACCTCGGCCCCGACGTGAAGGTCGAGAACGTCGAGCACCTGAACGTCACCATGAGCAAGGTCGCCGAGGAGTGGGTCCGCGAACAGGGCAAGAAGGGCCCGATCAAGGCCGTGCTGACCGGCCGGATGGCCGAGCAGCGGTAGCCTTAGACGTCCAGGCCCTAGATATCGAGGTTGGTCACCTCGTGCGAGTTCTTCTCGATGAACTCGCGGCGAGGCTCGACCTTCTCACCCATGAGGATCGTGAAGATCTCGAGCGCAGCGCCCTGGTCCTCGAGCTGCACCTTGAGCAGGGTGCGCGTCTTCGGGTTCATGGTCGTGTCTCTGAGCTCGTCCGCGTTCATCTCGCCGAGACCCTTGAACCGCTGGACGGTGAGCCCGCTCTGACCGAGCTTGCGGAGCTTGTCCGGCAGCTCGGCGAGCGACTCGATCATGACCACCTGCTCGCCCTGGACGATCTTGAAGGGTGAGATGTGGCCCTCCATGTCGCCCATCTCCTGGGCCGCCGTCTGCTTCGGCTTGAAGACGTGCTGGAGCGCGAAGCCGAGCGACTCGAGCTCCTTCGAGAGCTCCTCCAGGTGAGTGCGCCCCTTGAACCGCGTGATCCAGAGGTCCGCCTGCTCGCGCTCGGCGATGGCGTCGTCCTCCTCCCAGATCTTGAGGTCCGGCTTCTTCTTCGCGAGCTCTTCGAGCGCGGCCTTCTCCTCTTCGGGCGAGAAGACCGGCTTCATCGCGACCTTGGCCTTGGGGTCGTAGAACTTGGCGTACGGGAAGTTCCCCGTCTTCGGATCGCGGAGCGAGACGTAGATCTCGAAGGACTTGACGCCCTTCTTGACGATCTCGCGGCCGTGCCGCTCGAGGTCCTGGACGATCTCGACGATGCGACGCAGACGCTTGCCGTCGATCACGGACTTCGTGTCGAGACGCTCGAGCCGCGTGTCCTTGAGGCCGAGATCGAGCATCTCCGACTTGAAGACGTCGTCGTTCAGGATGTACCGCTCGGTCTTGCCCTTCTTGATCTTGTAGAGGGGCGGCTGGGCCACGTAGACGCGGCCGTCGAGGATGAGCTGCGCCATCTGCCGGAAGAAGAAGGTCAGGATGAGCGTGCGGATGTGCGAGCCGTCAACGTCGGCGTCACACATGATGATGATCTTGCCGTAGCGGCACTTGGTCGCGTCGAACTGATCGAGGATCCCGGTCCCGAGCGCCTGGATGATCACCTTGATTTCGTTGTGCGTCAGCATCTTGTCGTGGGTCGTCTTCCACACGTTCAAGATCTTGCCGCGCAGGGGGAGGATCGCCTGGTTCTCGGGCTCTCGGCCCTGGGTCGCGGTCCCGCCTGCCGAGTCACCCTCGACCAGGAAGATCTCGGCGTCGGGGCCGTGCTCGTGGCAGTCGCGGAGCTTCTTCAGGAGCTCGCCGCTCTTGCCGATGCTCTTGCCCGCGGCGACGGCCTCTTTGGCCGCCTTGGCCGCGTCCTCCATCTTCTTCGCGAGGACGGCCTTCTTGACCACGGCCGTGGCGTCGCCCGGGTTCTCCTCGACGTGGACCTTGAGCGTCTGGCTCGCGACCGACTGGACGATCCCGGCGATGTCGGAGTTGCCGAGCTTGGTCTTCGTCTGGCCCTCGAACTGGGGCTCGGGGACCTTGACCGAGACGACCGCGATCAGACCCTGGCGATAGTGATCGCCCGAGGGCTTCTGCTTGTCGCCCTTCTTCGAGTCGAGGAGGTTCTCGTGGTCCTCGATGTACTTGTTGAAGACCTGGGTGATGGCCGTGCGGAGACCCGTGAGGTGCGTGCCGCCCTCGGACGTGTTGATGTTGTTCGCGTAGGAGAGGATCGTCTCGGAGAACGTATCCACCCACGTGAGCGCGATCTCGACCTCGACCTCACCCTTCGACTCTTCCGACTTCTGGGTGCCGGTGATGTAGATCGGCTTCTTGAGGAGCGAGTCTTCCTTCGACTGGAGCGCCTGGACGTAGTCGAGGAGACCACCCTCGAACTTGAACGTCTCCTGCTTCCCCTCGCCGCGCTCGTCCTTGATCGTGATCGAGAGCCCCTTGTTGAGGTACGCGAGGTCCTTGAGACGCTTCGCCAGGGTCTCGAACTTGAACTCGATCGTCTGCTTGAAGATCTCGGGGTCCGGCTTGAAGGTGATCTTGGTCCCGCGACGCTTGGCGGTGCCGGTGACCTCGAGAGGCTTGATGGAGACGCCGCGCTCGAAGCGCTGGAAGTGGACCTTCTCGCTGCGGTACACCTCGGCCTCGAGCCACGTCGAGAGCGCGTTCACGCACGCCGCGCCGACGCCGTGGAGGCCGCCCGAGACCTTGTAGGTGCCCTTGTCGAACTTGCCGCCGGCGCCGAGCTTCGTCAGGCAGAGCTCGACACCCGAGAGGCCCGTCTCCTTGTGGATCTCGACGGGGATCCCGCGGCCGTTGTCGAGCACCGACACGGAGCCGTCGGTGTTGATGGTGACGTGGATCTCGGTGCAGTGGCCCGCGAGCGCCTCGTCCACGGAGTTGTCGACGATCTCGCTCACGAGGTGGTGAAGGCCGCGTTCGTGCGTGTCGCCGATGTACATCGCAGGCCGCAGACGCACGTGCTTCACGTGCTCGGCCATCTTGATGCTGTCGATCGTGTAGCTTCCGCTGCTCGACGGCGACGTGCTTGAGGCGGTCATCACTGCTCCCGTAAACGACATGTGTGTCTCGAACCTCCTCAGCCGCACCCATCGCGACGGCCGAGGAGACTACCCTTCGCCACCGACATCCCGGCTGGGCACCGTCACCCCGGCGCGCCCCGCTTGCGGCCCTTCGCTCCGGGCTTGAACTTCACCTCGGAGATCGCCGCGTCCTTCTGCCGCAAGGCGAGGAGAAGCTCCTTCTTGCGGTAGACGGAGAGCTCCTGGAGGAGCGCCGCGGAGTCGACCTCGACGCTGAGGACGCCCTTCTTCAGTCCGATCACCCGGGTCTGCTCGCAGAACTCGTTGCCCGCGGCCTCACGCCACGCGGCGACGGCCCGACGAAGCGCCGGATCGCCGCCGATGCCGTTCTGTTTGAGGACGACCGCCACCAGATCGCGCACCGAAGTGGCCGGTTTCGGCCTCTCCGGAAGCTCGCCCGTGAAGCGTCCATCCACGTCCCGGATCACCCGCGCAGTTTACCACGGATGAACGCTTGCAAGGCCCCGAAAACGGCCTCGGGGGCGCCCGTAACAACAGACGCCTTGGCGTGTTAGCCCAGGTTGATCGGCATGATCACGTAGAGGAAGCCCGGGACCTCGGCGACCCCACTCTCCACCTGCGCGAGCTCCTTCACGAGGGCCGCGCTCTGCCCGTCCTTGAGCTCGACCCGGACGCTCCGCGACTCGAGGACCTTGAGCGCATCCTGGAGGAACTGCGGATTGAATCCGACCTCGAGCTTGTCGTACGGATAATCGATCCCGAAGCGGACGCGCGACTCACCCACCTCCGGGACGCGCGCCGTGAGCTCGAGCCCTTCGCGAGAGAACTGGAACCGCACCGCCTGACTCTCGCGCGTGGTGAGGAGCGCCGCGCGACGAAGCGCCGACTGGAACGCCTCGCGATCGACGTCGAGCTTCTTCTCGAGTGCCTTCGGGAGGACGTCTTCGTAAGGCGGGAAGTGTCCTTCGACGAGGCGAGCCGAGAGAACGGCGCGCGTGGTCTTGAGGAAGACCTGCGACTCTTCGAAGCGCATCTGGACGGACTCTTCACCCTGAGCGAGGAGGTTCCTGAGGAGCGTGAGGCCCTTCGTCGGGACGACGGCGAAGACCGGCTTCGAGACGGAATCATCGAGGGTCCGCTCGGCGAGCGCGAGACGCTTGCCATCCGTCGCCACGAGCCGCAGACGCTTGTCCTTGAGGTCGAGGAGGATCCCGTTCATGGCGTAACGGGTCTTCTCCGTCGCCGCCGCGAAGTGCGTGCGGGCGACCATCTGGACGAGGTCCTGAGCCTTGAGGCTGACAGAGCCTTCGAAGTCGAGCTTGGGGAGCTCGGGGTAGTCGTGGGGGTCGTCACCGAGCACGTGATACCGCGCGTCCGGAGTCTTGAGGACGCAGCCCGAACGCTCGTCGGCCTCGAGCTCGACTCTCTCGCCCTGGAACTCACGGAGGATCGAGAGAGCGCGAGCGGCGTTGACGAGGACGGTCCCTTCACGGACGACCTCGACACGTTCGACACGAAGACGGAGCGAGATCTCGAGGTCGGTGCCGAACACCTCGAGCGCTCCCTCGTGCGTGCGAAGGAGGATGTTCGAGAGGAAGGGTTTCGGACCCTTCGCAGGGACGATGGCCGCACACGTGGAGACGGCCTCGAGGAGCTCGCGGACGTCGCAGATGATCTTGAAAGCGGCCTTCGTGG
>CAZYLP010000057.1:17547-18199 GCA_964648345.1 uncultured Planctomycetota bacterium
GCGGTCTCGACCATGATGGTTCCTCTCTGTACGCGCGCGGGATTCTACGAACGAGGTCCGACACCCACGTCACTCGCTCTCGTTCTCGTTCTCGTTCTCGTTTCTCTCGGCTTCGAAGCCGTTCGTCGTTCTCCTTACTGGAGAAGAGATTTCTCTTCGTCTTCTTCTTAGGCACCCATCGTTTCGTGGAGAACTGGCGTCGTCTCTTCCAGAATCCGCGTCTTGTCTCAGTTCCGTGGCGATCGTGATCCCGAGCGAAACGTGAGGAGCTCAAGGACAACGTCCGGAGAACCCCTGTGCTTCTCCCCGAACCTCAACGCACGCTTCCCCGTTCTCCCCGTCCTCGTCGAGTTCTCCCCGCGTTCGAAAAGCGCGGCGATGGCTCTCCCCGAAGAATGAAAACGCGTCTCAGCACGAACGGAACGTCTCTCCACGAGAAGCTCACGGTGTTCTGAAAGCGGTCAACGGAGACAGGCCCTCCGCCCGCCCGGGAGCGCCCGGAGGAGCTTCGAAAAGAGATGAGCTGGGCGCGGCGAAGGAGAGGGCCGTGGGCCCTCAGCGGGGAGCCCGGCGCGCGCGCGCCTCGCGCTGCAGCTCTTCGATGAGCGCGCGCGTCTCTGGGTTACGCTCGCTCACGGCGACGATCTTCACG
>CAZYLP010000058.1:0-3436 GCA_964648345.1 uncultured Planctomycetota bacterium
AGAGGATCGCTCCTCCACGACAGGATACGAGGCGGTCTCCGCGCTCTCTATCGAAGAGTGATCTTCGCGAAGTACTCCGGTATGTAGCCCTGCCAGAGCCTCTCCTTCTTCTCGTGGAGGAGCACGCTCGGCGTGAGCTGGAGGCTCTTCAAGGCCCCGCGGAAGTCGCCTTCCCGGTGACCTTCGGGGAGCGTCTTCGGGTCCACGCCCGGCGGCAGGTCCTGCGGCCCGAAACGGTCGCCGTCGTCGTCCGTGAGGATGATGTTGAACCCGAACGTGAAGCCCGTCGCGCCCTCCCCGTTCGTGTTGTTGGCCTTGAACGTGGCCCACGGGATCCGCGCCTCGTAGACGGCGCCCGAGCCGTCGTCCTTCCGCTTCACGAAGAACTTGCCCTCGGGCTTCTTGTTGCCCTCGTCCTCGCCGTCCTGGTTCTGCTTGTCCTTGTCCTTGTCGTCGTCCTTCTTCTTCTTCGGGAGCGTGAGGGCGAGCGAGAGGAGGAGGTCGTCGGGCGCGAACCAGTAGCCGCCGTCGTTCTTCGTGTCGATCGCGATGAGGAGGCAGTCGCCGATCCACTTCTGGCTCTCGGAGTCGAAGGGGCGGAGGTCGCCGTCCATGACGTCGATCGCGAAGTAGAAGTACCGCTCGTCCCAGCCCATGTAGAGCCGCGCCGAGAGGTCCTCGGGGCCGTTCCAGCGGCCGGGGCGGCCGCTCTCGAGCTGGACCGGGGACACGAAGCGGGGGCCGATCATGTCCACCGCGGACCAGCCTCGCCACCAGTCGTTCAGCTCGCCGTCGATCTCGGGCGGCCGCGGCATGCGGCGCACCTCGTAGTGCGGCCGCACCGCCTCGATCGCGCTCTCGGAGAGGGCCGCGAGCTGCGCGAAGAGGCGGTCGTAGGTCTCGGGGCTCGCGCCCGTGCCCTCGGCGAGGAGGGCCTTCGCGCAGGAGTCGAGCGCGTCCTCGAGGCGCGCGGGGCTGGCGCGGACGAGCTTGTCGGCCAGCGCCGCGCGCCGCTCGGCCGTGTCGTCCTTCGCGAGGTCGAGGGTCGCCGCGAGCGTCTCGCGGGCGAGCTTCTCGTCGTCCACGCGCGTGAGGCCGAACGTGCCGCGGTCCGACGAGACGACGACGCAGCCGCCCGCGGCCATGACGCCGCGTCCCACGAGCTTCCGGCCCGGGAGGTGGATCTGCTCCTCGACGCGGCCCGTCCCCTTGCCGAGGACGATGAGCGACGTGCGCTCGAAGCGGCCGTCGCGGGCGACGACGATCGAGGCGGGCGTCTCGACGAGCGAGGCGGGGCCGCGGACGCCGCCCGCCTCCCACTGCCAGCTCTTCGTGCCGGTGTCGAGCGCCTGCGACCAGAGCTCGGTCGCGCCCGCCCGCTGGCGGAAGGTGTAGACCGCGGTCTCGCCGGCGATGACCTCCTCGAGGAGCGGGAGGACGCCGTCCGTCTCGGGCCGCGGCCCGGGGAGCACCGCGCCGTAGCCGTCGTCGCGCCACCGCTCCTTGCCGGTCTTCACGTCGTAGACCCAGAACGCGGGGCCGCCGCCCATGCCGCGCACGACGAGCGAGCCGCCGTCGGGCGAGCTCTGGGGCTCGCCGTACCAGCCGCCGTCGCCCGAGGTGGCCTGCCAGCGGTAGGAGCCGTCCTTCGAGTCGAGGAACGCGAGCCGCTTGCCGTCGAGGATGCACACGACGCCCGTCGCCCCGATCCACCGCGTGACGCCCGCGCGCACGGGCGCGGGGCCCTTCGCCTCGGGCGCCCAGGTCCAGAGGGTCTTCCCCGTGTCGAGGTCGACCCCCTCGAGGCGGGCGGGCACGTCGCCGATCAGGATGCCGAGCTTGCCGCGCGCGAGGAGGCCGCCGGTCGCCTCGCGGCCCGCGAGCACGCGCGCCCACTTCGTCTTCCCGGTCTTCGCGTCGACGCCGCTCACCTCGTTCCACTTCGAGAGGACGAGCGCGACCTCCTCGCCGTACTCGACCGCGTGGACGTCGTCGGGCGAGATCGGCGACGCCGTCGCGTGGGTCGCCGGCGCGAGCTGCCAGAGGACCGCGCCGCTCCTCGGGTCGTGGGCCGTGAGGACCGAGGCCGACGGGACGAGGAGCGCGCCCCCGCACCAGCCCGGCCAGCGGCGCTCGACGAGGAGGCCCTGGGGCGCGTCCACCTGGGCGAGCGCGACGCCCGTCTCCGTCGAGCGCGCCTCGATCACGGAGGCGCGGCGGACGAGGTAGCGGTCGCGCGGGCCGAGGGCGAGGTTGCGCGGCTCGATGAGCTCGGCGCCGTTCGCCGAGAGCTCGGTCGTCGAGCGGAAGACGCGCCGGAGCGGGGCGTCCGCCTCGGCGGCCGCTTCCTGGCGCGCGAGCGCGTCGGGGTCGGCCCTGTCGGCCTTGGCGAGGATCTTCTTCGCGAGCTCGGGCGCGGGCTTCTCGATGCCGTCGAGGCCCTTCGTGCGCACCGAGTCGCCGAGCGCCGCGAGCTTCCGCGCCACCGCGCGCGCGCGCGCGGGCCGGTTCGTCCGGTCGTAGAGCTGCGCGAGGCGTGCGAGCGCGTCCGGGACGAGCCCGTCGCCCGGCTCGTCGACGAGGAAGCGCTCGAGGGTCTCGGCGGCGCGCGACTCGAGGTGGTGCTCGACGTAGAAGCGCTGGAGCCCCCAGAGCGCCTCGCCGTGGGAGGCGCTCGCGGGGTAGAGGTCCACGACCTTCTCGAAGCCCTCCTTGGTCCCGGTGCGCTGGGCCGTGCGGATGCTCTCCTGCGCCGAGCGGTCCTCGGACGCGTAGCACTCGCGGCCGCGCGCCTTGACGAGGTCGCGCACGCGGCGCGTCGCGTAGGCGCGCGCGTCCACGGCGAGCGCGCCCGTTCCGTCCGCGAGGCCGAGGAGCGTGCCGGTCGGGGTCGTGAGGAGCTTCTGGTAGGCCTCGGCGGCCTTCGTCCACTCCTTGAGCGTGGGGCCGTCCGCGAGCGCGTCCGCGTAGAGGCGGCGGAGCGTCGCCGCGCGCTGCTCGAGGGCAGGCTCGCGCGTCGGCCCGCGCCGCGCGCCGTCGAGCGCGACGTCGGCGTGACCGAGCGCGCGGGCCGCCGCGGCGAGGAAGCCGTCCCGGTCGCCCTTCGCGCGGAGGCGCGTCGCCTGCTCGGCGAAGGCGGCGAAGGCGAGGCGCCGGGCGCGCGTCGACTGCTCCTGGGAGAGGCCGCCCGAGATCGCGCGCTCGAGCTCCTTCGATGCGAGCTCGACCTCGCCGCGGCGCGCGTGGCTCTCGCCGACGAGGAGCGCGCCCTCGGCGCGCGAGGAGGTCACGTTCGCGGCCGGGCCGACGAGCGAGAGGTCCTCGTAGAGGTTGACGCGCGCGAAGCTCGCCGTCGCGATCCGCCCCTCGCCGCGCGCGGCGCGCGCGCCCGCCTCGCGCGCGCCTTCGACGATGCGGTCGCGGCCGAGCACGGTGC
>CAZYLP010000058.1:3446-18002 GCA_964648345.1 uncultured Planctomycetota bacterium
GTCGCGACCACGGCCTCCTTCTCGACGCACTCGGGCGTGGCGAGCACGGCGCCGCCGAGCGGCTCGCCGCGCACGAGGCACGCGCCGCCCGCGCGCTCGACGACGAGGATGCGGTCCGAGGCGAGGAGGATGTCGCCCGAGGGCGTCTCCGCGACCACGTGCGCGTCGCCGCGCGGGACGCTCCACCGCCGGGCGCCCGTCGCCGCGTCGAGCGCGAGGAGCTCCTGACCGTCCGACGGGGCGATGATGACGTGGCGCCCCTTCACGAGCGGAGGCGTGGGCTTGAAGCGGCGGTCGCCGCGGATCGCCTCGGGTTGCGTCTTCTCGGGCATCGTCGGGTAGCGCGCGAGCCAGACGACGTCGCCGCGCGCCGCGTCCACGCACGCGACCGCGCCGAGCTGCGTGGCGACGAAGACGCGTCCGTCCTTCACGCTGGGCGTGGCGGGCGGCGAGCCCAGGCCCATGAAGTCGTACGGGAGCCGCGATGCGAGGAACGCGCGGAAGCGGACCTTGCCCGTCGCCTGGTCGAGCGAGACCAGGTAGCAGCGGAGGTCCGAGCCCTTCCGCACGAGCACGGAGAGGAAGACCTGCCCCTCGGCGGCGCAGGGCGAGCTCACCCACTCCGCGTCCCGCGAGAAGTCCTCGAAGCGGGCCTGCTCGCCCGTCTCCCAGAGGATGCGCCCCGACTTCCGGTCGAGGCCGAAGACGCGCCAGTCGGGCTGGCGGACGA
Source organism: uncultured Planctomycetota bacterium (assembly GCA_964648345.1). GTDB lineage: Bacteria > Planctomycetota > J058 > J058 > JACQDU01 > CAZYLP01. The sequence goes on from CAZYLP010000058.1 coordinate 4,177, forward strand.
GCTCCTCGTCGTCCTCCTCGTCCTTCTTGGGCGCCTTCTTGGGCGGCTTCTTCTGGTTCTTCGGCGGAGGCTGGACCGGGGGCTGCGCGACCTGCGGCTTCTTCACGCGCTTCACGGGGCGGTTGTAGTGGAGCGTCGTGAAGACGCGGCCCGGAGCGAGCGCGGGCGCGATCGTCGCGACCTCGAGGCGGCCCGGCTCGCCGCCGTCGCGTCTCGGGGCGTGCGTCCAGCCGCGGTGCGCCCCGGAGAGGTCCACCGCGCGGAGCGCCTTCTCGTCCGCGACGAGGAGGAGCCCCGTCTCGGGGTCGTAGACGGGCTGCATGAACGCGGGCACGACGCCGCCCGCGCGCGCGAGCCGCTCGGCGAGCTCGGCGGGGAGCTCGGGCGCGTCGAGGTCGATCGTCCGGGCGAGCCGCGCCGGGTCGAGCGGCTTCGAGGGCTTCTGCCCAGATCCCCCCGGGACGGATGTCGTGCGCGACGTGCGCGCCTTCTCGATGGCTTCCTTCGCGGAGAGCAGCGCGCCGTCGAGCGGGATCCGTTTCTCGTCCGGATCGCCGCCCTTCGACTCCCAGCTCGCGAGCGCGTCCGTGGCGGCGCCCGTGTCGCCGAGGGCGACCGCGGCGCAGAGCCGCGTGAAGGCGGCGTGCTTCGCCGTCTCGCCGTCCGCTTGCTTCTCGAGGCGCGCGTACGCGCGGAGCGCGCGCGCCATGTCGCCGCGCTCGAACGCGAGGTCGCCCGTGAGCTGGATCGCGCGCTCGGCCGACCGCGAGAGCGAGAAGCGCTCCGCGACCGCCTCGAGCGCGTCCCGGTCCTCCGTGTCGAGCGCCTCCTCCAGGGCGACGCGCGCGCGCGGCTCGACGAACGCGCGGTACGCCTTGAGGCCCTCCTCGGGCAGCGCGCGGAGCCGCTCGCGGAGGGCGAGCGCGACTCCCTGATCCACGTCGGGCGTGGCCTTCGTGACGATCCGCTGGTCCGGGTCCTTGTCGCGCTTCTTCTCGAGGAGACCCTCGAGCTTGGCGTACTCCTCGCCGGCGGCCGCGTACGATCCCTGGAGCTCGAGCGCGCGCGCGCGGTCGAGGGCGTCGTTCACCTCGCGGTCCTCGAGCGTGAAGACGCTGGGCACCGACTCCTGGCCGTGGGCGCTCAGCAAGAAGCCGAGCGCGACCGGGGCCATCAGGGCGACCCGAGCGGGCACCGCGGTGCCAGACCTAGCCCTGCGGGTTGAGCGCATGACTCACCAGTATAGGATGTCCCTGCACCGCTTTAAGGGTGATCGAGGTTCTGTTTGCGGAAGCAGCTCGCCCTCCTCGGGGCGCTTGCCCTCCTCGGCGCGTGCGCCACCCAGGACGCCGCGCCCTCCCACGACGACGCGCGGCTCGTCTCGCGCGAGGCGGAGCGGGTCCACCTTCGCTCGGACCTCGACCCCTCGACGGCGTCGGTCGTCCTCGACCGGCTCGTGAAGACCGAGAAGATCCTGTCGGAGCGCGAGGCCTGGCTCGGCCCCGCGAAGGAGCCCATGAAGGTCCTCGTCGTCGCGGACGAGGCGACCTACCGCTCCGTCGCGCGCTCGCACGGAGTGAACGACCCCGGCACCGGCGCCTTCGCCTGCTCGGCGGGCGAGGTCGTCATCCGCTTCCGCCCCGAGGAGTGGGGCCAGGGCCCGCAGGAGGGCTGGTTCCTCGCGCCGCGGAGCGCGCCCGTCTCCGAGGCGCTCTTCCGCCGGCGGCTCGAGGCCGCGTTCGGCGGCGAGCTCGAGCGGACGCGCATCGAGGATGGCTGCGCGCGCGCCTTCGCGGAGAAGGCCGCCCGCGAGCTCGGCGAGAGCCCCGAGGCCGCGCGGCGCGCGCGGGACGACCTGCTCGATGCGTTCCTGCCGCTCTTCCTCGGCGCGGAGCGGACCTTCGCGAAGACGGCGAGCGCGTCGGGCTCGAACGCCCAGGAGCGCGGGCCCAAGAAGAGCGCGCGCGTCGCGGGGGCGCCCGGGCTCAACTACGCGGTCGGGCGTTTCCTCCTCGAGTCGGACGGCGGGAAGCGCACGCCGGTCCTCCAGGCGCTCTTCGAGCGGGCGGCGGGCGTCACCTCGAAGGCGCAGACGGCTCCTGCGCTCGACCTCGAGGCGGACGAGGACCGCTTCGAGCGGTGGCTCCGCGACGCGACCGTGAACGCGCTCCTCGACGCCGTCGAGAACGAGCCCGTGCCGGCCGCGCGCTGGGAGGCGCGCTCGGCGCTCCGGCTCATCGCCCGGATCGACCTCGAGGAGGACCCGCGCGCGACGCCCGACGAGCGCGCGCGCCGGATCGGCCGCGCCCGGCTCGAGGCGCGGAAGGACCCGGCCGTTCGCTTCACGGAGGAGTTCGACGCGAGGCTCATCGCCGCTCGCACGCGGCACTCGAGCCTCGAGCGCGTCGTGCTGGATGCCAAGCACGAGCTCGACCGGCGCGCGACGGGTTACGGCCACCCGGCGCTCGAGGAGGGCCGGGGCAAGCTCGGCCAGGCTTTCCAGGCGCGGCTCAGGGAGCTGTCGGAGCAGCGCTGACCGCGGTCGCCGGCCGCAGCCGGTGCGCGACCGCCGCGAGCGCGTAGAGGGCGAGCGCGATGAGGAGCAGGGCCCGCAATCCCGTCCAGAAGGAGATCGACTCGAGCACGCCGCCCGCGAGCGCGCCGAGGAGGTTCGAGCCGAGGGCCTCGCCCTTGTAGCCTGCCTCCGCGAAGGTCCGGATGAAGACGAGGCCCGCGAAGAAGACCGGGAGCCCGAGGACCGCGGAGGCCGCGGCGGCCTTGAGCCACGGCGACTCGAAGAAGAAGACGCGGAGGGGCACGAAGTAGGAGACGAGGATCGACGCGAAGAGGAGCGCGTACGCGGCCGCGAGCGGCAGCTTCGGCCAGAGAGCGCCCACGCCGTTCGAGGCCACGATGAACGCGAGGAGCGCGCCGACGACGATCGTGTTGACGAGCCACGTCGTGCCGAAGAGGAGCGCCATGCGGCTCACGATCTGCGTCTCGAGGAGCATGAACGCCGCGCCGAGGAAGAAGAGCGACCACGAGGAGCCGGCGGCGGAGCCGCGTCCGCGCACGGCGCGCACGAACACGGTCGTGAAGACGACGAGCGTCGCCGAGAGGACGAGGACGCTCAGCGGGACGCCGGGGGCGCGCTGGTAGAAGTAGGGCCAGTCGTCGGTCGTCGCGCGCGCCGGCTCCGTGGCGCCCGCCGCGCGGCGCTTGCACCATTCGAGGAGGAGCGGGTCCGCGAGGACGGTCCTCGCGATGCGCTCCTTCTGGCCGACGACGTAGAACCGCCCCCGCGTCGCGAAGCGCGCGATCGTGTCGGACTCGGACTGCACCTGGAGCGGCGTGAACCCGAACGCCTCCTCGAGGAGAGACTGGAGCCGTCCCGCGATCCACGGCGTGGCGGCCTCGAACTTGATGATCATGATGCCGTCGGGCGCGAGGTGGCGGCGCGCCGCGGTCATGGCCTCGAGCGTGTAGACGTAGTTGTCGATCCGCACGTTCGAGTAGTGCGAGCTCGTCGTGTGCGAGTCGAGGAGCGAGAAGCAGATGAGGTCGAACTTCTCGTCGCCGCGTTCGAGGTAGCTCCGCGCATCGTCGATGACGACGCGGACCGCGGGCGAGTCGTAGGGCTTCTCGAAGTGGTGCTTCTTCCCGAGCTCCTGGATGAGCGGGTCGATCTCGACGGCGACCACGTTGGTCGCGCCGTTCCTCAGCGCGGCCGCGACGTCGTTCCCCATGCCCGCGCCGAGGATGAGCACCGAGCGCGGGCCCGGGCAGAACCGGTACGGGATGTTGTAGGCGTTGAGCTCGATCGGGACGCGCACGAAGTCCTTCGCGTGGCGCGCGACGAACCCGGGCGAGAGGTCCACGACGTGCTGGTACCAGCTGTCGTTCGTCTCGAGGGCGTAGGAGATGACCTCGCCGTTCTCGACGTTCGGGCTGAGCTTGAGCTTCTGGTACGGGGACCACCGGACGCCCTCCTTCTGAGCTCCGGTCGCGGCCAGCGCCATCACGGCGGCGAAGACGACGAGCGTGCTCGCCGCGAGGAGCGCCTGGCGGCGGAGGAGGAGGACGAGGAGGACCGCGACCGCGCCGAACCAGATCGCCGGCGGCTGGTACGCGAAGCAGAGGAGCGTGTAGCCGAGGAGGCCGGCGAGGCTCCCGAGGATGTTGACGGTGTACGCGCGGACTCCGCTCGAGGCCGTCTCGATATCGTGGCCGACCACCTGTCCGATCGGCACGAACGCGAAGGCGATGAGGCCGAAGGCCGCCGAGCTGACCGCGACGCCGACCGCGAGCGCCGCGAGCGCGTTCGCGTCGCGGGGCACGGACGGGACGCCCCAGACCTGGACCTCGGACGTGGCGCCCAGGAGGACGGGGAGCGTCGAGACGAGCTCGCGCGGGAGCTCGACGAAGAGGGCGAGGAGGACGAGCGGGACGAGGAGCGCGAGGAGGTTCCCGCGCCGCTTCCCGAGCGACGCCCCGACGCCGAAGCCCAGGAAGCAGGCGATGAGGACGAAGTTCTTGAAGTAGGCGAAGATCCGGATCTCGGACGAGATCCAGCGGATCATCGCCATCTCGAGGAAGAGCCCCGCGACGCTCACGAGCGCGAGCCGGACGAGCGGCGGCCCCGCGAGCTCGGCCGGGTCGAAGCTCCAGCGCGAGCCGAGCGCGGCGAGCCAAGGCGGCGGGGTCTCGGCGTGGAGGCGGGCGAGGAGCCACGCCACCAGGGCGCCGGCTGCGGCGATCGCGAGGAGCGGGAGGAGGACGCCCAGCATGGGGCGCCCACTCTAAGCGGCGAGTCCCCTCAGCGCGAGGTTCTCCCGGAAGACGAGCTCGAGGAGCGCGGTCCGTCTCGACGAGACGGCGGGTTGCTCCACGCGGAGAGAGGACCGGGCCGCGTCGCGCACTTCCTTCACGACCTCGCGGAGCTCCTCGCGCGCTTCCTTCTCGAACGTCCTTCGGGCCGCGGAGGGCAACCGAGCGAGCGAACGCTCGAGGGCGCGGCCGAGCGCCTTCTCGAAGATCTTCTCGAGCGTCTCCATGCGGACGACGCGCACGCGGTCGACGCCGCTCCCCGCGAGGCGGGTGACTGTCGTCTTGAGGGAGTTCTCGCGGATCTCTTCGAGAAGATCGTCGGGCATGGCCTGGGCGCCGTGCAGCGGGCGTGCCGACGCCGGAAACCGTGGATCGGCGTGCCCGGACGCACTGCGCGAGGTCGGAACGTTCGTTCCGAGGGATCAGCAGAGGACGGTAACGCCTCGCCCGCGGAGCGACGCGATCGTGGGGTCCGAGCACGAGACGAGCGACTCCCGGACGTCCAGGAAGACAAGGGCCGGAAGGGACGCGAGGCCGGAGATGTCGCCGACCTGCGTGCGGCGAAGGTCGAGCACTTCGAGCTGCGAGAGCGCGCCGAGCACGGCGACCGACGATACGGGGTTCGTCCCCAGCGTGAGGAGGCGGAGCGCGCCCAGTGTCGCGAGGGGGCTCACGTCGGACACCTGGTTCGTCGAGAGCGTCAGGTTCGAGAGGGCGCCCTTCCCCGCGAGCGGGGACACGTCGACGATCCGGTTCGTGTGGGCGTCCACGGACTGGAGCGCGGAGAGCCCGGCGAGCGGAGCGAGGCTCACGACCTGGTTCTCCTGGATGAAGAGGAAGCGGAGAACGCTCATCCCCTCCACTCCGCCGATCGATGCGATCTGGTTGTGCCGGACGTCGAGGACGTCGAGCCGGGTGAGAGGAGCGAGCGCGGCGATCGAGGTGACCTGGTTGAAACCGGCCGTCAGGACTCGGAGGGCCGTGAGCGTCGCGAGCGGCCCGAGGTCGGAGATCTGGTTGTTCGCGAGGAGGAGGGTCTCGAGGCGCACGAGTCCCGAGAGCGGGGCCGCGCTCGGGACCAGGTTCTGGAAGGCCCCCAGCTCGATCAGCCGGGTCATGCCCGCGACGGGCGCGAGGTCGGCGATGAGGTTCCGGGACATGTAGAGGTACTCGAGCGCCGTGAGGTTCGCGAGCGGCGCGATCGACGAGACGCTGTTCCCGTCGAGCTGGAGGTACCCGAGGGCGGTGAGGTTCGCGAGCGGCCCCACGTCCACGATCTGGTTGTTGTGGAGCGCGAGCAGCTTCAGCTTCGTCAACCCGGCGAGCGGGCCGAGCCCGACGATGGCGTTCCCCGCGAGCTCGAGCCGTTCGAGGTTCACGCAGTGCTCGAGGCCGCCGAGGTCGCGGATCCCCCGCGTGCCGGCCGAGAGCGCGGTCATGGGGAGCACGTCCGCGGCCACGAGCAGGCCCGTGGGCTTGCCGATCGTGGCGCGCACCGCGGCCTCGAGGGCCGGGTCGGCGAAGAAGATCCCTTCGGGCTCGCAGTCGTCGACGACCGTGACGCTCTCGACCTTGATCGTCGGCCGGAGCTTGTAGCCGCCCTTGTCCTTCATGAGGTGCGCGCCGGCGTCCCAGTCGAGCGTCATGGTCACCGTCCCGCACTCGGGGACGACGAAGTCCGAGACGATCTTGAGCCCCGAGGTGTCGCCCGAGGGGATCTCGAGGGGGAGGCGCACGCCGCCGCGGATGACCCACGACTCGACGACGTGGAGGCGCACCTGGTCGTAGCTCCCCGACGCGAGAGTGGCGAGCCCGAGCCGCGTGAAGACGCCGTCGACGAGCGTCAGGAGGTCGAACGTCTGGACGGTGCTCGAGACGGGGAGCCAGCCCTGCACCGAGTGGTGGGCGCGGACCTCGTCGATCCGGATCCAGACCTCGTCCACCTCGACGTTCGGCTTGTCGTGGAGCTGGAGCGAGAAGCGGGCCGGGCCCGAGTGCGTGCGCGCGCCGTCCGACGTCGGCGAGTCGGGGCTCGGCGCGAAGGATCCGCCGCCACCGCCGCCGCCACCGCTGCACGCCACGAGCCCCAACCCGACAAGGAACAACACCGGCAGTGCCGTCGCGCGCATCGTCCCCCCTCGAGCGCGAGAGTAGCCGTGCTCAGGGACGACTGCAAACTCACCGGACGTTATGATCTCCCCGTGACCCCGAGCCAGATGATCACTCCCAAAGCGCCCACCGCGCGCCGACCCCTCGACCTCGACGACCGCACGATCCCCGAGCGGTCGCGCCGCCTCATGGCGCTCGCGACCGAGCGCGTCGTCTTCTTCGACGGCTCCATGGGTCAGACGATCTTCGACCTGGGGATCCCGATGAAGGAGTGGGGCGTCCCGGACTGCCCCGAGTCGCTCAACTTCTCGCATCCCTCCGCGATCCAGGGGATCCACAAGAGCTTCTTCGAGGCTGGCGCCGACGTCGTCGAGACGAACACGTTCAACGCGAACCACGCGATGTTCGACTTCGACCTCGGCGACCGCGTCGTCGAGATCAACGAGCGGGCCGCGCGGAACGCGCGCGAGGTCGCGGACGCTCTCGCGCGCCAGGACGGCAAGCCGCGTTTCGTGTCCGGCTCGATCGGTCCCACGACGAAGGTCGCGACGCTCTACCCGCCCGTCGTCTCCTTCGAGGAGCTCCACGCCAAGTACGTCGAGCAGGTCCTCGGCCTCCTGCGGGGCGGTGCGGACGTCCTCCAGATCGAGACGCAGAACGACCTCCTCAACGCGAAGGCGGCGATCGTCGCGGCGCGCGACGTCTTCGCGCGCGAGGGCTTGAGGATCCCGATCATCTTCCAGGCGACGATCGAGGCCGGGATCAACAAGATGCTCACGGGCTCGGACGTCCTCGCGGCGTACGCGACGGTCGAGCCGTACGAGGAGGTCTGGGCGATCGGCCTGAACTGCGGCACCGGGCCGGACCCCATGGCCGATCACCTGCGGTCTCTCTGCGCCGTGAGCGGGCGGCCCGTCTCGTGCCTTCCGAACGCCGGGATCCCCGAGCTCAGGGACGGGCGCACGGTCTTCCCGCTCCAGCCGAAACCGTTCGCGACGAAGGTCGCCGAGTTCGTCCGCGCGTTCGGCGTCTCGCTGGTGGGCGGCTGCTGCGGGACACGACCCGAGCACATAAACGAGCTCGTGAAGGCGGTCGGAATCCAGCCGCCCAAGAAGCGCTCCGCGGTCTACGAGCCGTCGGCGGCGTCGCTCTACACCTCCTACTCGCTGCGCCAGGAGCCGCCGCCGTTCATCGTCGGCGAGCGCCTCAACGCCACGGGCTCGAAGAAGTTCAAGGACGCCCTCGGCCGCGAGGACTGGAACACCATGCTCGCGATGGCCCGCGACCAGGTCGCGGAGGGCGTGCACGCGCTCGACGTCATGCTCGCGTACGTCGGCCGCGACGAGACGAAGGACGCGGCGACGTTCATCCCGCAGCTTCGCGGGCTCGCCGAGGTCCCGATCGTCGTCGACACGACCGAGTACCCCGTCATCGAGGAGGCCTTCAAGCGGATCCCCGGCCGGCCGATCCTGAACTCGATCAACCTCGAGGCGGGCGAGGAGACCCTGATCAAGAAGGTCCAGCTCGCCCGGAAGTTCGGCGCCGCGTGCGTCGCCCTCACGATCGACGAGAAGGGCCAGGCGACGACGACGGACTGGAAGTTCGAGTGCGCGAAGCGGATCTACGACCTCTCGCTGGCGCACGGGCTCCGCGGGCACGACCTCATCTTCGACACGCTCACCTTCCCGATCACGACGGGCATGACGGACCAGTTCCGCGCGGCGATCGAGACGTACGACGCGATCAGGCGGGTCAAGCGCGAGCTCCCGGGCGCGAAGACGATCCTCGGCGTCTCGAACGTGAGCTTCGGCATCGACGCCGAGGCGCGCGTCGCGCTCAACTCGGTGTTCCTGCACTACGCGATCGAGGCGGGCCTCGATGCGGCGATCATCCACGCGGCGAAGATCATGCCGCTCGCGAAGATCGAGCCCGAGGTGCGTGAAGTCTGCCGCCGGCTCGTCTTCAACGAGAGAGACAAGAGCGACCCGCTCCAGGACCTGCTCGGGATCTTCGGGAAGCGCGAGAAGAAGAAGGGCCCGAAGACGCCCTCCGTCTCCGCGAGTCTCCCGGTCGAGAAGCGGCTCGCTCAGCGCATCGTGGATGGCGCGCGCGTCGGCCTCGAAGGCGACATCGACGAGGCGCTGAAGAAGCACGACCCGCTCAAGATCATCAACGAGTTCCTCCTCGACGGCATGAAGACGGTCGGCGAGCTCTTCGGCCGCGGCGAGATGCAGCTCCCCTTCGTCCTCCAGTCGGCCGAGGTCATGAAGGCGGCGGTCAAGCACCTCGAACCCCACATGCCGAAGAAGGGCGGCGCTCAGCTCGGCACGTGCGTCCTCGCGACCGTGAAGGGCGACGTCCACGACATCGGCAAGAACCTCGTCGAGATCATCCTCGCGAACAACGGCTACGGCGTCGCGAACCTCGGCATCAAGATCGGCCTCGACCAGATGCTCGCCTCCCACGCGGAGAAGGGCGCGCTCGCGATCGGCATGTCGGGCTTGCTCGTGAAGTCCACCGTGATCATGCGCGAGAACCTGGAGGAGCTGAACCGCCGCGGCCTCACGCCCGACGTGATCCTCGGTGGAGCGGCCCTCAACCGCCGTTACGTCGAGGAGGACCTGCGCGCGATCTACAAGGGTCGCGTCTTCTACGCGAAGGACGCGTTCGAGGGCCTCCGCCTCGTCGAGGCGCTCGCGAAGGGGAAGGATCCGTTCGCGGTCTCGAAGGCTTCCAAGGACGCCGAGCGCGCCCCGAGCAGCTCGGCGACCGCGTCCGCTCCTCGCGCCGCGATCACGCTCGCGCCCGTCGCCCCGGTCGAGCCGCCGCGCGCGCCGTTCTTCGGCCCGAAGGTCGAGAATGAGTCCGCTCCGCTCGACGAGATCTTCTCGTGGATCAACCCGAGCGTCGTCATCCGCAGCCACTGGCAGATGACGCACAACAAGGGCTGGAAAGCGCGCCAGGACTGGGAGCGCGAGCACGCTCTCCCGCTCTTCGAGAAGGCCAAGGCGAACGCGAAGGCCGCGAGGATCCTCGACCCCGCCTGGGTCTACGGGTACTTCAAGGCGCGCCGCGACGGCGAGTCGCTCGTCGTCGAGGGGCCCTCGAAGACGGTCCGCTTCTCGTTCCCGCGCGGCCGCGCCGAGCTCGGCGGCCGCTCGATCGTGGACTTCTTCCGCGCCGACAAGGACGACGTGGTCGGTCTCCTCCTCGTCACGGTCGGGGGCCGCGTCTCCGAGCACCTCCGCCGCTTGAAGGACGAGGGGCGCTACGTGGACATGCTCCACCTCCAGGGCATCGCGGCCGAGACCACCGAGGCGCTCGCCGAGATGCTCCACGCGCGCATGCGCCGCGAGCTCGGGATCGCCGCGAAGGACGGAGCGAAGCGCGAGGAGATCCTCCGCATGAAGTACCAGGGCGCGCGCTACAGCTTCGGCTACCCCGCGTGCCCCGAGCTCGAGGAGCAGCGGAAGATCCTCGAGCTGCTCCCGGCGCACGAGTTCGGCGTGACGGCGACCGAGAGCGCCATGCTCGAGCCCGAGTTCTCGACGGCCGCGGTCGTCGTGCATCACCCGCAGGCGCGGTACTTCTCCGTTTGATCCTGGCGTGGATGAGCGTTCTCATCGTTCATCGACGCAGAGGCGCAGAGGCGCAGAGACGCAGAGGAGCCTCCGTGTGATCGAGGCCTCTCTGCGCCTCCGCGTCTCTGCGCCTCCGCGTTCGTCAACGATGGGAACGCTCCTCCACGCTCGTTTTCGAGGTGACTGTCTCCCTCCGCGCTCTCCTCCTGACGCAGCGCTCACCTCCGTCTCTATTTGAACCCCTCCGCGCGCGTGCGCCCGCACTTATCTCTCTGCGATCTCTTCGCTTAGCGATTGTCAGCGCAATGCAAACACTCCGGGCAACGCGTCATTCTCCCCGCACTTCCGGTCACTAAGAGCCGTTCGAGGCCCCCTCAGGGCGCGGCCTCACTCAGGGAGACAACGGAAATGACCCGGTATCTGCTCGCTGCTTCGACCGTCGTGTTCCTCGCGCTCGGCTGCAACGGCAACGGCGACCCGAACGGCCTCAACCCGAAGAAGTCCGCCGGCTCGACGGCTCCGGGCTCGACGACGCCGCCGCCTCCTCCGGGCCCGACGCCTCCGCCGCCTCCGGGTCCGACGCCGCCGCCTCCGCCGCCGCCGACGACGCCCACGGGTCCGCTCGAGGTCCTCTTCTCGCCGAACGGCAACTCCCACACGATCCAGAACGCGATCGCCAAGGAGATCGACGCCGCGAAGACCTCCGTCGACATCGCGATGTACAACTTCACGAGCCCGAAGATCGGTCAGGCCGTCGTCCGCGCCTTCAAGCGCGGGATCGCGGTGCGCGTCCTGTTCGACGGCTACCAGTCGAAGCTCGCCGTGTCGCTCGACGTGGACTTCAAGGCCCAGGGGATGACGGCCTACGACTACGTGAACCCCACGGGCCCGGTGTCGAACCTGAAGTTCCACCACAAGTTCGGGATCATCGACGGCAACCTCCTCATCTGCGGCAGCTACAACTGGACGCAGAGCGCCGACGAGGAGAACTACGAGAACGCGGTCTTCATCCGCGACCCCGCGATCGTCGGCCAGTTCGTGAAGGAGTTCGAGTCGATCTGGACGAACGGCAAGGGCGGCGCGGCGGCGGGCAACTCGACGAACGACATCATCTTCTCGCCGACGGGCAACGCGGGCCTCATGCAGGACAAGATCGTCACGGAGATCGGCAAGGCGAAGAAGGAGATCGTGATCGCGATGTACCAGTTCACGTCCTCCGACATCGCCAAGGCCGTCGCGGCGGCGATCAAGCGGGGCGTGTCGGTCTCGGTCCTCACGGACGCGGGCGAGGCGAGCCTCAACGCGAACTCGCTCGGGATCATGACGGGCTGCCAGCAGAAGAAGGTCTACCTCCCGGGCTACGCGCTCTATCACCAGAAGTACGCGGTGATCGACGGCGCGACCGTGATCTTCGGCAGCTTCAACTGGAACGTGAACCAGGACATGTATGGCTTCGAGAACACCATGGTCCTGACCGATCAGAAGCTCGCGCAGACGTTCATCAACGACTTCGGCAAGGTCTGGAACAGCTCGGTCGCGAAGTAAGCCCCTCGACTCGCTTCGCTCGCTCGGGGAGTCGGGTCAGCGCTTCTTCTTCCTCGAGCCGCCGAACCAGCCGTCATCGACCGCCCCCATCGACTCGACGAGTCGATCGAGGCGGTCGGTCTCCTGAATGGGGCCGAGCGTCGGCCACGCGCGGAGAGTGTCGGGCCACCGGAATCCCTGCCGGACGGCCTCCTCGAGCTTCGCGTAGGCGCCGTCGCGGCTCCCCTTCTTGATCGAGATGCCGGCCTCGATGAAGGAGTAGAAGGAGTCCTTCGGGAAGATCTTCCGCGCGGCCTCGAGGTCGCGCTCGCCGCCCTCGACGTCGTCGAGGCGGACCTTCGCCTCGGCGCGGTAGAGGAGCGGGAGGTACCACCCGGGCGCGAGGTCCATGGCGCCGTCGAGGTACTCGAGCGCCTTCTGGGGCTGGTTGTTGACGAGCGCCCAGAAGCCGCCGAGGAAACGCGCCGACGCGAGCTCGGGCGCGCCCGCGACGGCCTCGTTGACGCGGTCGCCGAACTCGTCGGCGATCCGGCGGTAGCGGTAGACCGTGTTCTCGATGTCGGCGTGGAAGAACTCCCCCAGGCGCGGCTCGAGCTCGATCGCGGTCGCCACGTCCACGAACGCCTGCGGGAACTCGAAGGGCGATGAGCGGAAGAAGCGCGCGCCGCGCTTGCGCCAGGCCTCGGCGCACATCGGGTCCACCTCGATCGCGCGCGTGCAGAAGTGGATCGCGGCGCGGTTGTCGTTCTCGCGCTCGCGCGACTCCGCGGCGCGGAGGAAGAGGAGCGCGCGCGCCCGGTAGGGCGGATCGACGGGCGTGTGGAGGAGCGTCGCCGCGGTCTTCGACGCGTCCTTCGCGTCGGAGCGGGCGAGCTTCGTGAGGAGCCGCGCGCGGAGCGCGGCCGGCGCGTAGCGGTTCGGGTTCTCCTTGCAGGAGGTCTCCGACTCCTGGAGCGCGCGGACGAGGTCGCCCGACTCCTCCCACGCGCGCGCGAGCTCGTAGCGCGCGCGCGCGACGAGCGCGGGGTCGCCCTCGGGCGCGGGGCGCGAGCCGCGCTCGACGACGCCCTCGAGCGTCTTGACGGCGCTCCGCGCTCCGGCCGTCGAGGCCGAGAAGTCGCGCTCGAGGATCGCGCGCTGGACGTCCGCCTCGAGGAGGAACGGGTCGAGCGACACGGAGGCCGCGAAGGCGCCGTGCGCCTCCTTGGTCGCGCCGCTCAGGTAGAGCGCGTCGCCGAGCTTCGCCGCCGTCATGGGGCGGTCCGGGTCGAGCGCGAGCGCGCGGCGGAGGTAGGCCGCGGCGCGGCTCATGTTCATCTTGAAGCGGTCGCGCGCGTCGGTCCGCGAGTGGTCGTAGTAGTCCATGCCGCGGCAGGAGGCGCGCTCCGCGGCCTCGAGCGGGTCGATCACGTCCACGAGCGGGCGCCTCACCCACGGGACGCCGCCCGGTTGCGGCCGCCACTCGGCGCCCTGGTTCGCGTCCTCGTAGGCGAGCGCGCGCGCGGTCCGCGCGGCGGCGAGGTCTCCCTTCGCGACGAGGAGCCGCGAGCGGAGCGAGTGAGCCGTGGGCCGCTTCGGGTCGAGCTCGCACGCCTTCGTCGCGAGCGCGAGCGCCTCGTCGGGCTTGCTCGTCGCGGAGGCGAGCTTCGCGAGACCGACGGTCGCGGCGTAGGCGAGCTCGGAGACGGCGCGCGCCGCCTCGAGGTCGGCGCGCGCGCGCTCGGGCCGGCCCGACCGGACGAGGAGGAGGCCGCGCGCGAGCCG
>CAZYLP010000059.1:0-17958 GCA_964648345.1 uncultured Planctomycetota bacterium
CTTCTCGATCTTCCCCTATGATCGCAACCAAGCTATGACGGGTGAGTTCGACCTACCCGAAGATGTCGCGAAGCTGAAGTCGGCTTCGAAGGAGGAGAAGTTCTTCTTCGAGTGCGTTGTCAAAAGCTCCATGAAGGATCAGTTTGGCCGCCCTCGATTGCACGACTTCCGGCTGAAGTAGTAGCCCAACCCGACCGGGACGAGGTTGTCGGCAACGGCTATCGCGAGAAGAATCCACGCGCTATCCGCTCGAAGCGGCGCAGCTCGGTCGTTGATGTGCGCCTGCCCCGCCAGGAGCCGAATCTGCCGCATTACCGCGTCGACGCCAGTCGGCGGATTACTCGTTTCAGCACCGCAACGACACCGCGAACCTCGGTGATCGCAGTACAGTCGCTCTCTCGCCCGAGGGGGATCTCATGGCGATCATCTCGCATGACGCCGCCATCCGGCGCTCCGTGGACCTGTTCTCGGTGGCTTCCGGTGCAAGGCTCCGGACGTGGGACATGGCGACGGAATGGCGACGTGCGTCGCATTCGTGCCCGGCTCCGACACTGGTGATCGGGACAGGACCACGCAGGGAGGAATCGAGCTGCATCCGTTCCGGAGGTAGTCGACCGGAGTGGACTTGGGCCCCACCCGATCATCAACTACGAGGAGTCGGCGCCGCGGTCCGCGCTAGCGAAGCCGCTTCGTAGGACTGCCAGCGCTGCTTGATCATCGACTGAGTGACCGAGAGATCGAACGTGCGGCGCGCAGACCGAGAGACGTCCTTGGGCAGTGTCTTGCACGCAAGGTAAGCCCGCCAGAGGCGATCGAAGTCGCGAAGCTCGCGCTCGGACATCGGCTTGAGCCAGCCCTCGAACACGTTCACGAGCTCCGCAGCGCGGCGCACTGCCTCCCTGGGCTTCGGGACGGCGCCCTTGTGGACGGCCTGGTGACGGCTCCCGGCCGTGGGTGACGGGGGCCTCGCGCCGAGGATCTCCTTGGCGATCGTGGAGAGGTTCTCCCGCGAGAGTCGCAGCTCGTCCACCATCAGGGCCGCGAGCTTGGGACGAACGCCGTCGGCCTCAAGTAGGAGGCCCGTCGCGGACCGCTGAAACATCTCAAAGGAGGTCATGAAGTGAGTGCATGCGTCGGCCCACCGCTTCCGTTCGAGCGCTTCGATCCCGTACTCGAAAGGGAGCCCATACGGCTCCATGATCACCATGATCTCGAAGGGGTAACCGCACGCGCACTTGAACCAAGCTCGCGTTTCGCCCTGGGCACAGTCGCGAATGTGCTTCGCTCCGCACTCGGAGCAGACACCCTCGATCTTCATGCAGTACTCCTACTACCGGTCTACCGGCCGGCGCCGATGCGATGGAGGTCGCGGGTCGCGACGACGAGGAACTTGTCCATGTCGTTGCAGAGGTGCTCGCCCTTCACGGCGCGGCGGACGAGCTCGAGCAGGACGGCAAGCAGCACTTTCGCCTTGGGCCTGCGCATGTCGACCTCGTCGAGGTCGGGCATGATCGCGCCCGCGAGCGAGGGCATGAGCGCCTCCCCCCACTTCAACGTCGTCTTGTCTGAGGGACCGCGCTTCGCGGCCTGCGCGAACGCCGAGGCGAGCACGTCGGCGAGCTGGATGCCCGGCTCGTCTTCCGACCGGGCGAACCGGACGGGCTTCGCGAGGTTCGGGAAGTGCATCGTGGCGTTCAGCCCGGGCAGAGTGACGCTGCGCCGCTTCGTGCCGACCCAGCCCGTGAACATGTCCACGGTGTCCTTGAGCGGCTCCGAGTCGTCGCACACGATCTCCAG
The DNA here is from genome assembly GCA_964648345.1 of uncultured Planctomycetota bacterium. GTDB lineage: Bacteria > Planctomycetota > J058 > J058 > JACQDU01 > CAZYLP01. The sequence goes on from CAZYLP010000059.1 coordinate 1,798, forward strand.
CTCGTCGTGCTTCTCGGCCCAGGTCGACAGGAGCTCCATGAGTGCCGACAGACTCAGCTCGAGGACCCAGTTCCGGCGCTGGTCCCTCAGACCGTCGATCTCCTCGCTGATGTGCTTCCGCTGGCAGATGCAGAACGTGAGGATCTCGCGGACAGGAGACCGCTCCCCGGTCGGGGCGAGCGGCTCGAACAACGACTCGAGGAGCGTCAGATCGAGCGACCGCATGAGCTGCTCGAAGGTCTTGAAGAACTCCTCGGCCTTGTCGTCCGTGAGGAAGTGCATGTAGAGGAGGTTGCTGACGTACCTGTTGAGCCCGATCTGGTAGTAGAGCCCGTTGCCGTGGATCAAGCCCGGCTCGAAGATGTACTCGAAGAACTTCGCGGCGAGCGCGTACTTCTTGTCGGTGACGTGCAGCCGAGCGCACGGCGCGACCTGCTCGATGATCCACGGGATTGCCCTCTGCCCACGGCTGGTCCGGCAGAGGTTCTTCCCCTTGAGCTCCTTGCCCTGGATCCGGAAGTCCTTGACGGCCTTAAACGTCCTACGCTGCCCAACCCGACGCTCGAGAAGACGAAGAAGGGCTGCTCGGCCGCGAGCAGGTTGTTCCCCGTGAACCCGGCCTCGTCGCAGTAGATTGTCGTGTTGCTCATCCCGTTCCGTTCAGCGCAGGATGAGGATGTCCGAGGCGAGTCGAACTGTCACCCCTCCTTAAGGATCCGGCTCGCCACCCGAGCGAAGACTGGCCGTGGCCGTCGATTTCATGGCCTTGCCAAGTTTCAGGGAGGAGCCATGGACCGCGAATGCGTCGCATGTGACGCCGTAGCGGGCGGCGTCCGAGGCGCGACATGCGCGTGCAGCCGTGTACACCGAACGCGACCCTAGTGTTCGCCGGTTATCACAAACCCCATGACGGGCGCGAGCTGTCCCTCGGCGGCAGAGGTTCTAAACCTATCCCACCACCCCGATAGAACTGGTCGAACAGCCCGTCGCGCGAAGATTCGAGTCGACTTCCTTACGTCTCAGGCGAGACTTGAGCTCATGTCGCTCGGTGGTGAAAGTCGACGCGGGATCCTCGGGGTCCTCGGCGTCACTTGCTTGCTCGTTGTGGCCGGGTGCGGACCCGGCCCTCTTCTGATCGGGATCGGACTCGCGGCCGCCACGGGAGCCGCGGGCGGCGGCGGCAGCGGAGGCGGGGGCGGCAACGGAGTGCCGGTCGCCTCGAATCCGCCGGCCCCTCCGCCGGCGCCGCCGCCCCCGACCCCGCCACCGCCACCGCCTCCGCCTCCACCGCCGAGCCCGCCTCCCTCGAGCCCGCCTCCGCCGCCGGGTCCGCCGACGACTGCCTCGGGCTTGCCCGACCTCGCGGCGCAGCGAGTCCTCCTCACGACCGGTCACCAGCGAGCGATCGCTTCGGGTGACATCGACGGCGACGGCAAGCTCGACCTCGCGGTCCCGAACCGCGCCACCGCGACGAGCGTCTCGCTGTTCTTCGGAGTCGGTCACGCCAACTTCGGGCCGCGCGTGGACCTCCCCACCGGCGCGGGGGCCTACGCCGTCGCGCTCGCCGACGTGAGCGGCGATGGCGCCCCCGACGTCGTCGTCGCCAACGAGGACGACAACTCCGTCACGATCCTCTTCCAGAGCGCGGTCAACCGAGGCTCGTTCTCGACGACGCGCACGCTCTTGGTCGGACAGGCGCCCGCCGGCCTCGCCGTCGCGGACATCGATGGCGACGGGTTCCGCGACATCGTAACCGCGAACTCGAGCTCGGGGACCGGAGGCGACGTCTCGATCCTCCTCCAGAATCCTGTACAGCCGGGGATGTTCAAGACGGCCTTCAACGTCCCGGCAGGTGCGGGCGCGTGCGCGGTTGCGATCGCGGACCTCGACGCGGACGGCGCGCCCGACCTGGTCGTCGTCAACGAGAGGGACAGCACGATCTCTCTCATCTTCCAGAGCAAGACGACACGGGGCACGTTCGGCGCGCCGGTGACGCTCGCGACGGGGACCCACCCGGTGTGGCTCGCCATCGGCGATCTCGCCCAGCACAACCGGCTCGACATCGCGGTCGCGAACCGCGATGCCGACACGGTCTCGGTCTTCCTCCAGGGGACCACGCCCGGGACCTTTCCGGCGCCGCCCCTCACGATCGGCGTGGGCACGCAGCCGTACTGGGTCACGGCGGGGGACGTGGACGGCGACGGCGCCACCGACCTCGTCGTCGCGAACTACGGATCTTCGAGCATCCAGGTCTTTCGCCAGGGACCGTCGGGGTCGTTCTCCGCCGGCGCGACGGTCGCGGTCTCATCGCCCTCGTCCGTCGTCGTCGGCAACTTCGATGGCGACGGCCACGCGGACCTCGCGGTCGCGTCGTTCACCGGAGAGATCACGATCGCCGTCGGCGCCGCGACACCCGCGGGCACGTTCCGCGCGCCGGCGAGCTACGCGACGAGCCCGGGATGCGTGCGCCACGTGAAGTGCGCGGACGTGAACGGAGACGGGTGGCCAGACCTCATCGCTGCGAACCAGAACGCCAACACGATCTCGGTGCTCCTGCAGGATCCGGGGCAACCCGGCACGTTCCTCTCCGCGGCGAACTACTCGACGGGGAGCACGACCAACCTCCTCGACGTGGGCGACGTGAATGGAGACGGTCGCCCCGACATCGCGGTCGGAACGAACGGAGGAGTCGTCATCTTCCGCAACGACGCGGCGAGTCCGGGTCAATTCCTCGCCGGGGTGACTTACGCCGCCGGGAGCAGCCCGTGTCAGGTCGTGATTCGCGACTTCGACGGCGACGGGAAGCCCGATCTCGCGGTGTCGAACTCGGGCAACAACACGATCTCGATCCTGATCCAGGACCCCGCGATGCCGGGGACTTTCCTCACCGCCAAGAACTACACCGCGGGCCCGGCGGGGCAGCAGGCGTACTTCCTCGACGCGGGCGACGTGGACGGCGACGGACGGCCCGACATCGCCGTCGGCTTCCTGTTCAACGTCCCGAACAGCGTGACGGTCCTCATCAACAGCCACTCGCAGCCCGGCACGTTCCCCACGTTCGCGACGCTCACCATGGGTGACGGGTGCACGTGCGTGGTCGTGCGAGACCTCGACGGAGACGGAACGGCCGACATCGTCGCGGCGAACGGCTATCAGCTCGCCGTCTCCGTCTTCCGCGGTAACGGCGACGGGACGTTCGGGCTGCGCGTCGCATACCCCACGGGCGATAGCCCCTCCATGGTCTCGGTCGCGGACCTCGATGGAGACGGCAAGCTCGACCTCTGTGCGGTGAACTTCGGCGTCCCGCTCACCCTCCAGGTGCTCGTGCAGGACCCGACGACGCCCCTCAAGTTCCTGCCGGGTCCGCAATTCAGGACCAACCCGAAGCCGTCGACCTGCGACATCTTCGACCTGAGGAAGACGGGCAAGCCCGACATCGTGAGCACCGACTTCAACACCGGCAGCGTGACGGTCCTCCTCAGCCGCTGAGCCATTCGGTGCGGTAGTCTACTCCTATGTCCGCATCGCCGAGGTTGGTCTACCTCTCCAAGAAGCAGACTCTCGCTGAGGTCGCGGCGCACCTCAAGGAGCACTTCGCCAAGGCCAAGGTAGAAGTCGCGGAGGGCGAGCTGACCGTCCACTTCGCCAAGTGGAAGATCCGGATCGTCGATCTCCAGGACTCGTGGGTGAAGGACGAAGCGAAGGAACACGCCGGACGCTGCAAGGATGCGAAGAAGCGCGCGACCCTCAAGAAGTCCGCCCGGCGCCTCGAGCTCTATGAAGACGACGACCCCGACGAGGAGCACTACAACGACGGACTCCTCACGTTCGAGCGGTTGGTGGGCCTACCCGGTGCAGTCGGGCTGGACCCCGTCACGGGCGAGTTCCACTGACCGCGTTCCTACGGCTTACCCAAACTGTCGGCGACCACATCTCGCCCGTGTTCAGCAGGACCGGGTTGGTGCTGTAGCGGACGTTCACGTCCTTGCGGTGAGGCATCGGCGGCGAGCCGTGGTTCGCACGAATGTGCGAACTCTGCTCCGGCTCGTCGACGGCGCTAGCATGGCGCTCGGGGAGACGACCGGTTGAGAGGCGGTCTCGGGACGTACGAGGTACTCGGCGAGATCGGCCGCGGCGGCATGGGCGTGGTGCACCGCGCGCGAGCTCCCGACGGCAAGATCGTGGCGATCAAGGTCCTCCTCCGGCCGGAGCCCGAGCGGATCGCTCGCTTCGAGCGGGAGAGGCGGCTCCTCGCGACGTTCGGAGAGGCCGACGGCTTCGTCCCGCTCCTCGACGAGGGCACCTCCGAGGAGGGGCCCTTCCTCGTCATGCCGTTCCTCGAGGGCGGGACGCTCCGCGACAAGCTCCAGAAGGGGCCGCTCAAGGTAGGCGAGACGCTCGACCTGGGCGCGGCTCTCGCCGCGGCGCTCGCGGTCGCCCACGGGCGGGGGATCGTCCACCGGGACCTGAAACCCGAGAACGTCCTCTTCGACCGTCGCGACGCCGGCATGGAGCGCGCGCTCGTCGCCGACCTCGGCCTCGCGAAGCACTTCGACCGCGGCGTCGTGGGCGGGACGGGGAGCGTGTCGCTCTCGACGCACGGCTCGTTCCGCGGCACCGCGGCCTACATGGCCCCCGAGCAGATGTCGGACGCGAAGAGCGTAGGCCCCGAGGCCGACGTCTTCGCGCTCGGCGCGATCCTCTACGAGTGTCTCGCGGGCCGTCCGGCGTTCCCGGGGGACGCGTTCATAGAGATCGTGCAGAAGGTCATGTCGGGCGAGACGGCGAGGATCGAGCGGCCCGACGTCCCCCCTCAGCTGCGCGCCGTGATCGAGAAGGCCCTGGCGAGGAGCCGCTCCGACCGGTTCCCCGACGCGAAGATCCTCGCGGCGGCTCTCGCCGAAGTGTCTCGCCAGCGAAGCTCGCGCGCGAAGGTGCGCGCTCCGAGCCGGAGAGCGCGCACCGCGACCGTGGATCTCGCCGGGGAGCGGAAGGCCGGCGGCCTCCGCGTTCCTCTCCTGGCGGTCTCGGGGATCGTCCTCGCGGTCGTCGCCGTCCGGTTCGCGATGGTGGTCCCTCCCCCGCCACCGCCCCCTCCTCCTCCGCCACCGGAGATCGTCGCGCCGCCGCCGCAACCGCCGCCTCCGAAACCTCCGCCGCCCCAACCACCGCCTCCGCCGCCCAGGCCGGCCGAGGATCGTCGGGCGAAATCCCAGGAGATCGCGAAAGCCGCGGCCGCGGCGGCGAGCGAGGGTAAGGTCGACGCCGCGATCCGTCATGCGACCGAGGCGATCACCCTCGACCCCGGCAACGGCTACGCCTGGCACGTGCGCGGCGCCGCTCGCTCTCTCCAGGGCGACTGGGCGCTCGCTGCCGAGGACCTGACGAAGGCCATCGACCGCTCACCGGATGCCGATCACTCCTGGCACGGACGCAGTCTCGCGCGCCTGAGCCTGGGCGATGTGGACGGGGCGCTCGCCGACATAGGGAAGGCGATCGAGCTCCGCCCTGATTCGCCCGACTACTGGAGCTCCCGCGCGAACGCCCGCCGTGTCAAGGGTGACTGGGACGGCACGATCGCGGACGCCACGAAGGCGATCGAGCTCGAGCCCAGGAACGCCCTCGCGTGGTTCTCGCGCGGGACCGCGCGCCGCGCGAAGGGCCTCGTGAGCGAGGCCCTCGTCGACCTCACGAAGGCCGTCGACCTCGACTCGAAGCGCACCGCAGCCTGGGTGCAGCGAGCCCTGTGCAAGAAAAAGACGGGCGACGTCCCGGGCGCGATCGCCGACCTCGGCAAGGCGATCGAGCTCGACCCGAAGGACCCCGCCACGCTGCACGAGCGCGGGAGCCTTCGCGCGGGGCGGAAGGACCTCGACGGCGCGATCAACGACTTCTCGAAGGCGATCGAGCTCGCGCCCGATACCGCCGCCCACTGGAACAGCCGCGCGAACGCGCGCCAGCAGTACGGCGACGTGGACGGCGCGATCGCGGACGTGTCGAAGGCGATCGCCCTCGACCCGCAGGATCCGCTCATCGTCTGCAACCGCGCCTGGTTCAAGCTGCTGATCAAGGACTGGGACGGGGCGATCGCGGACGCCGATCGCACGATCGCCCTCTACGCCCGTTACGGCAGGGCCTTCTACGTCCGCGGGATGGCCCGCGAGGCGAAGAAGGAGACCGATGCCGCGAAGAGCGACTACGTGAAGTGCATCGAGTACACGCCGGACTTTCCGTGGACGCCCGACGCGCGGAAGCGGCTCGCCCGCCTCGAGGGGCGGTAGCGGCGAGCGAGCCGATCCGGCATCAGCCCAGCGTCTCGAGGATGCGGGCGGTGTCGCTGTAGTGATAGCCCAGAGCGTCGAGGAACGTGTCCGCGTGGACGGGGCCCGGGTTCTTGGCGAGGGCCTGGAGCTTCTCCCACGACTTCCGGTGGTCCCACTTGCCATCGTGGCCCTTGCAGCGAGTGTCCGGCGAGAGGTCCTTGTCGGTGACGAGGGCCTTGTCGAGCTTGGCCCCGGCGCACATCCAGACGCCGACCTTGTCGACCCAGAGCTTGTTGAGGCGCGTGACGTCGGCGGCGATCCCGTCGCGCTTGAGGCTGGCGTCGCACTGATCGCCCTGGAGCTCGGCCATGGCCCACGCGTTTGCCGGATCGACGGGGACCCAGGAGTTGGCGGCGCCGAGGTGGATGCCACTCGGCTGGCGGTTCACGGCGAGCATGAACGTGGTGCACGCGATGCACGACGCGAGCTTCCTCGTGCCCGTGCCCGCGGCGAGCTCGAGCGTCTTCGCCTGGGCGGGGCCGAGGTTCGCCGCCACGTAGCAGGCCTGGATCATGCCGTGGACGTACCCCTTGATGGGGCTGTCTCCGGGGGTCTGCTTGTGCATGCGGGGGTCGGGGGGGAGCCGCTGGCCGAGCTTGCGCGGACCCTTCTTCACGTCGACCTCGAACGTCGACCCCCAGTACTTGAGCTCGTCCTTCCCCGACGCGCCCTTCACGAGGACCATGCCGGTGTAGGCGCCGCGACCGAGGTACTGCGGCATGTCCTTGCCCTCGTTGGTGACGAACTTCGTCATCGTCCCGTCGACGGGGTGGATCTTGAGGCCACCGGTGATGAACTCTCCCGCCTTCCACGCCGGCGCCACGGCGGCCGTGACCGCGGCGCGGCCGACCGCCTTGAGGGCGCCGTTCACCTTCTCGAGCGCCGTCTTGAGACGCGGCAGGTCCTTCTCGTCCTCGACGACGATCTGGAGCCCCTTCCCGGACTCCTTCGCCATGCCGAGAACCACGGCGGTGACGATGCAGTCAGCGTCGCACTTATCGCAGCTTTCCTTGGTCAGAATCCCCACGTTGTTCCTCCTGTCCCGTCGGCCGGTGATTAGACACCTCGCTCGCGGTACCATCCACCGCATGAAGGGGGCCCAGGGCTCGACACACAGCCACCAGGCCTGGCCCGGCGGCTACCTCGACCACGTCGAGGAAATCCCGATGGCGAGCGGCGATCCCTGGACGGGTGCGTCCAGGAGTCGATGAGCGGCAGGCCTCCTAGGGGAGCTGGAGCGCCGCGGTGATCCCCTTCGTCGGGTTCGCCGCGCGGACGGCCTTCTCGAACTCCTCGACCGCGCTCGCGAGCGCCCCCTGGAGCCGCGCCGCCTTGTCGTCGCTCGGGTCGTAGAACCACCGGTCGACCTCGAGGAGCTTCCCGCCCGGGAGGATCACGCGCGACCGGACGTCCGTGTAGAAGTGCGCGCCGTCACCGGCGAACGAGTCGTCCGGGAACTTCTCGAAGGCTTTGAGCGCGCCCACGAGCTTGTCGATCGCCGCCTGCGGGACCTTGAGTCCCTTCTTCTCCGAGGCGCCCACGCCCACGTCGGCCGTGTAGGTGCCGTCCGCGGCTCGCGACACCCTCACGTGCGTCTGGACGTCGTCGCCCGACCACTCGAGCGTGTTCGTGTACTCGAAGGCTTCGAGCCCCGGCTTCGCGCTCGCCGCGTGGACGTCGTCCGAGAAGTCCTCGACGGCCTTGGCGAGCGCCCGGCGCGCGCGGTCGTAGCGCTCGTCGTTCGGGTCGTAGAAGTGACGCTCGAACGAGAAGGCTTTGCCGCCGGGGAGGATCCCCGAGGCCTTCACGTCGGTGTGGAAGTGGTTGCCGTCCCCCCCGAAGCCGGCCTTCGGGAACGTCTGGAACGCCCGTACGGCCTTGAACAGCTTGATGACCGCCGCTTCTGGGGCCGCGACCGCGGCCTCTCCTCCGAGCTCCGCCTTGTAGGTCCCGTCCTTCTGGCGCGTGACCTTGACCTGCGACTGGACCTCGTCCGAGGACCACTCGAGCGTGTAGGTGTACTCGAAGGAGTCGAGTTGGCCCTGGCTCTTCTTCGGGTCGGCGTTGGCGAGAGACGGGCACGCGAGCGCGACCGCCGCGATGAGCGGCAGCGCGCGATGAAGTTCGAAGGACATCGAGCTGTTACTCCTGCTGCGCGCGGGGATCGCACGCGCTTCGTCCGGGGGGGTGTGCAGAAGTCATACCGCACGGATCCCACGGGCTCGTCGTCGAAACCGGTGCGAAGGGGCGTGCCTCCACCCCGAAAGTGGGAAAGGCGCGTATCTGCGACGAGAGACCCCGAGCGGATAGCGAGTTTCCACCTCGCGAAGTGCGACCTCGACGGCGCAAGGCCTTGCTTCTGGTCTCCGGTGTGCGGAGCCGGCGGCTCCACCATGTCTCAGAGACGGAAGCTCGCGGTCACGCTCCTCCTCCTCGCCACGATCGCCGGACCGGCGAGCGTGCTCGCGGATGAGGACCTCCCGCTCCCCGAGGGGAAGCTCCCCGCGTCGATCCTCACGGACTTCGACGTCATGCGGGACGGCTTGTCGTTCGGGAACAACGGCCACTACACGGAGCCGGACGGCGACTGCTTCGGCATGTCGCTCCTCGCGATCCGGCTCTACGTCCAGCGGAACGAGCCCTGGCGGAAGCGCGAGCGGGAGAGGGCGCACACGATCGTCTCCCGCGTCCAGGACCCCGGCGCCGACGTGCGGCGCGCCGCCGCCGCAGCGATCGTCCAGTATCAGACGAGCAAGCACGGAGACGACGACCGCGAGAACAAGCCGTACCTCGCTCTCACGAAGGTGGGCCCGCACCTCGTCGCCGCGCTCAAGCGGATCGAGAAGACGGGCGTCCCCGAGATCCTGAGCTCGGAGGACCACTCGACGGTCCTGTTCGGCTATCGCGCCGGGAAGATCCTCGTCTACGACCCGAACTTCCCGGGCCGGACCATCGAGTGGCCGTTCGACGAGAGGAAGGGGCTCGGCGCCCACCCCGAGGCGCCCGACCAAGACGAGGAGGACGACGAGGACACGCTCTACACTCCCAGGATGCGCGTCTCGAGCACGCCCGTCGATCGCTACCTCGCGTGGAAGGACACCGACTGGGCCCGCGAGGGTTGCGACACCCTCGCGAAGAAGTGCCTCGACTACTTCCCGACGATCACGGCGAGCGTCTCCCGGGTCGATGGCAAGAAGGACCGCGTCGTCATCCAGGGGACCGCGAAGGGCGGCCTCACGAAGAGCGGAGACGGGGAGCCCGCGAAGAAGCCCGAGAAGATCTGGGTCATCGTGAACGGCGCGGCGCTCGGCTCCGCGGTCGTGAAGAAGGGCGCCTACCGCATCGAGGTCGCGGCGTCGGCCTTCGGGACGGGCGAGCGCGACCTCAGGGTCGTCGCGACCTGCGAGAACGACGAGGACGGCGCGCTCGCGGGCTTCCTCGAGACGAAGGTCACGCTCGAGCCGCTCGCGGAGCCGCCGGCGGCTCCGACCGAGCCCAAGACCCCGGGGTTCAAGGGCGCGCTCGACGAGGCCGACCGGCGGTGACCCCGTGTCCGGGGCCCGGCCACCGGAGCGGTCGGGCACGCCGGAGGCAGAGGGGTTAAGATCTGCGCCGGGAGCGCGGTTCGATGAGGCTCGCAGGGCACTGACGTGATGTCCTCGCCCGATCGGTCGCCGCAGAATCCTGAGGATCCGCGGTCCCCTCTCCAGCACGAGCCGACCGTCGTCGAGCCCTCGACCAAGGGGCACTTCGACCCGCAGGCCTGGACCGTCGTCGCTCCTTCCACGCCGGCGGCGTCGGCGGTGCCGTCGCAGGGCTCGCAGTCGAAGACCTCGGCCCCCGGCGCGCTCGACGACGCGGTCGGGCAGATCCTCGGCGCCTACGAGATCCAGGGCACGGTCGCGCGCGGCGGGCAGGGCGTCGTCTACCGGGCGCGGCACAAGGAGCTCGGGACCTCCGTCGCGCTCAAGCTCCTCCTCGCACACCAGGACGCGCGGAGCGTCCAGCAGTTCCGGCAGGAAGCGCAGGTCCTCGCGCGCCTCCGCCACCCGAACCTGATCGTCGTCACGGACCTCGGGACCATGGTCGGCGTCCCCTTCCTCGCCATGGACTACATCCAGGGGTCCGACCTCAAGAAGATCGTGAACACGCGGGGCGTGCTCGGGTTCGAGACGGCGCGGAACCTCCTCGCGCCGATCGCCCGCACGCTCCAGTACTGCCACGACCGCGGGCTCGTCCATCGCGACGTGAAGCCCCAGAACATCCTCATCGAGGAGCAGACGGGCCGCCCGATCCTGATCGACTTCGGGCTCCTCAAGCGCGCCGAGCAGTTCGAGAAGGAGTACGGCGAGATCACGACGCCCATGGCGGCCCCGATCGAGATGGGCGGGACGCCGTCGTTCATGGCGCCCGAGCAGACGGGCGCGCCGGGCTTCGGTCCGACGGGGCCGCACTCGGACGTCTACGGGCTCGGCTCGACGCTCTACTTCCTGCTCACGGGGAAGGCGCCCTTCGTCGGCGCGAAGACCATCCAGACGCTCAACATGGTCGTCAAGGATCCGCCGGTCGATCCGCGCAAGCATCGGCCGGACATCCCCGACGACCTCGCCGAGCTCTGCCTCTGGGCCATGGCCAAGCAGGCGGAGGACCGGCCCGCGTCGGCCGAGGCCTTCGCGCAGGCCCTCAAGCCCGAGCCGGCGCCCGAGGGCGACGCGTCCTTCTACGTCCAGCGCGGCACGGGGCGCCGGGACAAGGGCGACCTCGCGGGCGCGCTCTCCGCCCTCGCGCGCGCGGCCGAGCTCGTCGCGCAGGGCGACCCGCTCGAGAAGGAGATCGAGGCGGTCCGCCAGAGCGTCGAGGCCCAGCTCGCGCGGCCCGCGGGCGCGGGCCCCGCCGCGAAGATCGCGGCGGCGATCGTCTTCCTGATCCTCGCGGGAGCGCTCGCCTTCGCGCTCCTCCGGGGGCCGGCCTCGACGATCGACGTGAACGACAAGACCCCGCCCGAGGTCGAGCTCGACCCCGTCACCGAATGGGACGGCGGGCCGCTCGCGGTCAGCTGCACCGTCAAGGACAAGCAGCCCAAGATCGTCCACTGGGTACTCGTGATCGACGGCAAGGAAGACAAGACGGTGTTCGATGCGGCCGTGGGCCCGACGGGGCGCGTGGACGCCCGCTTCGACCCGGCGAGCATCAGCTCGCAGATCTCGACGCTCTCGGTCATCGCGACGGCCGAGGACATGAACGGCAACAAGACGAAGGCGGTGACGACCGTCCACCTGAAGAAGCAGCCGCTCCGCATCACGATCGAGTCGCCCACCGAGAAGCTCGTCACGAACGAGAAGGCCGTGAGCATCCGCGCGATCGTGAGCGCGGGGCGGCTCAGGGACGCCGAGGTCGTCCTCCGGGCCGGCGACTCCGAGCGCGTGCGGCTCCCGCTGCGCGTGACCGGCGACCTCGCGACGCTGGCGGCGCTCCCGCTCCCCGACGGCGACGGCACGTGCTCGGTCGAGGTCCACTGCACCGACGTCCTCGGGAACGCCTCGAAGAAGGACGTGACCGTCATCGTGGACCGGACGCCGCCGAGGATCAGCGTCCTCGCGCCCCCGGGCGAGCCCACGGTGCGCGAGGCCGAGATCAAGGTCCGCGCGAAGATCACCGACGCCTCGGAGCCCTCGGTCCTCCTCGTCGGGCGGCCTCTCCAGGCGGAGGGCGGCGGCGAGTACGGCGGGATGCTCCGGCTCCCGCGCGACGGCCGCATCGAGGGGCGCCTCGTCGCCCGCGACGCCGCGGGCAACGAGTCCGAGGTGACGGTCGTCGCGAACCGCGACTCGACCGCGCCCAAGCTCGTCTCGGTCGAGCGTACGCCCGCCGAGTCCGAAGTGAGCGCGGAGAAGCTCTCGGTGGTGGTCGTGACGGACGAACCCTGCGAGGCCTGGATCGCCGGCGTGAAGGCGGCTCCCGACGCGGAGCGAAGGAACCACGCGGCCGACGTGCCGCTCGCACTCGGCAAGAACGTGCTCCAGGTCGTCGTCACCGACACGCTCGGGAACACCGAGACGATCGCGCCGAAGGAGCTCGTCGTCGAGCGGGTCCTCCCGGCGGTCCTCAGGGCGGCGTGGTGGCCCGTGACGCCCGCGCAGAAAGCCCACGCCGTCGAGAAGCAGGTGGTCGTCGCCTTCGAGAACGACATCGGGATGCGCTTCGCCCTCGTCCCCCCTGGGAGCTTCACCATGGGGAGCCCCGCCTCCGAGCCGGGCCGCGACACGGACGAGTACGCGCACGAGGTGATCCTCACGAAGGCGTTCTACATGGGTGCGACCGAGGTCACGAACGCGCAGTTCCGGAAGTTCCGGCCGAAGCACTCGAGCGGGAAGATGGGGAAGGCGGGCGCCGAGCTGAGCCTCGATGCCGACGATCAGCCCGCCGTGAACGTCACCCACGCCGAGGCGAAGGAGTTCTGCGCCTGGCTCGACACGCAGCTCGGCGTCGAGGGCGTCCACCGGCTTCCGACCGAGGCGGAGTGGGAGTACGCGTGCCGCGCGGGCACGACCGGGCCGAGCTTCTGGAAGGGAGGCCCCGACACGGCGGGCCCCTTCCTCAACGGAGCCGGCGGCGAGACCGCGAAGGTCGACGGAATCGTCCCCTCCGAGCCCTTCCCGAACGACGACTCCTGGCCCGTGAGCGCCCCCGTCGGCGCTCCACGGCAGGCGAACCCGTTCGGCCTCTTCGACATGCTCGGGAACGCCGCGGAGTGGGTCGCGGACTTCGAGGGTCCGTACCCCTCGGGCACGGTCACGGACCCCACCGGGCCCGCGAGCGGCAAGTTCCAGCTGATCCGCGGCGGGTCCTTCGCGGACGGCCCGGTCCGTTGCCGCCCGGCGTACCGCCAGCGGCTCTCGGACGGCCGCGACTCGGCGGTGGGCTTCCGGATCGTCGCGGTGAGGCCCGTCGAGCGCCGCTGAGCGATCCTCCCGTCGCAGTCGTCGGATGCGTTTGCTAGCCTTTTCGCCATGAATGCACTCGCGAAGTGTCGGACCGCCCTCCTCGGCGTGCTCGTGCTCGCCGGATGCAGCACGGTCCGCAACGTGTCGATCGACTCGAAGCCGCAGGGCTGCGACATCTACGTCGACGGGACCAACATCGGGAAGACGCCGCTGACGCATCCGTTCGACTTCCCGAACAAGACCGTCCGCTACCGCGTGAGCGCGCGCATGGACGGCTACGTCGAGGACTTCGTCGAGCTCAGCAAGATCTACCTCGACGCCCGCAACCGCGGCGACACGCTCACGATCGAGGTCAAGGAGGACGAGACCTGGACCGGGACGGTCCCGTCCGAGATGGCCAACAACTGGGTCCAGGTCGAGGTCAACCCGCGGCTCGACCAGCCGCAGGCCTGGCAGCGGCTCGTGGACACGCTGACGAAGTACTACCCGAGCCTCCAGACTCAGGATCCGACGGGTGGCTACATCTCGAGCGAAGACAAGAAGCAGCAGTTCCGCAAGGGCATCGAGGTCACCGAGGTGAAGAACCAGTTCTTCTCGACGATCGCCTCGAAGAAGCCGCTCATCTTCAAGTTCAAGGTCCAGGCCCAGGTCCGCGACAAGGGCAAGTGGCTGGACCTGCCGCGCATCTTCAAGCAGGACGGTCCGCTGCTGGACGATCTGAAGACGCGCCTCACCGCTCCGTAGGCCGGAGCACCGAACACAACGGGGGGAAGTACGTGACGAAGCGCTTGCTGTCGTGCCTGCTGCTCGCTGGCCTCCTCGGAGGCTGCGGCAACGCAGGCAACTTCATGAAGACGAACGAGACGAAGGCCGTCCTCACGAGCAACAACTACCGCGTCATCATGACGAACGTGGTCGGCCAGGACGATGGCCTCCGCGTCTTCGGGTTCGGGCCGAAGGCCAAGTACAGCGCGGCCCTCGCCCAGATCCGCGAGCAGGCCCAGATCAAGGACCGCTCGCGCGCCCTCATCAACATCACCGAGGACGACGACTGGTACAACATCTTCATCGTCGCCGGCGAGACGCTCACGATCACCGCCGACGTGATCGAGTACATCGGGCCTCCGGGCGGGGGCTCCTGAGCCAAGGCGGCAAGAACATTCTTGCTGCGCCCCTCCAGGTCTAGGGCGGTACGAACGTGAGACGAACGCCTCCTCGATCGGCGTAACGCGCACACGCGCTCGATCTTCCGCCGATCACCGAAACCTGGCATCGGCCATGCTCAGCAAGCCTCCCGAGCCCGGGAGGGCATGAACATGCTCCACTACTTGATCGCCGCCGGTATCGGCGCGGCCGTCAGCACGGCCGCTTACGTCGGTATCCAGCTCTGGACCGGCAAGCCCATCACGTGGAAGGGCGTCGCGGTCTCCGCCGTCGGCGGGCTCGTCGCCGGCGTCCTCTGCGCGACGCCGGGCGGCGTCGCCGCGCTCCAGGCGGGCGGCGCGCGCGCGCTGACCTTCGTCGCCGCGGACGGCGCCGCCGCCGCGGGCGCCGAGAAGGTGACGGAGAACCTCCTGAACAAGAAGCCCCTCGGCGAGGGCGTGCCCGAGGCCGTCGCCTGGGGCACCGCGGCCGCGCCGGTCGCGTACCTCGGTCTCCGCGGGTACACGCAGCAGCTGCGGAAGGTCTTCTTCCCCGGCGCCGCGGCGGCGGAGGCCGCGGCCGAGGCGGCCGCGCTCCAGGCCGGCGCGCTCGAGGCGACCGCGGTCGCCGGAAGGAAGGCCGCGCGAACGACCGCGGTCAACATAACGAACGCGATCGCGATCGCCGGCGGCAACCCAGCCGTCGCGCGCGTGGTCGAGGCGACGGGGATCACGGGGTCTCACACCCCGACGACCACCTCGGACACGACGGCCGCGCCGACGCCGCCGGCCGAGGAGCCGGTGGTCGAGACCACGCCGCCCGAGGACGCGGACCTCTACCCGACGACGAGCGACGAGACTCCGTCCGAGACCCCGTCGGAGCCCGCCGTGAGCACGTCGACCAGCCGGGGCATGATCAACTCGCTCCCGTCCGAGCTCCCCTAGCTCATGGGCCGAAGCGGCGCCGCGCGCGCTCCTTCGCCTTGAGTGCTTCGACTTCGCGGTCTCGTGGCGGCCCCGTCGCCACGAGACCGTCGATCATCTTCCGCGAGACGCGGAAGATCTCCTCGACGGCCCGGTCGAAGGTCTCGCTGTTCGCCTTCGACGGTTGGCGCGTCCCCGCGAGCTTGCGGACGAACTGGAGGGCCGCGGCGCGGATCTCCTCGTCGGTGGCGGGGGGCGCGAAGTTGAAGAGCGTCTTGATGCTCCGGCACATGGCCCCGAGAGTGTAATCTCCCTCGGTGACGCGTGACTGACCCGGGAGCGCTCGAGCGAGAGGTCGAGGAGGCGCGCGCCAACCCGGCGCGGCGCTTCGGACGCTTCCTGCTCCTCGGGGAGGTGGGGCGCGGCGGCATGGGCTCCGTCCACCGCGCCTGGGACGAGTCGCTCCGGCGCCTCATCGCGCTCAAGCTCCTCCCCGCGGGGGCCGATCTCGCCGCCGTCGAGCGCTTCGGCCGCGAGGCCGAGGCCGTGGCGCGGCTCAAGCACCCGGGGATCGTGGCCGTCCACGACGCCGGCGAGACCCAGGGCCGGCGCTGGCTCGCGCTCGATCTCGTGGACGGACGGAGCCTGAGGGACTGCCTCCGCGCGACGCCGCCCATCTCGCGTCGCGACGCGGTGGCCGCGATCCGCGACGCGGCGCGCGCCGTCCAGCACGCGCACGAGCGAGGGGTCATCCACCGTGACCTCAAGCCAGAGAACATCCTCGTGGACGCGATGCGGAGGGGGCAGGTCGTGGACTTCGGGCTCGCG
>CAZYLP010000060.1:0-758 GCA_964648345.1 uncultured Planctomycetota bacterium
GCGAGCTCGGCGGCCTCGCCGGGGCTCGAGCGCGCGAGGACGGCGGCCGTCTTGGTCGCCGCGGTGACCCAGGAGCGCGCGGTCGAGCTCGGCCGTGCCTCCGCGTGACGACGGAGCGCGCGGCCGACCTCGAGCGCCGAGGCGTCGCCGCGCGCGCCGCCGAGCGCGCGGTCGAGGTCGCCGCCCGCGAGGACGGCATCGGCGGCGCGCGCGAGCCGCTCGTCCCACCGCGGGATCGCCCCCGCGCGCTCTCCGAGAGCGAGGAGCTCGTGGAGGGAGGCACCGGCCCACGCGTGGTCGGGGAGCGCGAGCGCCACGCGCCGCGCGAGCGAGCCCTCGACGCGCGAAGCGAGCGCCGCCGAAGCGAGAGCCGCTCCGAGCGCGGGCGCCGCGCCGCCGAGCGCGCCGGCCTCGCGCTCGAGGACCCAGGCGGCCTCGGAGAAGCCGCCGCGCTCGGCGCGACGGACGAGCCGCCGCTCGACCGAGAGCGCGTCGCCTCCGGCGAGCGCGAGCTCGATCGAACGCGCGCGCCCGAGCCGGGCGAGGTCGTCGCGGCCGACCGTCCGTCCCACGCGCGCGATCCGTGCGAGCGAGCGGCGATGCGCGCGGATCGCGTCGAGGGACCCGAGCCGCGGCGAGAGCTCGCGCGCCGCGAGCGCGACGAGCTCGACGACCCGCGGTGGAAGGAGCGAGACGGCCGCGAACGCGCCCGTCCGCTCGGAGCCGCTCGCGGCCTCGAGGCGGCCGGTCGCGGGCTC
>CAZYLP010000060.1:768-12302 GCA_964648345.1 uncultured Planctomycetota bacterium
CCTTGATCGGCTCCCGGCGCCCCGTCGCGGGCTCGAGCCGACCGGTCGCCGGCTCCGGCGATGTCCTCACGGGTGCGACCAGCGTCCCGGTGCGCTCGGGGTCCGGGTCCGCGACGAACGCGCCCGTGCGCTCGGGGTCGGCGGCGTCCGGCTCGCGCGGAGCGCGGCGCCCGACGAGCGCGGCGACGAACGCTTCGAGCGCCGCGGGCGCCGCGCGGACCGAGGCGACGATCCGCGCGTCGAGGTCCACGCCCGGGTGCGCGACGGCGAGGTCGGCGAGCGCGCCGCCGTCGACCAGGCCGGCGATCGCGGCGACGCTCGCCGCGTCGAGGTCGGAGCGGCCCTCGACGCGCGCGCGGTCGGCGCGGCGCTCGGCGAGGGAGCGCACGACGGGGCGCAGGCCCGGGTAGAGCGCCCCGGCGCGCTCGACGAGCGAGGCGGCCGCGGGCCAGAGCTCCGCGGCGCTCGCGCGCTCGGCGAGCGCCTCGACGGCCCGCGCCTCGTCCGCGTCGGGCGCGCCGCCCTGCTCGAGCCGGAGCGGCAGGAAGCCGCCGAGGAAGATGTTGACGAGCCACTCGATGCGGCCGGGCGGGACGTTCGCTCCGAGCACGGCCCGGTAGCACGCGAGCACGGCCTCCCGCGGCGCGCCCCGGCGGCGGAGGTGGTTCGCGAGCTCGACGTCCTCCTCGGGGGAGCGCGTCGCGTCCGCGGTCAGCTCCTCGTAGCGCACCTCGTCCGCGAGGTCGGCGAACTGCGTGAAGGCCGCGACGAGGCTCGCGCGCTCGACGAGCGCGAGGACCTCGCGCGCGCCGCCCGCGCGGATCGCCGCGGCGACGCGCGTCGCGAGCTCGCTCTGTTGCACGTTCGCGGCGCGTCCGGTCGCGAGGTCCACGAGGGCGAGGTCCTGCTCGCGGCCCGCGCGCGCGAGGAACCGCTCGCGCGCGACGTCGGGCGCCGCGACGAGCCGCGCGAAGGGCCGCGGCGCGAGCGCGCCCGTGCAGAACTGCTGCCGCGCGCGACCGGCGCGGGGCGCGAGCGCGAAGAGCGCGCGGAGGATGGGGGCGGGCTGCGCCGCTCCGACCAGCGCGAGCGGGAGCGGCCCCTCGAGCGCGGAGAGGAGGAGGAAGAGGGTCGCCTCCGGGATCGCGGCGAGCGGCTCGAGGAGCTTCTCGGGCGCCGGCGCCGGCGGCTCCTCCACGCGGAGGGGTTCGAGCGGGAGCGCGCCATCTCTCTCGCGCGCCTCCTCGAGCTCGTGACCGGGGGTCGCTCCTTGCACGAACGGAACGAGCGCGAACGGGTCGAGGAGCGGCTCGAACAGGAGGGTCTCGCTCCGGACCGCGCCCGTGCGGTCGGCGCCCGGGTCGTAGACGGTCCAGGTCAGCGCCCCGTGGCGCGCGAGGAGCGAGTAGGAGAGGTAGGGCGGCACCTCGCCGCCCACGTCGTCGCCCGCGAGGTCGGTGCGCGTCGCGAGGAGGCGCTCCTCCTCGGGCGAGAGCTCGATGCTGCTCGCGATCTGCCGGTGGCCGCCGAAGCGGCGCCCGACGTAGCGATGCACCTTCCGATGGATGAGAAGGCTCATGCCTTCTGCGGGGCGGCCCGGCGCGTCTCCGCGAGGGCCCACTCGAAGGGCGCGAGGAGCGAGATCGGCTTCAGGCGCCCGTCGCGGAGGAGCGGCTTCCCGTGCGCGTCCGTCGAGCCGACGGCGGAGACCCCGAAGACCTTCCACGACGAGTGATTGCTCTGGACGAAGTCGAGGAGGAGCGGCACGAGGACGCGCGCGAGGTCCTCGGCGGGCGCGTCGCGCTCCTCCTCGGGGAGCGCATCCCACTTCGTGAAGACGATCGCGACGGGCATGGTCGAGCGCTCGCTGCGGAGGAAGCCCTGCGAGCGCTTGAGCGCCTGGAGGAGGTGGACGTACTGCGCGACGGTGCGCTCGGGCGCGGCGACGGTCGCGTCCACGAGGAGGAGGAGCCCGCGGTAGTCCCTCACGAACGCGATCTCGCCCGGGATCCGGTCCGTCCGCCAGATCTCCTCGACGAGCTCGCCCGACATCTCGGGGAGCTTGAGCTCGAGGACGTGACCGGTCGCGCGCTCGCGGAGCTGGAGCGTGTACTCGGCGACGCGGCTCGTGCTCGTGCGCGGCGGCCAGCCGCCCTTCTCGAGCGCGTCGGCGTACCCGAAGAGGTCGCGGAAGCTGTCCGCGCCCTCGAGGCCGTGGTACGCGAGCGGCGAGTCCTTGCCGCCGCCGCGCGCGAGGTGATGCATGAGCGCGCCGAGGAGCGTCGTCTTGCCCGAGCCCACGAAGCCGAGGATTCCGACCCTCATGACGTCGCCCTCATGACGGCTCCCCCGTCCCCGCGAGCTCGGAGAGGAGCCACACGAGCGGGCGCGAGACGTTCTTCGGGCGGTAGCGGAAGAGGGGGCCGTCCGACTCCTCGCTGGGCTCGGGCGCGGGGACGGTGATCGGCTCGCCCGACGGGCCCTTCACGGGCCGGCCGTCGCGGCCGAGGACGTGGCGTACGGCGCCGACGGCGGAGACGCCGAACGTGCGGTACTGCGCGAGGTGCCCCTCGAACCACTCGGCGAGGCCGCCCAGGCGGTCCTTCACGAACTGGTCCGGCGTGATCGAGTCGCCCACCGTGTCCCACTTCGAGATCACGATCGCGACCGGGTCCTCGAGCGAGCGCGTCCTCTTGATCGAGAGGAGGCTCTCGAAGAGGAGCTGCGTCTTCCCGATGTTCGCCATGGTGAGCGAGGTCGCGTCGAGGAAGACGATGTAGCCCTTCATGTCCGCCATGAAGGAGAGGTTCTCGGGGAACTTGCCCGTGGTCCACACCTGGCCCACGTCCTCGCCCGAGAACTCGGGGAAGTAGACGTCGACGTACTTGTCGTCCTCCCAGCGGCGGAGGCCGAGGTGGAGGAAGATCGTCTTGTCGCGCGACGTCCGCGGCGGGAAGGCGGGTCCGCCTTGCTGGAGCGGGCGGTGGAGCTGGGCGCGGATCTCCTCGAGGTCGCGGAGCGAGTCCGACCACGCGAAGCGGTAGCCCGGGAGCTTCCCGCAGACGAGGAGGAAGTAGAGCATCCCGATGTAGGTCGTCTTCCCGCAGCCCTCGTAGCCGAGCGCGGTGATCCTGAAGTCGCCCTCGGGGACGATCCGGCCGCGGACGTCGATCGACCCCTCCTCGCGGTGCGAGGCCGCGGCGGCCGGCGGCAGCTGGGTCGAGAGCCCGGGCGTCCCCGCGGCCGGCGTCTTCAAGCGCGCGCCGATGGGACCGATCGAGCGATGCATGCAGCGCGGGTCGCCCTGGGGCAGGCCGCACTGCGGGCAGAGATAGCCGGGGTCGTTCGCTCCGGGCACGCGGGGATTCTAAGCGGACTTCTAGTAGAAGGCGACGGGCACCAGGAAGGCGTGCTGCTCGAAGAGGCCGAGCGCGCCGCGCCACTCGATGAAGCGCGTCCCGAAGAGGACGAGGACGTAGAAGCTCGCCGCCGCGAACCCCGTGAGCGCCGCGAACGCGCGGAACCCGATGAAGGCGCGCCCTTCGCGGCCGCCGCGCGCGTAGGCCTTCCCGGCCGCGAGCTTCGTCGGGAGGATCGTGAGGAGGAAGACCGCCGCGGCGAGCCACCGCGCGTCGCGAGGGATGAGCTCGATCTTGAGGAGGTAGAGCGGGAGCGCGAGCGCGAGCGTGAGGACGAGCGCCACGAGCGCCGAGAAGGGAGCGCGCCGGTAGCGGCGCCACGCCTCGGGGAGGTCGAAGCCCGCCTTGAGCCTCCCCTCGGCCGCGAGCCGGGCCTGGAGGAGCGGGAGCGGGATCACGAAGACCGCGAGGAGGAAGCCGCCGAGAAGGGCGACGAGCGGCGCCCGCGGTCCCACGGCGAGGAGGGCCGTCGGGATCGCGATCCACGCGAGCGCGGCGAAGAAGCCCTTGAGGCCGAGGAGGAAGAGCCGGGGGAGCTCGAGGTCGCGGAGCGCCGCGGGGATCCGCTCGAGCCCGAGCCCCTCGCCCGAGCGGACGCGGCCGAGCGCCCAGCTCGCGTTCTTGAACGGCCGGAGGAACGTCCAGAACCTCCCGCCGCGGAGGAGCGCGAGGCTCGCGTGGACGACGGCGATCGCCCCGAGGATCACGTACGCGACGCCGAGGTTGCGGGTCGCCGTCGACGTGGGGTCGATGAGGAGAGAGTCGTGGCGGTAGTCCGCGACGAGGAGCCACGGCAGGAAGGTGAGGAAGAGCCCGAGCACGGCGCCGCCCACGCGTGCGAGCGGGCGGAGACCGGGGAGAGAGCCCCAGAGACGGCCCGTGCGCGCGACGCGCCCCTCGGCATCGAGCAGGTAGCCGAGCGAGACGAGCTGGAGGACGGGGATCGACGCGACGACGGCGAGGACCGCGATGACCGTGACGAAGCCGAAGCACACGGTCACGAGGTCGATGACGCGTCGCGCCGCAGAGACGATCACCCGACGGCCTCCGGGTCACCTTACCGCTGGACCGGTGTCCGGGTTTCAGCCATATCCCTTACCAGGACATGATTCGAACTCTAAGTCTCGGCCTCGTCTCGGTCGCTCTCTGTGTCGTCATCGCCGGCTGCGGCGACCGGCGGCACAAGTTCGGGCAGGGAGCAGCTCCCCTCAACCGGGACGTGCTCTCGGTCTACCAGGTCCTCCAGAGGGACTACCTCTACCCCCAGAACATCCCGCCCGACCCGAGCGCCTTCGCGACCGTGTCGAGCCTCCTCGCGGCGCTCAACGACCCCTTCACGTTCGAGCTCACGCCGCAGCAAGCGGCGCAGTCGACCTCGGGGACGGTCCAGGGCCAGTTCGGCTTCTCGATCGCTCGCCTGAGCACGTTCGTCTACGTGAACGCGATCGACCCGTCGGGGCCGGCCTACCTGGCGGGCCTCCGTCGCAACGACGTCGTGCGGACCCTGAACGCGCTCACGCTCGGCCCGCAGACGACGGACGCGGAGATCGCCGCGCAGCTCGCCCCCGCGAACCTCCCCATGACCGCGACCGCGGGGCCGACGGTCACGCGGACGATCACGATCGCGCGCGCGAGCTTCACATCGACCTCGGTCGAGGAGCAGTCCATCGACGCGACGACGCACTACGTGAGGATCGACCACTTCGTGGACACGAGCATCGACCCGCGCGGCCCGACGGGA
The DNA here is from genome assembly GCA_964648345.1 of uncultured Planctomycetota bacterium. Taxonomy (GTDB): domain Bacteria; phylum Planctomycetota; class J058; order J058; family JACQDU01; genus CAZYLP01. The sequence continues at coordinate 5,929 of CAZYLP010000060.1, forward strand.
GAGCTCGAGGCCATCCTGAAGAAGTTCCCGTCGAAGACGCGCTGGGTCGTCGACATGCGGTGGAACTCGGGCGGCTTCCTCCACCGCGCGTGCGAGGTCACGGACCTCTTCGCGCCGTCCGGGCGCATCGTGACGATCCGCGACCGGAACGGCACCGAGTTCTTCAGCTGCGACGCCGTCGCCGGCGGAGCGGGCGAGGGGAAGCAGGTCGTCGTCCTCCAGAACAAGGCGAGCGCGAGCTCTTCCGAGCTCGTGGCGGCGGCTCTCCGACCGCTCGCGGGCGCGAAGATCGCGGGCGAGCAGAGCTTCGGCAAGGGAGTCTCGCAGCGCGTCTACGCGTACCCGGACGGCGGTCAGCTCCTCGTGGTCGGCTTCCAGATCACCGACCCGCTCGGCGGCACGTGGCACGTGGTCGGCGTCACGCCCGACCTCACGGTCACGCTCGACCCGGTGAAGCTGCAGGATGGGAAGGACTCGCAGCTCGAGGCGGGCCTCGGGCTCATCGGCGTGACCGTGCCCTGATCACCTCCGCGCGCGCCCACTCGGAGGCGGGCGCGATGCGGAGCGCCTCGTCGAAGTCACCGACCGCGCCCGCGCGGTCGCCCGCGTCGAGCCTCAACGACCCGCGCAGCGTCCACGCGGCGTGAGAGCGAGCGTCGAGCTCGATGGCGCGCGTGGCCGACGCGAGAGCGCCTGCGAGCTGACCCTTCGCGCGCAGGACGAGCGCGCGGCATCGGTGAGCGTACTCCGCGCGCGGCGCGGCCGAGAGCGCGCGGTCCACGGCGGCGAGCGCGCCCTCGTGATCGCCGCGCGCGGAGCGAGCGCGCGCGTCCTCGAGCCAAGCGCGGGCGGTCCTCCGCTCGCCCGGACGGATGGGCGACGGAGCGACGGGCGGCGGGGTCTCCGAGGAAGGGGACGCGGGGGACGCGGCGGCCGCGGCCACGACGAGAGCGAGGCCCGCCGCCGTCGCGAAGCCGGCGAGCCACGGCCAGAGGCGCGACCCTCGAGGGAGCCGCGACGTCTCGCCGCACGCGCCGCAGCGCGCGAGCTCGTCCCAGCAGTCCGCGTGATGCGGCGCGAAGCACGCGCCGCAGGCGCGCGCGGGCTCGCTCGAGGGGACGACGCCCGCGTGGCAGAACGGGCATCGGAACGAGACCGCGCTCACGGGCGCCCGGGGAGCTTCGGCGCGCGGCGATGGAAGACGCTGAGCCGCCCCGAGGGCGCCGCGAGCGAGAGGACCGAGAGCGCGGTGCCGTAGTCGTACCCGCCGGAGTCGGCGTCCGAGCTCGCCCACGTCCCGGCGAGGTTGGCGGTCCCCTGATGCGCCACGAGGTGCCGCTCGATCGCCTGCGTCCAGCGGCCCGCGATCGGGAGCTGGTCGCCGTACTCCTCGGCGATCACCGTCATCGCCATCGCCGCGTAGAAGACGCCGTACTGGCCGTGGCCGCCGCCGACGAGCCCATCGAGCGTGCGGTGCTCGAGGAAGTCGAGCGCGTCGAGGAGGACCTTCTCGTCGAGCTTCTGCATGAGGACGAGCGTCGCGACCGCGGCCGCGGACCCCGAGCACATGGAGCCGCCCGCCTGGCCGGCGTAGCGGAAGCCGCCGTCCTTGTTCTGCATCGCCTTGAGGTACGCGAAGCCGCGCTCGAGGACCTTCGGCTCGACGGGGATCCCGAAGTTCTTCGCCGCGCGGAGCGCCTGCACCGCGCAGACCGTCGTCGAGCCCTCGTCGCCCTCGCTCTTCGTGTAGTTCCAGCCGCCCGAGCGGCTCTGCGCGTCGGCGAGGAGCGTGACCGCCTGGCTCACGGTCGTCTTGAGCTCGTCGAGGACGATCTCCTTCGGCGGGCTCTTCGCGAGGAGCGCGCGCCCGTAGAGCTCTGCCATGAAGAGCGTCGCGAACCCCTGGCTGTGGACCCACGTGTAGTGCTCGTTCGGCCAGCGGCCGTCCTTCTGCTTCGCCTTCATCCAGGCGTAAGCCTTGAGGAGGATCGGGTCCTCGAGCGGCGCCTCGTTGGCCGCGAGGAGCGCGAGACCCGCCATGCCGGTGATCGCGATCGGGTAGTCGTGGCCCCAGTGGCCGTCCGGCTGCTGGCGCCGCGCGAGGGCCGCGCGGCCCGACTCGATCGCCTTCTTCACGGCCTTCGCGTGGGCGGCCGTGTCGATGGCGGCGACGCCGTCCAGCTTCTTCTCCTCCGAGCGGCCGGGCCGGCTCGCCACGACGGCGAGCGCGGCCCCGGCGGCGAGGAGGGCGAGCGCGTTCAGCCGCACGGCTCAGCGCCCCGTCGCCATGACGCCGTTGTTCGCGAGCTTGAGCATGCGGGCCTCGTCGGCCTCGAGCGCACGGTCGCCGGCGCGCGCCACGTTCGAGCACACGGTCGCGACCTCGAGGAGGTTGACGCTGTTCTCACGCCCGTCGGCATCGCGCCACTCGAGGGTCTCGCGGCCGTGGAGATGGCGCTTCACGTCCGCGAACGCCGCCTGAACCTCGCGCTCGTCCCGCGCGAGCGTCGCCGCGTGGAGGCGGCGGAGGTTGTGCGCCACCGCGACCTGGTCGAGGTCGGCGCCGATCTCCTTGACCGCCGAGGCGCGCGCCACCTCCTGCTCCTTCACGACCTCCACGCTGAGCGCGAGGCTCTCGGTCGCGACGGCCTCGGCCTTCACGGTCCGGACGTCGTCGTAGCGGAGCGAGACGCGCACGACGGGCGCGGCCGCCGCCTCGCTGCTCGTCGGCACGCGGAGGCGCGCGACGGCCTTCAGGTGCCGGCCCGCGGAGACGTCGCCGAGGGCGACGACCTTCTCGCCCGCGACGCCGTCGCTCGACGGCCAGACGAGGACGGACTCGATCGTGACGCCCGCGTCGGGCTGGAGGATGAGGCGCGCGCCGTGCGCGACGAGGGCGCGGGCGGCCTCGACCTCGACCTCGTAGACCCGCGCGAGCCGGTCGCCCTTGTCCGCTCCGTGGAACGCGCCGCCGCCCGAGTCGGCCATGTCGGAGAGGAGCCGCTCGCCGTACTCGACGCCGAGCCCGATCGTCGAGACCGTGAAGCCCTCGCGAGCGAGCGCGTTCGCGATGCGGCAGAGCTCGTCGGGCTTCCGCTCGCCGAACGTCGCGAGACCGTCCGTCATGAGGACGATCCGGCGCACGCAGCCGGGTCGAGTGTCCACGCGGCGCAGCTCGTCGGCTCCGGCGAGGAGGCCCGCGGAGATGTTCGTCCCGCCGCGAGGCTCGAGCCTGGCGACGGCGTCGAGGTAGGCCTTCCGCTTCGCGTCGCCGTCGAGCGCCGCGAGCGGGAAGACCGTCGTCGCGTCGTTCGAGAAGCGGACGAGCGTCACGCGGTCGTTCGGCCCGAGCTTGTCGAGGAGCTCCTTCGTCGCGCGCTTGAGGACGTCGATCTTCCCCTCCTCCTCCATGGACGAGGAGGTGTCGAGGACGAGCGCGAAGTCGATCGGCCGGCTCTCCTTCTTCGCGGAGGACTCCGCGGCATCGACCGCGACGTGGAGGTAGAGCTCGCCGTCGCCGCCGCGGACGATCTTCGTCTGGCCGAGGGTCGCCTCCGCGCTGAGCGCGCCGCCGGGGATCTTCCCGCGCGAGACGACACTCGGAGACGCAGTGGCCGGCGCCGGCGCGGGCTCCTGCGGGCGGGGCGCCTGCGAGACGGGCGGCTGCCACGCCTCGTCCGGCGCCGGCGCGGCGTGCGCCTTCTCGGACGGCCGCGTCGCCACGAAGGCGATCGCGGCGCCGCCCACGACTCCGATCGCCGCTCCTCCGCGAAGGAGACGGCCGTACCCCTGCGGGCGCGCGGAGCGCGCCGCTTCGTGCTCGAGTCCCATCTGACGACCTCCGGTTGGTTGTGAAGCTGCTACCTGCTCGTCGCGGCTCGCTTGACGTCGTCGCGGGCCGCGTCCCGGGAGTCGCGCTCGAGGATCTCGAGGTTCCGCTTCCGGGCGAAGTTCACGCGCATGTTCACGTCGTTGTAGAGCGCCGCGCGCGCGTTCGAATCGACGCCCGCGACGTTCGAGATGTTCGAGACGTTCGCGAGGGCGACGAGGAGCTCGCGCTCCTCCGTCGCGGTGATCGCGTTGTTGATCGCGAACGAGTGGATCTCCGCGGGGGTCGCGAGCGTGAGGAGGTTCGCTCCGTTCACCGTCTCGTCCCGGTCGCCCGGGCGGAGGTTCGCGATCGCGTCGGGCTGCGGAGCGTCGAGCGACGCGACCGCCGCGGCGTCGGCGTGGTCCGAGTGGGCGTGGCCCAGGGCCCCCCCGCTCGAGGTCGGGACCGACGCGACGGGGTCGCGCGGCGAGGACGGGGCCGCGGCGGGCGGCGGCGCGACCGGCGAGTGGAGGAGGACCGCCCCGAGCCCCGCGGCCACGAGCGCGAAGGCGACGAACGATACGCCGGCTCTGCGCCCGTGGGCTCGTCCCCCGCTCGGGGAGAGCGGAGCGAGGACCCGCTCGCGGAGCGCGGGCGAGAGGGGCTTGAGCTGCTTCGCGACCAGGTCGCCGAGCTCGCGCGCGACGGTCTCGGGCAGCTCTGCGTCCTCTTCGCCGTTCATGACGGGACGTCCTCCGGGGTCACGCCCGCGCGGGCGAGCACTCTCTGGAATCGCTCGGCGGCGGTCCTGAGCCGCGCGCGCGCCGTAGGGACCGAGCAGGCGAGCGCGTCCGCGACCTCCTGCATCCCGAGACCGTTCACGAAGCGGAAGACCACGAGAGCCCTGTCCTCGGGCTCGAGCGCGCGGAGCGCCGCCGCGACGAGCGCGTCCCGCTCCGCGCGGATGACTCCGCCCGGGGCGTCGGGGTCGTGCCCCACCTCCACCTCCTCGGCGCGGACGCGCGACGGCCGCCCGCGCCGCTCGAGCTCGAGCGCGACGTGGCGCGCGACCCCCAGCACGAACGGCCGGAGCGGTCGCGATGCCTCGAAGCGCGCGAGCACCGAGTGGAGCCTGAGGAACGTCTCCTGGACGGCGTCCTCGACGCGGTGGTGGTCGAGGTCGAGCCGGAGCCCGACGAGGAACCGCTGCACGTCCGGCGCGAACCGGTCGTAGAGCAGGCCGAACGCCTCCCGGTCGCCGCGGACCGTCCGGGCGACGAGCTCCTCGTTGGTGGCCTCGGAAGACCCGACCTTCATGACTCCCGAGATATTGACGGGAGCCGTGACGGACGGAAAGGAAATCCGGGGGCTAGGGGGCGGAGCCCCCGCCGCAGCGGCCCGCAGCCGTACCGCGGGCCGCGAGGACTCTCGGGGGTTTGGGGGCGAAGCCCCCAAGCGCAGACCTCAGACCAGCTCGCAGATGGCGCGGAGGGCGCGGGCGAGGTTGCGCGACTCTCCGTAATGGAGGAGGTCCCGCGCCGCGGCGTTGAAGAGCTCGGGGAAGTCCTTCGCCGCCTCGTGGAGGTGCTTCCCCTTCACGAGACCGCCGCGGAGCCCGCCCGCGACCTCGCCGAGCGGCGTGCGCGCGAAGTCCGTCTCGAGCACCTCGAGCGCGGAGCGAGAGTCGATCCCCGCCTCGGCCATGACGGCCCACCACTCGAAGAAGCGGCGGGCGGGGTCCCACTCGCCCTCGCAGCTCGCGCGGACGAGGCGGGCCGCCTTCGGGAGGACGGCCTCGAGCATTCCGGAGCGCCTGCCGGCCCGCAGCAGCGCGAGCGGCGCACGGGAGCAGAGCTCGGGGTAGTCGCCGAGCACGTCGGTGAACTCGCCCCCGGTGCGGACGCGTTCGATCAGCGCGTCGTATGCCGCGCAGCAGCGGTTGTCTCCGCCCTCGCGGCCCTCTTTCGGGCACTCCTCCTTCAACGCACGGAGGCTGGCCTCGAGGGGGCGCCCGCAGTCCAGCAGGACCGCGAGGTTGTTGAGGAAGCGAACCTCTTCGGTGTGCACGGACTTCCTCCTCGCGAACCACGATACATCCGTGGTCCGACAGGGAGGAAGTCCCGACGTAAACCTCTACCTCAGAGCTCGATGTCCAGACGCTTCAGCTTCGCGTAGAGCGCCGAGCGGCTGATCCCGAGGACCTGGGCGGCTTCCTTCTTGTTGCCGTTCGTCGCCTCGACCGTCCGCTGGATGATCGTGCGCTCGGCCTCCTCGAGGGTCGTCCCGATCGGGATCGTCACGGCCTCGAGCGAGGGCGTCGCTCGTCTGACCGCCTCGGGGAGGTGCTCCGGCTCGACCACGCGCGCGTCTCCTGAAGCCTGCGCGGCCGAGCGGATCGCGTTCCTCAGCTCGCGGATGTTGCCGGGCCAGCGGTAGCGCTTGAGGACCTCGAGCGCGGCCGGCGTGAGCGCGCGGCGGTCGCCGTTCTGGCCGACCTCCTCCGCGAGCTCGGTCAGGAAGCGCCGCGCGAGCCGCGGGATGTCTTCCTTGCGCTCGCGGAGCG
>CAZYLP010000060.1:12312-17868 GCA_964648345.1 uncultured Planctomycetota bacterium
TCGAGATCGTGTAGACCTGCAGCCGGTAGAAGATGTCCTCGCGGAGGTCGCCTGCATCGACCTTGGACTTCAGGTCGTGCATCGTCGCCGCGATGATCCGGCAGTCGACGCGACGCGGCTCGGACTCGCCGATCCGCTGGACCTCGCGCGTCTCGAGGACGCGGAGGAGGACGGCCTGGGCCTTCTCGTCGAGGGTCCCGACCTCGTCGATGAAGAGGGTGCCGCCGTTCGCCTGCTCGAAGGCGCCCGGCTTGTCGGCGGTGACGTCGGGCTTGGTGCCCGACTTCGCGCCGGCGAGCTCGAGCTCGATCTTGTCCTTCGAGAGCTGGCTCACGTGCACGACCACGAACGGCCCCTTCTTGCGGGAGCTCATCTCGTGGATCGCGTGCGCCGCGAGGTCCTTGCCCGTGCCCGTCTCGCCGTAGAGCAGGACGGGGACGTCGCTCCCGGCGGCCCGCTCGATCTGCTCGTAGACGAGCCGGAATGCCCGGCTGCGTCCGACCAGCGAACGGACCATGCTGGTCTTGTCGCGCTCTTCCGCGCCCGTGGTCGTCTCGGCAGCCCCGGGGGGCGGCCCGCCAAGCGGTTCGCGAAGGTCCATCGTTGTCCTCCAATGCCGTCGTCGGCACCTGCGGACCGCCTCGGTCCGCGTCGAGCGTGGAGGCGACGAGCCTCCACGCCTAGCCGCTGCGCTCGCCCGCCGCGGCTCGGTCATCGGTTCCGTCTCAAGCCTCGTGCCGGGCCGTGCTCGAAGTGCGCGCGACCCGCTCCGAGCCTCGGTTTCCGCGGTCGACCGCCCTGTCATGGCGCGCCGCCGGACGCGGTCCCCTCCCTTCGATTGCAACCTTGACTCACCCGGCGACGCAGCCGTACGAAACTTGCCGGTGCCCATCACGACACCGCTTTGGAGACGGCTCGATTCGCTTAAGCACGAAGTTGGCAAAGATTTAGGTGTGCGGAGAGACGACGCGTTCGATCGCGAACCTTGACCTGGAAAGAGACGTGGTCATCCTCTGAAGGCACTTTTTCCGGGAGGGTTTGCGTGGACAGGATCCAGATCGCCGCTGCCGGGGCGAGCATCGGAGCGTCGGGGCTGCTCCTCGTTCTCGGCGTCGGCCTCGTCTGCGACGCGCGCGCGCGCGACGCGGACACCCAGGCGCGCATGGACCGGGGCTACCGGGCGCACCTCGCGCGGCTCGTCGACAACGAGCGGGACATGAACGAGCGCGAGAGGGCCGAGCTCGACGCGCTCCGCGCCCAGGTGCGCGAGCGCGAGGCGCGGATCGCGAGCGCGCGGTCGCGCGCGCGCGAGCGCGAGGCGCGCGCCCAGGAGGCCGAGCTGGACCGCCTCGTCCGCACCTGGGACCGCGAGGCGCAGCAGCGCGTCTACGCGGAGACCGTCGCCTCGGCGACCGTCCAGGCGTCGGCGCCCGAGACGGACGACGTGGCCGAGATGATCGAGCTCGGCGAGATCCGCACCGCGGTGCGCACGGGCGACCTCGGGAAGATCCGCGAGGCGGTCGCGCAGCACAACGCGCGCGGCGGCGAGCCGGTCTTCCTCCACGACGACCCCGAGCTCACGAAGCGCGGGATCGCGGTGCGCTCGCGGTGGAACCGCCGGACGTCGCAGTTCGCCGTGACCCTCCAGACCGAGGCGGGCGACGACGTCCGTCCCTGCACCGTCCTCGTGCCCCCGGGCGCGATCGTGAAGTCGGGCGGCGACGGCTACCAGGACACCGCTCCGATCCAGGCGCGCTTCATGCGCATCGGGCCCGACAAGCGGAAGGTGCAGGCCGACGCGAACATCGTCTGCGCGCAGATCCACTCGGAGGACCCGCGCGCGCTCCCGTCGCGCGGCCTCGCGACCCACCAGAACCCGCGCGTGGCGCTCGTCGCCGCGGCCGCCGAGCGCACCCACGCCTCGTGGGGCGCCGCGCAGGTCGCGCTCTGGGCCGTCGCGAACGACGCGACGGAGCAGGAGGTCCGGACGGCGCCCGGCTCCTACGCCGGGTACATCGAGCCCGCGCGCGCGGTGCTCGAGGACGCCGGGATCGACACGAACAAGCTGCCGCTCTACGCGAGCGCGATGCCGCGGGGCCGGAAGACGGCCTTCGAGCTCGACCTCGTCGGCCGGATCAACCGGCGCGGCTAAGGGAGCGGCTGCACCGACTCGGCGAGGATCGGCCGGTCGCGTTCGGGGTCGTAGGACGCGATCCGGTCGCCGCCCGTGCGTTTCGCGAGGAACATGGCCTCGTCCGCCTTCTCGACGAGCTGGAGGGCGCGGTTCCGTGGGTCGAACTCGCAGACGCCCATCGAGGGCGTGATGCCCGCGGCGGAGACGGCCGCCACGACCTGGCGGCGGACCCGCTCCGCGAACCGGACGGCGTTCTGCCGGTCGGCGCCGGGGAGGAGGACGGTGAACTCGTCGCCGCCGTAGCGGTACGCGGAGTCGACCTCCTTCCTGATCGTCTCCATGAGCACGGAGCCGATGCGGCGGAGGATGACGTCGCCCTCGCGGTGGCCCTTCGTGTCGTTCAGCTTCTTGAAGCCGTCGAGGTCGAAGAGGAGCAGCGAGAGCGCGTGGCCGAGCCGGACGGCGCGCTCCTTCTCGATCTCGAGGCTCTCGAAGAAGTGGCCCTGGTTGTAGAGGCCCGTGAGCTTGTCCGTGATCGTGAGGCGCAAGAGCTCCTCCTCGAGGAGGCGGCGCTCCGTCACGTCCTTCCCCACTCCGACCGTCCCGACCGGCTTGCCGTCGGGTCCGCGGAGCCACGAGAGCGAGAGCCCGAGCCAGCGGCGCTCGCCCGACTTCGTGCGGATCATCACGTCCTCGCGCACGACGCCCTCGGGGGCGGCGGCGAGCTCGTCGAGGAGCCGCTGCCGCACGCGGCGGTCGACGTAGAGCTCGGAGGCATCGCGGCCGAGCCACTCGGCGCGCGTCGCCTGGAGGAGCTGCTCCGCGACCTCGTTGAGCTCGGTGACGCGCCCCTCGATGTCCGTGGTGACGATGATGTCGCCGGCGGAGCGGAGGAGGTTCCTCAGGTGATCGCGCTCCGCCTCGAGCGCCCGGACGCGCTCGCGGAGCGCCTCGACCTCTCCCCCCGGTTCGGCCACGGGATCATTGTGCAAACCGGGCGCGTCCTTTACAGATGATTCCATGCTCACCGCGACCGACATCATGGCGGCGAAGGTCATCGTCCAGCTCGGGTACGTGCCGTCCGACGACGTGCGGGCCGCGCTCCGGGCGCTCGACAAGGAGCCGGCCTCGACGCGCGACCTCGTGAACCGTCTCTTCGACGCGGGCCGGCTCGCCCCGAAGCAGATCGAGGTCGTGCGCCACCGGGTCGCGCTCTACGAGCACGTCCGCGGCGAGTCGAGCTACGTCCGCTCGCTCGAGCGCTCGCTCAGGAACGTGAGCAAGCAGACGATCGCCGAGCTCATCGCGGGGCTCGAGAAGAGCACGTTCCGGCGCCGCCTCGGCGAGATCCTCGTGAAGCAGGGGAAGCTCACCCCCGCCCAGGACGCGCTCCTCGTCGGCGCCGAGCACGAGACGATGAGCAAGGACGACCAGCGCGTCCTCGACCGCTACCGCAAGGAGGACTTCGCGGGCGTCGCCAGGGGGCTGATCCCGAACTCGAAGCTCGACCCCTCCGACTTCAAGATCTCGACGCTCTTCCGCAGCAAGGAGACGCGCGCGCTCGTCGACAAGGCCGAGCTCAAGGACATCCTCGCGACCGAGTCGCAGCGCATGGCGGTCGCGACCGCGACGGGCGAGACGGTGGACCTCGACCCCGATGGACCGGAGACGAGGGCCGCGAAGAGCATGGAGGAGCGCGTCCGCTCGATGACGCGGATCGGCGACTACTCGATCATCGAGGTGCTCGGGATCGGCGGCATGGGCGCCGTGTTCCTCGCCCAGCGCGACGGGGCGGGCACCTTCGTGGCCGTGAAGATGCTCCTCAACGAGAAGGCATCGCCCGACGAGCGCGCCCGCTTCCAGCGGGAGATCGAGCTCACGCCCACGGTCAAGCACCAGAACGTGATCTCGCTCATCGACCTCGGCGCGACCAAGGACGGGATCACCTACCTCGTCGTCCCGGCGCTCGCGGGGAAGGAGCTCCGCGCGTACATAGAGGCCTCGCCGAACGGCATGGCGCCCGAGATCGTCGTGCGCATCTTCACGCAGCTCCTCGCGGGCATGCAGGCCGTGCAGGACGCGGGCGTCGTCCATCGCGACCTGAAGCCCGAGAACGTGTTCATCCTCGCGGGCGGCCAGTTCGAGGTCCGGATCATGGACTTCGGCCTCGCGAAGAGGATCCAGGAGCAGGGGCAGGACGTCTTCAAGACCATGGCGGGCGAGATCGTCGGCTCGCCGGCCTACATCGCGCCCGAGACGGTCCAGTGCGACCCCGTGGACCACCGGACGGACCTCTACTCGGTCGGGATCATGCTCTTCGAGTGCCTCACCGGGAAGCGGCCGATCGACTCGGTCAGCGCGGCCGGCTACCTGACGGCCCACATGGTCGCGCCGCCGCTCACGCTCGCGGAGGCGGCCCCCGAGCGGAAGTGGCCCGACGCGGCCGAGAAGCTCATCGCCCGCCTCCTCGAGAAGTCGCGCGACGAGCGGCCCGCGCGCGCCGCCGCGGCGCTCGCCGAGCTCGAGGCGGTCTCCATGGACCTCGTCGCCATGGGCCTCCCGCCGGGGGCACAGCCGCCGGACCAGGCCCTCACGAAGCGCATGATGACGATGACGCTCCTCGGCCGGCTCGCCACGCCGTCGCCCTCGGGCTCCCCGGCCTGAGATGACCTTCGACCCGAACGCCGCGCTCCTCGAGGCGCTCACGTCGCACGGGATCGCGGCCAAGGCGGCGGCCGGCTGGACCGAGGTCGGCGGCACGAAGGCAGCGCTCCGCGCGCGCGCGTTCGAGACGGACCACCACGAGGGGACGAGCGTCGCGCGGCTCGACGTCTCGGTCGGGCTCGAGGACGGGCGGCTCCTCGTCGAGTGCTTCGGAGCTCCGGGGCCGGACGGCGACGCCGCGGCCATGCTCTGCCTGGCCAAGTTCGTCGCGGGGACGCTCCACCCGCTCCTCGGCGCGTTCTTCGGGCACAAGGAGCACCAGGAGGTCGAGAGCTGGGGCGCCGTCGAGGCCTTCCCCGGTCCGATCCTCGTCCAGGCGGGCGGCGATGCGCCTCCGAAGCCGCCCAACGTCGCGGCGACGGTCAAGGAGCTCGTCGCGGCCCGCACGGACCTCGGCGGGCGCGCGCACTGGATCCGCGCGTTCTACGCGCGCGTCGGGGCGAACCCGCCGACGATCGAGGCGCTCTTCGACGGCGAGCCGTGGCCGGCGCTCGCCCAGGCCATGGAGAAGCTCGAGTGGCCCGCCTCCGAGGGCTTCGTCTCGGTGCGGCAGTTCTTCGTCATCGCGCCGCCCGGGGGCGGTGACCGCGGGCCCGACAGGGCGACCGGAGGGAGCACCGCGGTGCAGCACGACTACCGCTCCGTGGAGCGGGCGGTGCGGGCCATGGTCGACGCCTGCGCGAAGGACCGCGGCCTCA
>CAZYLP010000061.1:0-17853 GCA_964648345.1 uncultured Planctomycetota bacterium
CCGGCCGCCGTCTCCTCCGCTCGTGCGACGGCCCCGCGAGCGCCGTGACGGGGGTCGCCTTCACGCTCGACGGCCGGGGAGCGGTCGCGAGCTCCGACGACGGAGCCGTCCGAGAGTGGGACCTCGTGACCGGCAACGCGGTCGCGCCGGCGCGCGGGCACGTGGGGACGCTCCAGGGCCTCTCGGTCTCCCCGAACGGGGAGCGGCTCCTCTCGGCGGGCGGCGAGCTCCGGCTGTGGGACACGCGCACGCGCGAGGAGCTCTCCTCCGCGGAGCGCGCCATGGGCGGCCACCTGACCGGATGCGCGCTCTCGCCCGACGGCCGGCGCGGAGTCGGGACGAGCTGGCCGCGCGTCGAGGCCGAGGTCTGGGACCTCGACGTCTCGCGGGCCCGCGCCTTCGTCCTCGCCGGTGACTCGCAGCCGCTCGTCGGGGTCGCTTACTCCCCGGACGGCAAGCTCGTCGTCACCGGGGGCTTCGACGACACCGCGCGCATCTTCGATGTCGCCAGGAAGACGGTCGTGAGACGCCTCGGTGGGCACGCGCCGCAGGTCGTCGTCGCCGTGACGCCCGACGGAGAGAAGGTCGTGACCGGCGACAAGGAAGTCGGCCGTGTCTTCGCGGTCGAGGACGGACGGCTCGTGCGCACGCTCGAGGGCGGCTCCGCGCCGTGGAAGTGCGTCGCGGTCTCGCCCGACGGCCAGAGGATCGTCTCCGGCCTGGAGGACGGCTCCGTCTGGATCTGGGACGCCAGGACCGGACGGACGGTCGCCCGGTGCGTGAAGCACGGCGGGGACGTGAGAGCCGTGGCCTTCTGCATGGAGGGAGGGCGCGTCGTCTCGTCGGGGATCGACGGGGTGATCCGCATCTCGTCGGCGACGACGGGCGAGGAGCTCGACCGCGTCCTCCTCGGGGAGACGAACGACCGCGCCTACGCGGTCGCCGCCTCCCCCGACGGCCGCTCGTTCTATGCGGCCACGAACCGCGGCGTCGTCCTCCGCTTCACCTTCAAGCGGTGAGCTCCGGGCGAGCGCCGAGCTTCACGGAGTGACGGTCGCCGTGTTGCTCCGCGCCGACTCGTTCTTCGCGGGGTCCGTCGCGACGATGTAGTAGCTCACGCTCGTCCCCGCCGTGACGCTGGCGTCGCGGAAGGTCGTCGCGCTCGTGCTCCCGAGCACCGCCCCGTCCCGGTAGATCGTGTAGGTGATCGAGCCCGAGTCGTCCGTCGAGGCCGTCCACGCGAGGTCCACCGAGGCCGTCGCCGCCGCCTGCGGGCGCTTGCCGTGTGGCTTCGCCGTGGGCGTCTCCTGCCGCACCGTCGCGACGAGGTTCAAGGGCGCCGTGGGAGGAGTCGTGTCCGTCACCGTCACCGGCCACGTCGCGACCGCCGTGCTCCCGAGGCCGTCCTTCACGGTGAGCGTCGCGGTGTAGGTGCCGGCCCTCGTGTAGACGTGCGTGACGGTCGCTCCGGTCTGGGCCGGCGAGTCGTCCCCGAACGTCCACGTCCACGAGACGATCGTCCCGTTCGGGTCGCGCGACCCGGTCCCGTCGAAGAGGACCGTCGTGCCCGTCGGCCCCGGCGTCAGAGTCGCCTTGATCACCGCGACGGGAGGAGCCGAATCTCCGTTCGCGACGTCGTATGCAAGGAGCTCGGTCCTGGTCGACGCGTCCGCGCGGGCCGGGAGTCCTCCCGCGAGCGGGACCGTCGTGCCGCGCGAAGGGTCGACCAGCGAGAACGCCTTGATCGTCGAGGCGTCCCCCGCCGTCGAGTCCGTCATGATGATGTAGTAGCGCTGCCACGCGGTCCCGCTCGGGATGAGATCGGTGAGGTCGAAGAAGAACGTCCCGTCCACGGCCGTCGTCGTGCCGTTGAACGCGTAGTTGCCGCCCTGGTTCGAGATCGCGCCCGCGGTCCACGTCGTCGTCGGCGCGTTCGCGGTGAGCGGTGAGGCGCCGAGCTTGATCGAGAGCTGCTTCCGCCTGAGCTGGTTGACCGTGAACTTCGCGAGGAGCTTCGGCCGGTACGAGGCGCGAGCGCCGAGCGTGAAGACGTATCCGCCCCACGCCGCCTGCACGCGGCCCGTGCCCGGTCCGCCCGCGACGCGCGAGGTCGTGTTGAAGGCGTCGTACGCGACCCACACGAAGCCTCGGTTGCCCCAGCCCGAGCCCCACGAGTTCGCGACCTTGAAGCAGCCCTTCTCGCCCGAGTCCACGCGGCCGTTGCCGTTCACGTCCACCCAGAGCGTGTCGTCGTAGCCGACGATCGTCATCATGTGGCCGCCCTCGGAGCCCGCCACCCACGAGCAGGCTTTCTGGCCGACGAACGCGTCGTCCGCGGTCGTGCTCCGGTCGTTCGCGACGCTCCGCATCTTCCACGAGCGGATGTAGGTCGCGAAGGTGACGATGTGCCCGTTCGCGAGCACCTGCTTGAGCGCGGCCTGGCCCGTCGCCGTGTTCATGCCCGCGAGCGTCTGCCAGCCCGTCGCGCGGTAAGAGATCGCTCGCTGCCAGTGAGCCGGGTTCAGGTCCCACGCGCGGAAGTTGGAGTCATAGGGGAACTGAGCGAGCGTCGCCGCTCCGTGCTTCGTGAGGACGTTGTAGGCGCTACCCCAGCCCGAGCCGTTGTTCGCGCCGCCGTTGATCATGTTGTAGGTCCATTTGGGCGAGAAGACGGTGCCGCTCGCCTGCGTGTCGTTGTTCGTCCCGCGCGCGAACGCGGTCTCGTAGCTGTACTGGTAGTAAGTGGTCGCCCAGCACGTGCACGAGCCGAGGCTCCCCTGGTTGCCGATCGGCGGGAAGGCGGCGTGCTTGCTGTTGTCCACGTGTCTCGGCGTCGCTCCGACGAGCGTCTCCGTCGGCTCGATCGAGTCCGCCGCGGCCGGCACGAGCTCGTCGTCGTCGGACGCCGCGAGCGACTCGTCGAGGGGAGCTTCCCCCTTCGCGCGGCGCTCTCCGTTGGCGCGGTCGATCGCGACCTTGTTCGGGCGGACCGTCTTCACGCGCCGCTTCTCGATGTCTTTCTTCTCGTCCTCCGTGGGCTCGTTCGCCCCCGTCGGTCCCGCGGCGAGGTCGAGCTCGTCGTCCTGGGCTCGCACCGGAGCCGTGACGGTGAGCGTGCAGAGAAGCGCGGCGAGCGCCGCGTGGATCGTCGAGTTCCTCATGGTCTCTCCCTCTTTCAAGAAGCCGCGGAGAGGGAGTGCGCGGCGAATGCCGCGACGAATCGGACGGGGAGCGCGGCGTTTCGGTGAGAGGGCGCTGAGACGTTGCTCGAGTCGCGCAGGGAGGGCGTTGCCCGGCCGTCACTTGCGGCTGTCCGTGCGCGATCACGGTCACGGCATCGACGACCGCCGGTCAACCAAAGAGCAGCCGGTCGAGCCCGCGCACGAGGCCGGTCGTCGTCATGACTCTCCGGATCGCGAGGAGAGTGCCGCCGACGTACGGCTCCGCGCCGGCCCCCGAGTCGTGCCGGATCGTGAGCCGCTCGTCCGGGAGACCGAAGATCGTCTCGAACGCGATCGTGTAGCTCGGGAGCCGCACGGAGTGGACCTGGGTGCTCTCGACGCTCGCTCCGCGCGCTTCGCGGAGGCCCTGGGTCGTCTCGATCGGGCGCTCGACGCGGCAGCGGCGGATGTGCGCGAGCTCCTCGGCGAGCTCGCGGGTCGTGCCGCTCGGAGCGTCGGACTTGCCGGCGTGGGCGTAGTCGATGATCTCCCAGGAAGGGAGATGCTCGGCCGCGAGGAGCGCGAAGCGCTTCGCGAGAGCGGCCGTGATCGAGAAGTTGCCGGCGGCGATCACGCCCAGCTTCCGCGAGACGGCGAGGCGGTCGATCTCGGAGTAATCGGCGGCGGAGAGGCCCGAGGTGCCGATCACGACTCGACAACCTGCCTCGAGTGCGTGAAGAGTGCGCGCCTTCACGGAGTCGGGTGTCGTGTAGTCGACGAGGACGTCCGGTCGCGCCTTCAAGGCCGTGGCGAGGTCCGACGAGACGGGGACTCCGAGGTCCTTGCCCGGAGCCGAGCGGGAGATCCCGGCCACGAGCTCGAGCTCACTCGACGCGAGGAGCGCCTTGGCGACGGCGCTCCCGGTCCAGCCGGTGATGCCTGCGACGCAGACCTTGATCGGCACCGTCACCGCCTCCGCCTCCGCGCGACGTGCCCGTGAGTCGATCGGGGTAGCGTCGCGCTCACCAAGTTACTCGGCGGCGAGCTCCGCGGCGTGCAGCGCATGGAGTCGCCCCCATGTCGTCTCGCTTGGGAGTAGGATGCCTCAATGCCCCCGACCCCGTCCCTCGTCGCGGCCGTGCTCTGCGATCAAGCCTTCCAGGACGTCCAGACTCGCAAGTGGGTCCTCGCCGGGACCTGGAACCGGCTCTTCGCCCAGAAGGTCCCCGCGCACCACCCGAACCTCTCCATCTACTTCGCGCTCAGCGGCGCCGCGGGGACCTACCGGACGGAGCTCCAGCTCGTCCACCTCGGGATGGAGGAGAAGGTCATCATCAGCATCCCGGGCGAGGTCACCGCTCCCGACCGCCTCCTCGGGCTCGAGTTCTGCTTCAACATCCAGGGAGTCGTCCTCCCCGAGTACGGCAAGTACGCGTTCCGGCTGATCATGGCGGGCCAGCACATCACGGACAGGACGTTCGACGTGCACCAGCCGCCGCAGCCGAACCAGCAGTCGTGACCTCGGCGCGCGAGACGTTCGAGACCTACGGGCGCGAGATCAACGCCCACGACTTCGACCGGCTCGTCCCGCTCATCGCCCGCGACGCGACGTTCTGGTTCTCGAGCGGGAGCCACTCGGGGATCGAGGAGGCCCGGCGCGCCTTCGAGAAGACGTGGGGCGCGATCAAGGAGGAGGTCTACACGATCTCGAACGTCCGCTGGATCGCGGAGTCCGAGGCCGTGGCCGTTTGCATCTACAACTTCCGCTGGGAAGGACTCGTGAACGGGGAGCGCCGCGAAGGCGGCGGCCGCGGGACCTCGTGCTTCAGGCGGGACCCGGCGGGCTGGAGGATCGTTCACGAGCATCTGAGCCCGTGACGCCCCGACTCACCTGGGCCGGTCGAGCTCCGCGAGCGCCGCCTTCACCTTCTTCGCGTGCGGGCTCCTCGGCGCGAGCGAGAGGAACTGCCTGTAGTCCGCCACGGCGCTCTTCGCGTCGCCGAGCTTCTCGTGGAGCTCCCCGCGCAGCCTGTAAGCCGACGAGTGGCGCGCATCGATCTCGAGCAGCCGCGCGTAGTCGGCGAACGCCCCCTTCGTGTCGCCGGCCCGCGCCCGGACCTGCGCGCGGTGCTCGTAGCAGAAGACGTTGCTCGGCTCGGATACGACGCCCTTCTCGCAGTCGGCGAGCCCCTCGACGCTCTTCCCGCTGCGGCTGAGCGCGTCCCCCCTCACCGCCCAGGCCTCGCCGTAGCTCGGGCGGAACGCGAGCGCCTGCGTCGCGTCGGCGATCGCTCCCTCGAGGTCGCCCTTCTCGAGCCTCATGTCGGCCCGGCTGGTCCAGAGGAGAGCGTTCTTCGGCGCGAGCTCGAGTGACTTCGCGAGGTCCGAGAGGGCCCCCTCGACGTCCCCCTTCACCTGCCGCACGAAGGCGCGGTTCGCCCACGCGTCGACGAAGCCCGGGGCCACGGCGGCGGCCGCGCCGAGGTCCGCCTCGGCGCCGTCGATGTCGTTCCGCGCGACCTTCACGAGCGCGCGGCCGACGAGCGCCTCGACGCGCTTCGGGTCGCGCTCAAGCGCGGCCATGAAGTCCTCGTGAGCCTCGTCGATCGCGCCGAGGACCCGTCGCGCCTGGCCTCTCGCCTCGAAGGTCTTCGCGGAGGGCGCGCGCTCGCAGGCCGCCGTGAAGTCGTCGAGCGCCCCCCGCGCGTCGCCGGCGAGAGCGCGGATGCGGCCGCGCGTGAACCAGGACTCCGCGTCCGCCGGGTCGAGGTCCACGGCTCGGTTCGCGTCGTCGAGCGCGGTCGTGATGAGCTGCCGCGCGAGGCGCACCTTCGCGCGGACCTGGAACGCCCTCGAGCTCCGGCCGTCGAGACCGACCGCGCGCTCGGCGTCGCTCGCGGCGGCGTCGAGCTCGCCCCCCGTCGCCAGGAGATCGGCGCGGAGGACGAGCGCCGCGACGTTGTTCGGCTCGAGCTGGAGCGCGCGGTCGAGATCCCGGCGCGCGGCGACCTCGTCCCCGCGCTCGAGCGCCTCGTGCGCCTTCGCGACGAGCTCCGGGGCCTCGTCGCTCTTGCCGGTCCCCTTCGCGAGGAGAGGCGAGGTCCGGCTCCAGAACGGCCCCGAGTGGCCGAAGCGCGACCGCGCGCTCGCGATCGCGGCGCTCCTCTCCTCGGCGCCGAGGAGCGCGAGCGCCCTCCCCGCGGGCGCCGCTCGCACCTCGTCCTGCTCGAGTAGCAGGTACCGCTCGAGCGCCGCGCGCGTCTTCGCCGCGTCGCCCACGCCCGCGAGCTCGCCGAGCGCCTCGGTGACGAGCTTCGCGAGCGCGATCCCGCCCGTCTCGATGCGCTTCTCCTGCGCGGTCGCGATCCGCCGGCGGACCATGTCCATCGCGTTGAGCCCGGGCTCGGCCCGGCGTGCTTCCTGGTCCAAGAGGCGCGCCAGCGCACGGGCGACCGGCTCCGCGGCGGGCGGGTCGGTGCGCTGCGGCAACCGATCCAGGGAGCGGACCGCCTCGTCGAGCCCCACGATCGGAGCGCCCGTCTTCCCGGACTCGAGGAACGCTCCCCGGAGCACGTCGGCGAGGACGTCGCTCGTCCCTCCGAGCGCGGCGACGAGGAGGTCCACCGTCTCGGCTTCACGATGGGACGCGATCTCGGCGATCGCCTTCTTCAAGCCTTCGGGGTCGCCGGCGAAGGCGCCGCTCCGCGCCTCCTGGAAGATCTTCTCCGTGCGCGCGCGCCGCTCCGCGACGGTCTTCGCTGGCGGATCCGCGCCGCCCTGCTTCTCCTCGTCCGCGCTCTTCGCGCGGAGGACTCCTCCGATCGCGAGGCCGCCCGTGACGAGGACGAGCGCGCCGAGCACGGCCGCGACCTTCTTCCGGCGGACACGCCGGCCGAGCCGCGCGAGCGCGCCGGGCGGTCGCGCGACGATCGGCTCGCCCGTGAGCCAGCGGTCGAGCTCGTCCGCGAGCTCGCCCGCCGTCTGGTAACGGGCGGCGGGGTCCTTCTCGAGGCACTTGAGGCAGATCGTGTCGAGGTCGCCGCGCGCCAGCGCGTTGAAGCGGCTCGGCGGGACCGGCTCCTCGCCGAGGACGGCGACCATGATCGCGTACTCGGTGCCGCCCACGAACGGCGCCCGCCCCGCGAGCACCTGGTAGAGCGTCGCGCCGAGCGAGTAGACGTCGCTCCGCTCGTCGCTCGGAGCCTCGGCGCCCCCCATCTGCTCGGGCGGCATGTAGGCGGGCGTGCCCTTGGTCGCGCCCGACCTCGTGCTCCCCTTCACGTCGCGGATCCGCGCGAGCCCGAAGTCCAGGACCAGGGCGTTACCCGCGTCGTCCACGAAGATGTTCTGCGGCTTCAGGTCGCGGTGGATCACGCCCTGCTCGTGCGCGTGCTGGACGCCGCGCGCGGCGTCCCTCACGACGGCGATCGCGGCGTCGATCGAGAGCCTGCCGTCGCCGAGGAGCCGCTTGTCGAGCGGCGCTCCCTTCACGAAGTCCATCGCGAGGAAGTGCCGCCCGTGGACCTCGCCCACTTCGAGGACCCCGACGATGTGCCGGTGGCGGAGGCGGGCGACGGCGTCGGCCTCGCGGCGGAAGCGGCGGATCCCGCTCTCGTCCGAGTCGTCGCGCGGGAGGAGCAGCTTGAGCGCGACGTACTGACGCCGGCCCTGGTGCCAGGCCTTGTGCACGACGCCCATGCCGCCGCGGCCGATCTCCTCGAGGAGGACGAACGGACCGAAGACGCGCGACGGGTCGGCGACGGGGATCACGATCTCGCGACGGCACCGCGGACACGGGCCACGGCGGCCCGAGAGCTCGTCGGCGACTTCGAGCGAGTGAGAGCAGTGCGGGCAGAGGAGCGAGATCGACATCGGAGGGATTCTGTCAGCGGCGGCGACGCCACGCCCTCACCCGCGAGCTCCGTCAGAGGGGCGAAGTAAGATCCCCGCATGATCGTCCCGTTGCCCCGGAAGTTCGTCTCTCGCCACGGCACTCCCGCGATCGATCGTCTCGACACCGAGATCTTCGAGTACCGCTACTTCACTCACTGCATGGAGTGCAGCTTCTGCCACGACAAGTGCTGCTCCTGGGGCGCGGACGTGGACGTGGAGAACGTCGCGCGCCTCCGCGCCGTCGCGGCCGACTTCACGAAGTACTCCGGGATCCCCGAGGCACGCTGGTTCGCGGACGACTTCTCCACGGACGCCGAGTTCCCCGGCGGCCGCTTCACGCGGCCCCGGATCGCCGACGGTGCGTGCGTCTTCCGGAACCGCACGGCCCGCGGGTGCGGGATCCACACTTACTGCCTCGACCGCAAGATCGACTACCACGACCTGAAGCCCATGATCTGCACGATCTTCCCGCTCACGTTCGACGGTGGGCTTCTCCACGCCATGACGGAGATCAAGGAGAAGAGCCTGATCTGCCAGGGCGAGGGCCCGACGATCTATCGAGGAGTCCGCGACGAGATCGAATACTATTTTGGCGGGGATTGCGTCCGGGCGATCGACGCCCTAGAAGCGAGGGCGTGAAGTACGGCCCGTACGAGGTCGTCGCCAAGCTCGGCCAGGGCGCGATGGGCGTCGTGCTCCACGCCCGCGATGAGCGCGGCGTCGACGTCGCGCTCAAGCTCCTCCACCGCCCCGACGCGAAGCAGGCCCGCGACCGCTTCGCCCGCGAGGAGCGGCTCCAGGAGCTCCTCTCCGCGGAGTCGGGGTTCGTCCCGCTCCTCGCCTCGGGCGAGAGCCCCGAGGGCCCGTGGTTCGCGATGCCTCTCCTCGCCGGCGGCACTCTCCGCGATCGTCTCGCCGCCGGTCCGCTCGGAGGCGAAGCCGGGACGCGCCTCGTCGCGACGCTCGCCGAGGCCATGGGCCGCGCGCACGAGCGCGGCGTCGTCCACCGCGACCTGAAGCCGGAGAACGTCCTCTTCGACGGCACGGGCGACGACGCCAGGCCGCTCATCGCCGACCTCGGCCTCGCGAAGCACTTCCTCCGCGACGCTCCCGGCGCGAGCGCGTCGGTCTCGCTCTCGCGCTCGGGCACGTTCCGCGGCACGCCCGGCTACATGGCGCCCGAGCAGGTCATGGACGCGCGCTCGTGCGGGCCGCCCGCCGACGTCTTCGCGCTCGGAGCGATCCTCCACGAGTGCATCGCCGGCCAGCCGCCGTTCGTCGGCGAGAGCATCGTCGAGCTCCTCGCGGCGGTCCGCAACGAGGAGCGCCCGAGGCTCGAGCCCGGCGCGGCACCTCCCTGGATCGCGGAGGCCGTCTCGCGGTGCCTCGCCCTCGATGCCGGGGAGCGCTTCGCGGATGGTGCGGCGCTCGCCGCGGCGCTCCGCGCGACACCCCGAACGACGCGCTCGAAGCGGCCGCTCGCGATCGGGCTCTTCTCGCTCGTGCTCGTCGCTCTCGCCGGCGGAGGAGTCTTCGCGTGGAGTCGCGTGAAGTCACGACCGAAGAGCGGGGTCGACCCGCGGGACAGCGAGCGCGCCGTGCGCCTCGCGAAGGAGGCGCTCGAGACCCCCGACACGCACGGAGCAGCCCGCGAGCAAGCCGACGAAGCGTTCCGCCTCGACCCGACGCTCGCGATCACGTGGACGGCCCGCGGCCGCGCGCGGCGGCTGAGAGGCGACCACGACGGAGGCCTCGCCGACCTCGACGAGGCGATCCGGCGCGAGCCGGCGCTCGCGGCCGCGTGGACGCAGCGGGCGGTCGTGAGACTCGCCAGGAAGGAGCCGAAGCTCGCGGTCGTGGATGCGACGAAGGCGATCGAGCTCGACCCTAGCTTCGCCTACGCCTGGCGCACCCTCGCGCTCGCGCGCCACCAGCTGGGCGAGAAGGACACGGCGCTCGCGGCGATCGACAAGGCCGTCGAGCTCGACCCGCGCCTCGCTTCCGCCTGGGGCGGCCGCGCCACGATCCACACGGCGCGGGGCGAGCTCGAGCTCGCGATCAAGGACGCGACGCGTGCGATCGAGCTCGACCCCCTCGAGCACTACTCCTGGGGCGCGCGCGCGTGGGCGAGATTCATCCTCCGCGACGACGACGGCGCGATCGCCGACGCGACGCGCGCGATCGAGCTCGCACGGTGGAACCCCGAGTACTGGTCCACGCGCGCGCGGTGCCGAGCGCAGAAGGGCAGCTACGCCGACGCGATCGCGGACTACGGGAAGGTGATCGAGATCTCCCCGAGCGCCATGGACCTCCGGTCCCGCGGGCTCCTCCGCCAGCGCACGCAGGACCTCGAGGGAGCGATCGCCGACCTGACGAGCGCCTGCGCCCTGTCGCCGAATTCTGCTCTATTCGCGGGCGAGCTCGCCGCCGCGTGCTGGGTGGCCAACCGGCGCGAGGAGGCGGTGAGGCACGTGACGCGCGCGATCGAGCTCGACCCGAAGCGGGGGAACCTGATCAACCAGCGCGGGCTCCACTTCATGCACCTCGGCCGCGTGAAGGACGCGCTCGCCGACTTCGAGCGCGCGACCGAGCTCGATCCGAAGAACGCCATGAACTGGGCGAACGTGGCGGCCGCTCACTGCTACCTCGATCAGTGGAAGCCCGCGCTCGACGCGGCGACGCACTCGCTCGAGCTGGACCCGAAGTCCTACAACGCCTGGGTGTGGAGCGGCTGGGCGCACTTCGAGCTCGGCGAGCTCGAGGCCGCGATCTCGGACCTCGAGCGCGGGCTCAGGATCAACACCGAGAGCAAGGAGGCCTGGCGCAACCTCGGCCGCGCGCGCCTCGCTCGCGGAGAGCTCGACGCGGCCGTCACGGCCTTCACGAAGCGAATCGCGCTCACGCCCCAGGAGGGCCGTTGCTACGCCGACCGTGCGGGCGCGCTCGCGACGAAAGGCGACCTCAGGGAAGCGCTCGCGGACCTCGACCGGGCGCTCCAGCTCGGGCTGCCCGACGATCAAGCGAACGCCGCGCGAAGGCGGCGCGACGAGATCGCGGCTCAGCTGCGTTGACTCACTACTCCGCCGCCGGGACCCCGCGCTGATAGTCGGAGTAGAGGAACACGGGGATCTCGACATCCGCCAGCTGCTCCGCGATCACCGGCTTCACCTCGGCCCACGAGAGCCCGCCCTCGCCGGTCGCGATCCTCGGGATCGCCACGGTCCTCGCCTTCGTCTTCTTGATCGCCTTCTTCAAGTTCGTGAGCGCGTGCTTCACGGCGTCGATCCTCGCCGGCCCGGGCTTGCCGCCCTTGGTCAGCGCCTGCTGCTGCGTGAACAGGCACACGACCTTGACCGGCCCCTTCTTCCCGGAGCCGCCCCACGTCCAGGCGTCACCCGGCATCGGGTGCAGGGCCTTGCAGTACTCGAGGAAGGCCTCCTTCAGCCCCGGGAAGGTCGCGCTCATGCCGGCTCCGAGCCCGGTCGAGAGCTGATCGGCCGGCGCGACGCCATGGGCGATGATGTCGGCGCCGCTCAGCAAGATGTCGCCCGACACTTCACGGATCACGGTTCGGTCTCCCCCTGCGGTCCAGGAGATTACCGCAGCCAGTCCGGCGTGGGCCACCCCTTCCGGGCGATGAGCGCGCGCACGCGCCTCCCGTTCCCGCTCGTCGCGTCGAGGCCGAGGTACTCGTACGCCGCTCCGTGTGCGAAGCGCTGGAGCTCGGCCGCGGGGAAGGCGTCCTCCCAGGCGCCGAGGTAGCGGTTCGCGAACTCCTCGCTGTCCGCGTGGCGCACGATCAGGTGCCAGTCGGTCCCGAACATGACGCGCTCGCGCGCGAGAGGGAGACCTCCGATCGTCCTCAGGAACTTCTTCCTCAGGTCCGCATTGTTCGGAACCTCGTGAGCGCCCACGTCGGCGTAGACGCGGCGATCGCGCCGCTCCATGAGGCGGACGACCGTGCCCGCCCAGCTCTGCTGATAGTTCGGCTTCGCGAGCTCGGCGTCGCCTCCCATGTGCATGAGGTCGAGTCGCAGGTCCTTCAAGGCCGGATCGGCGAGGAGCCGCTCCCAGTGAGCCGGGTCCGCGTGCTCGCCGCACTTCTTGGCGCCGGCGCCGGGGTTCTCGCAGTGAGCCTGGACCGCAAGGTCGAGCTTCACGCAGGCACGGAACAGGTCCATCAAGATCGCGTCGTACGCGCCGCGCTGAGCGGGCGTGCGCGGAGCCCCGCACCTGTGGCCCGCGTCGATCTGCGCGTTCCCGATCGGGCGATAACCGAACGGCGGATAGAGCTTCACGCCGAGGTAGCCGTCGTTCGCGGCCGCCTTCAGCTCGTTCTCGAGGTCCACGGCCTTCCGCACTCCGGGCACGCGGAGGAGCCGCTCGCGCTCCGGGTCGAACGCGAGGAACGGGAGCACGCGCCCCTTGTGCTTCTCGATGAGCTGATCCATGAGCAGCCGCTGCTCGGGGATCGACCAGGGCACGATCCCCTGCGGGTCGTCCCCGAACCAGTAGCTCATGTCGATGATCGAGGGCGTGAAGAGCGACGTGTGCTCGTACGTGTCCACGAGCCTCGCCGGCACGGACGCGCGCCGCGACGCCAGCAGCAGCGCCCAGTCCGCGAAGTCGCCGACGCCCGTCGTGATCGAGATCCCCTTCATGTCGCTCGTGGAGACGAGCGACTCGAGCGCGTCGCGCGCGACGTCCGACTCGACGAGGGAGCGGAAGACCTGATCGATGAGGAGCCGCGCCTCGGGCGTGAGCTTGGCTCGGTCCTCGAGCGCGGTGCGGAGGATGTTCGCGGCGACGAGCAGCTCCGGGTTGAGCGCGCGGCGGTGACGCGGCGGCGGCTCCTCGGAGATCGAGTCCACGAGGTGCTCGACGAAGCCCGCGAGGACGGGCGGCACGCCGTGGACGTGGTTCAGCCACTCGGCGATCGGGAGGTCGCGGCCGTTGAACACGTGGCAGTGGACGTCGATCACGGGCCCGAGCTTCTGCCAGTCGGGCGGCCCGGGCGGCGACGAGCAGCACCCGGCCGCGAGGAGCCCGAGCACGACCCCCGCGACGACTCCTCGCGCCATGACCCGACCCTCCGCACACCCAGTCTACGATCGCGTCCGGCCTGCCACGGGCATCGGGTATCTTCCACCACTCGAGGTGACCCTTGCTCATCGAGCGCTCGCTGCTCGCCGTCATCGCGGTGCTCGCCGCCGCCGGTTGTCGCCACGCCGAGGTCGGCTACCGCGTCCCGCTCACCGCGTGGAACGGCGAACCGCTCGTGAAGACGATGACCGAGGTCACCCGCAAGGCCGAGCTCCGGCCGGGAGCGAAGGGGAAGCCCGCCGACCTCACGAGGTACTGCGAAGGAGTCGAGACTCCCGGCAAGACCACTCTCGTCGCACCGGGTCTCTACGCCGAGATCGCCGGCGCCGTCGGCCCGGACCTCTTCCTCGTCCGGAGGCTCGTCCAGGCGACGTACGGGTCTCTACTCGAGGCCGAGGCGAGGATCCGCGTCTACCGGCCGAGCGACGGCTCCGAGGTCGACACGGGATGCGACCACGTCGTGACTCACGACTCCACGAACAGGCGCTTCGTGCTCGAGGGCGACGTCGTGAAGAAGTACGGCAAGGGCACCATCCTGAGAGAGTACGACTTCGAGGGGCACATGACCGCCGAACGCCCCGACGCGCGGTTCTTCCACAAGCCCTGCGACGGCAGGATCCTCGTCAAGTCCGGCGACACCCTCGAGATCCTCGGGCCGGGCTTCAAGCGGGCGGGGAGCAGCGTCTATTGCGTCGAGGAGACGGCGCTCGGGAACCCGGCCCCGGGCTACGTGGCGTGCAAGCAGCTCGGCAAGTGGTTGATCTACCGGACGAACGACCTCGAGCCCGTGAGCGTCCTCCACGCGAGGCCGGCAGCGATCGACGTCGCGACCGGCAAACCTCCGCTCGAGGGAGCGAAGCGAGTCTTCGTCGAGTCCGTCGCGGCGGGAGGATCGGGCTCGGTCCTGCTCCTCGACGTCGGCAAGAGCGTGGTCGCCACTCGGATCAACGAGGTGGCCGATGTCAGGCACCACCCCCCGCGACTCGTCTCCTTCGAGAAGGATCACGCCTACTGGATCCACGAGCTCGCGACGCTCGAGAAGTTCGCGGGACCGTACCCGGGCCCCCCCGATGTCTTCGATGCCGCGACCTGCGGCCCCGTGACCGCGAGCACGAAGCGGCTCCTCATCCGCGCGGTGGACCGGTCGCGGACGGGGTCGGTCGTGCTCCACGAGCCAGGCAAGGGAGAGGTCGCTCGCGCGGACGGGGTGGGCGACATCGTGCTCCACGCCCCGGACCTCATCTCGTTCGTGAAGGACGGCGAGTACTGGCTCCGCCGGGCCTCGACGCTCGAACCGTACGGCGGACCGTACCCGGGGAGCCCGGGGCTCCTCGATGCGACGACGGTCGGCCCACGGACGCCCCAGTCGAAGCGGCTCCTCATCTGCGCCGTCAGCCGGACCGGGCCCGGGGCGCTCGTCCTCCACGACCTCGCCTCCGGCGAGGTCGCGCGCGTGAACGGCGTCGAGCACGTCGAGCCGAGGGTTCTCCACTTCGCGGACAAGGCGTCACGGCCGTACCTCGAGCTGCGCTCGAAGACGAAGGTCCGCTTCGTGGACATGGACCTCCGGCCCCTCCTCCCCTACGAGCTCGAGCTCGACATCCCCGCGAGCGGACCGGTGATGGTGAACCAGACGTCGAAGTCGCACGTCCTGCCGAGCGGCTACACGATCATCCTCTTGCCCGCTCCCGACGAGCCCGGGGCGTGGTGGATGCTCGACCCGGACTCGCTCCGGCCGCTCCCCTGGCTCGGCGAACCCATGGTCGTGAAGCCGATGTACGTCACGCGCGGCTCGACGGCCGACGTCCCCGGGGTCGTCCAGGACCGCGACGTGGGCGGCTGGTTCATCCGCGAGCACACGCCCGAAGGCGCGCGCTGGTCGCTCCACGGCCTCGACTGGAGCACGATCGTCCCTCCGACCTGGCTCGCCGTGACGGACTCCCAGATCAAGGTGGACCCCGGGAAGTGGCAGCGATTCGCGGCCGCGTACCTCGAGACGGAGTACAAGAAGATCGACGTGAGGGTCACCACGGTCAAGGTCGCCTGGCTCGACTCCTACGCCGGCATGGTCGAGAAGGACCGCTGGCTCTGCATCGGTCGCAAGGGCGAGAGCCTCTTCGGCGGAGAGACCTTCCAGGACCCGCACGGCGCGCGCCGCACGCACTTCGAGGACGACGAGGCCGAGAAGGCTCTCGCCATGAGGAAGAAGGTCGTGGAAGACAGCTTCCTCCAGTTGAAGGACGACCACAAGTTCGAGAAGGATGCCTCCGACCGCTTCAAGGGCTTCGTCGCGAAGGGCGACTTCAAGTCGGCGACCGCGGTGTGCGCGCGCCTCATCGCCATCAAGACGCCCGGCTGGACGGACGAGAGCCGCCTCAACAACCTCGGGCGCTCGAACGACCAGGAGCTCCGTCTCTGGGCTTACCGCTGGGAGTGGACGCTCGAGCGAGCGGGCGCGACGAGCGACGCGGCGGCGCACCTCGCGATCGTCCAGCACCTGCTCGAGCCCGCGATCCGCGACAGGCTCGAGAACGGCGCCGGCGCCCGGCTCGAAGTCGCCGAGGTCCACTTCATCCTCGCGGCGAACGAGGCCGAAGAAACGGCGGACATCTCGAAGCTCAACCCGGCCCAGACGAACGCGCGCATCGCGCTCGCCAAGGCCCGGATGGCGCGCCTCGACCGCGCCCTGGCGGGCCTCGCGCCCTCCGAGCGAGCGCGGCTCCAGCCGCGCGCCTCGAAGCACGACGGCTCGAAGGGGCTCGCCCGTCTCACCGAGCGCGGCAACGCGATGGCGGCGGCGGCGAAGCGGGCCGTGGAGGAGGAGCGCGCGGCGGCCGACCGGGCTCGCTACTCCGGCTACTGCGAGACGCGGAGCTACAACACGAGCGGACACTCGTCGAGCACAGGCTACGCGCCGGGGGCGACGACCGACTGGAAGTTCCAGCAGAGCCAGGCCGACTTCCGCGCCAAGCAGTGGACGCAGATCTCGGGCATGCGCACGCGCTGAGCGACGACTCCTTGCTCAACGGGCGTCCCTCGCGAGACGGAAGCCGCGGTCGAGGAACGGCCGCCCCGAACTGTCGCGGAACGCGCCTTCGAGGTTCCTGTCGCCGGGCTTACTCGCGAAGCTCCCGCCGCGGAAGACGTGCTTCGCAGTCGGCGACAGGGCCGCGGGGGCGAGCGGGTCCTCGAGCGGCGAGTGCTGGTAGAAGCTCGCGTCCCAGCCGTCCAGGCACCACTCGTTCACGTTGCCGATCATGTCGAGCGCGCCCACGGGCGACGCGCCGCGCGGGAAGGACCCGACGGGCGCCGTCGAGGCGAAGCCGTCCTCGTAGCCGATCACCGACGCGTCGCCCTTCGGCCGGAAGACGCGCGCGCGCGCGCCGTCGAAGACGTTCGCGAGCTTCTCCGGCGACTCCCCGGGGCGCACGTCGCCCCACGGGAAGCGCCGGGCGCGCTTCGCGGCCGTGCCGCCGAGCGCGGCGCGCTCCCACTCGGCCTCGGTAGGGAGACGGAGCCCGGCCCCCGCGGCGTAGGCCGCGGCGTCGGGCCACCCCAGCTGCACGACGGGGTGCCTGGGCTCGATGCCGCGGCGGCCGGGCCCCTCGGGGAGACGCCACGTCGCGCCCGCGAGCTGCTCCACGCCCGTGATGAACCGCTCGCGGTCGAAGCCGCCGCCTCCGGTCTCCGCGACCGTCTCGTGGCTCGTCGCGGCGACGAACTTCTCGAACTGCTCGTTCGTCGCCTCGCGCTCCGCGATGAAGTACGCGCGGAGATGGACGTCGTGCGCCGGACTCGCGCCGGTCAGGTCGGGGTCGTTCGAGCCCATGACGAACGTGCCCGCGGGTACGTAGAGGAGCACGGTCCCGTCGCGCTCGTTCCTGTACGTCCGCGGCTCCGCGCCGAAGACGAGGCCCGCGGGGAGCGGCTTCGCCGGCCGCTCCGTGGCGGAGAGCGCGAGGTACCAGGCGGGGTCCTTCGCGGCCTCGACGGTCGGAGTCGTGGCGCCGTCGCCGGTCGTCGAGACCGGCGGAGCCTGCGGCGGCTCGCCAGGCCTCGGCTTCACGGCGCGGAGCACGGCCGCGACGACAAGGACGGCCGCGACGGCGAGGAGCGAGACCGCGAGGAGCGGCCGGCGGCCGCTCGATGCGCGACCGCGGCGGCACCCCTCCGCGAGCTCCAGGGCCGTCTGCGGACGCCGCGCCGGATCCTTGCTCAACGCCCAGAGACAGACCTCGCGCGCGCGCGCGCCATCGGGGCCGGTCAGGCCGTCGAGCCCGCGCGGCTCGTCCTCCGAGATCGCGCGGAGGAGGTCCATCAAGTTGTCGCACGCGAACGGCGGGAGGCCGGTGAGCAGCTCGTGGAGCGTCGCACCGAGCGCCCAGACGTCGGAGCGGCGATCGACGTGCGCGTTGTCGCCGCGCGCTTGCTCGGGCGAGAGGTAGGCCGGCGTCCCGACGAGGGCGCCCGAGCGCGTGAGGCTGCCGCCGCCCGCTTCCTGGCGCGCGAGGCCGAAGTCCACGAGATACGGCTCGCCCGCCTCGTCCACGAGGACGTTCTCGGGCTTCACGTCTCGATGCAGGACTCCTCGCTCGTGCGCGTGGTGCAGGGCGCGCGCGAGGCGCTCCGCGAGCGCGAGAGCGGCCGCGGGCGCGAGCGGCCCGCGCTCGCTCACGAGCGCGCGCGCGCTCCGCCC
>CAZYLP010000062.1:0-17818 GCA_964648345.1 uncultured Planctomycetota bacterium
CCGGTGGTTCGCCGCCCCGCGCGCCCCGCGACTTGGCGGGGGGCCCCCCGCCGCGGCCGGTCTCGGCGCCTTCGGCGTTGAAAAATGGAACGCCGACGACGGCATCGGGCGAGCGGCTCCGCTACGCCCCTCGACTCGGTTCTGCTAGAAGGCGCCCTTCACGAACTCCTCGAGCGTCGTCGGCGTCGTGTTCTTCGCCGAGCGCTGCTCGACGCGGATCAGACCCGTGTTGAACGCGCGGAGCATCTCCACGAACAGATCCGCGAGCTTCTCCGAGAACCCATGCCCGAGGAGCGCCGCCTTGAAGTCGCCCTCGGAGGACTCCACGTACTTCACGTCGGGCTTCCCGAGCGCCGCGCCGAGGATCCGCGTCGCCTCGCTCATCGTGTAATCGCGCGGCCCGAGGACGTACCTCACCGCTCGTCCCTCGGTCCGCGGCGTCGTGAGCTCCTCGAAGGCGACCGCCGCGATGTCGCGCGTCGCCACCATGGCGATCGGCAGATCGGCGTGGAGCATGCCCGCGTTGATCCCGGCCGACTTGATGAGGCCGATGCTCCCGAGGTGGTTCTCCATGAAGTAAGCCGCGCGGAGGTGCACGACCTTGACCCCGGGGATCCGGTCGAGGAGCTCCTCGAAGACATTGAGCCCCGCGATCGGCCCCGTCCGGTCCGGGAGCTCGGCCCCGACGCTGCTGAGAGCGACGACGCGCTTCACCTTCGACTCGCGGACCGCGGCGGCGATGGCCTCGGCCTGGCGGCGCTGCTCGACGCGCGGATCGGACGTCGCGTAGTTGGGCGGGATCATGGCGAAGACGGCCGTCGCGCCGCGGAACGCGTCGATCAAGAAGGCGCGATCGTCGAGCGAGCCCGTGCGCGCCTCCACTCCCTGGCCGAGAGCGGCGAGCTTCTCCTCGTTGCGGGCGAGGGCGCGGACGGACTTCCCTGCGGCGAGGAGCTTCCTCGTCAGCTCGGCTCCGATGTTGCCGGTCGCTCCGGTGACGACGAACGTCTCGCTAGCCATCGCACGTTCCCTGCTCTCGACCAAAGGCCAGAACGCGGCGAGCGGGGGCGCGATTCCTTGGAGTGACCTGGCGCCGTCACTTGGCCTGGAGCACGGCGAGCGTCTTCCTGGCCGCGTCGCGGGTCGAGGCATCGTTCGCCCAGAGAGCACGCTCGGCGCTGAGCTGGAAGGGCGGCCCCGCCTTGAGCGCGCGCGCCGCGCGGAGGAGCCACGCCATGTCGTCCGGGTTGTGAGCGCACTTCGACTTCCCCTCCGTGTCGATCCGCTCCGCCTCCGCCTTCAAGCGCTCCATGACCCAGACCGTGAGCCCCGTCGGCTCGGGGAGGACCTCGGCCACGAGAGCCGCGCCGCGCGGAGTCTCGCGCACTCCGAGGAGGAGCTCCTTGAACTCGACGGCCTTCTTCGGGAAGCGCTCCGCGAGGAGCTGGACGAGGTCGCGCTTCCAGACGATCTGCTCCTCCTTCTGGGCGGTGATCGTCTCCGCGACCTTCGTCTCGACGTCCGCCGGGAGCGCCGCGCAGGCGTGGAGGCCCGCGAGGGCGCTCGAGCGGATGACGAAGCGGGCGTGGTTCTCGTGGTCGTCACCCGTGATCCGGAGAGCGACGAGGAGGTTCGGGACGACCTTCTCGCTCGTCGCCGCGTCGAGCGGGCCGAGCTTCACGAACGCCTCGGCGGCCCACTGCCGCATCAACATGCGGTTCTTCTCGCCCGCCATGAGCGAGGCGAGGAGCTCGGCCGCGGGGAGGGCGCCCGGGCCGACCCTCCCGAGACCGTTCACGCCCCAGTCGTTGCCCGCCTGCGCCAGTCGGATGAGGACCGGGACGGAGTCGGGCCCGGAGACCTCGGCGAGGGCACCCGTCAGCTCCTGCCAGTGGAGACCGTCGCCTCGCTCCTGGTCGAGGGCGAGCGAGCCGACGTAGTCCGTCATGGCTTTCGCGGCCTGCGGGTGGAGGCGGCGCGGCGAGAACTTGTAGCGGCGGATGACCCTGAAGGCGGCGTGCCGCACGTCGCGCTCCTGGTCCGCGAGGAGCTTGACGGCCGCGTCGCGGCGGACGGACTCCTCGACCCGGAGCGCGTCGAGCGCGGCGAACACCTCGATCCTCTCGGCCGGGACCTTCGACTCGAGGGCCTTCTGCCACTCGGCGAGCGTACGGTCCTTGTGCTTCTCGACGGCCGCGAGCTTGTCGCGGCCGTCGCGGAGCTTCCTCGCCTCGATCGCGAGCTCGGTGGACCGCCGCTTCTCCTTCGGGTCCTTCGAGAGCCTCTCGAGGCGCGCAATCTCCGCGTCGAGGTCGGGGAGCGCGACGAGCGCGGGCTGGCCGAGGGCGAGGAGCGTCTTCACGATGTGCTCGCGCGCGAAGTCGCGGGAGAGCGCCTTCCTGAGCTCGGGGAGCGCGGGCTTCGCCGAGCGGCCGGCGTTCTCGAGGCAGCGAGCGGCCGAGGCGGCGACGAGGTCCTTCGGGTCGGAGAGGAGCTTCGCCGCGGCGGCGACGAGCTCGGGCGGCACGGGGTCGCGGCTCCAGACGGGATGGTGCGCGAGGACGGCGTCGCGCGTCCCCTCGATCGGCGAGAGAGCCGCCGCCGCGAGCGCGGCCGTCGCCTTGTCGCTCGAGTGGACCGCGAGGATGGCGACGACGCCGCGGTAGGACGTGTTCGGGTAGGCGGCGCTCTTCAGGATGTCCGCGAGGATCGGGATCGCCTCCTCGCCCGTCGCGCCGATGCGCTCGAGGGCGAGGAAGGCGCGCGTCACCTCGGGCGTCGGTTTGGCCTTGTTCGTCCCCTTGTGGTCGGCGACGACCTTCGCCCACTGCCTCGCGGTCTTGCCCCCGCAGTGAGACTCCGATGGCTCCTCCGCGCGGGCTCCGGATGTGAGAGCGAGGGATACGGCCAAGGCTAGGAGGGGCAGGTATTTGCGCACCTTCTCCGCCTCCCTGGAACCTGCCTGGTGTCTTTGACGTCGAAGACCCGATCGTTTCTGCGCACGCATCGCCTTCGCTTATAGGGGACAGGACGGAAATGAACAAGCTCGCTCTCGGCAGCCTCGCTGCCTTCGTCATGCTCGGCGCGTTCACGGCCTGGGCCGAAGACGACAAGAAGGACGGGACCGTCACGGTCTACAAGCCCTACTCGAAGCTCGACGACATCTTCGACGACAAGGGCGGAGTCTTCCTGCCGGCGAAGGAGCTCCAGAAGCTCATCGACCAGCTGGCCGAGCTCAAGAAGCAGCCCCTCGGCGTCCAGGGCCTCGAGACCCCGCCGCCGGCGCCGTTCGTCCACGTGGCGACGCGCTACGCGGGCGCGGCCGACGAGACGGTCGCGAAGTTCGAGGCGACCTTCGACTTCGAGGTCCTCGAGAAGAAGAAGTGGGTCGAGATCCCGCTCGGGCTCGGCCCGGAGATCTCGCTCGAGGAGGCGAAGACCGGCGACGGCAAGCGAGCGATCGTGCGCCCGACGAAGGAGGGCGGCTACACCGTCCTCGTCCAGGGAGGCGGACCCCTCTCGGTGATCGCCAAGTTCACGGCGCCCATCAAGAAGGACCGGCCCGGACAGCGGAGCTTCGAGATCCGCCTCGCCCGCGCGGCGCTCTCGACGTTCGACGTGGACCTCCCCGAGCCCGGCCTCCGCGTCGAGGTCACGCCGAGCCTCGGCGCCCGCACGACGGACACGAACGACGGCAAGACGCACGTGAAGGCTTACCTCGGCTCGGGCGACGCGCCGGTCACGGTCACGTGGCACCCGAAGGTGAAGGCGGCCACTCCTGGCGTCGAGAAGCCGCTCGTCTTCTCCGACCTCGGGATCGCTCTCCGCCTCGAGGAGACGGTCGCGAAGGCCTTCGTGCAGGCGCGCTACAACGTCGAGCAGGCGCCGACGGACACCTTCCGGCTCTCGGTCCCCAAGGAGTGGAAGATCCTCGACGTCCAGGCGGACGGCAAGCGCGAGCACGAGGTCAACGAGTCCGCGGGCGCGCACATCCTCCGCGTCTCCTTCCACGAGCGCGTGAAGACGGCGGTCCTCTCGTTCCGCCTCGAGCGCGGCCGCGACGACCTCTCCAAGTTCGACTTCCCGCTCGTGAAGACGCTCGACGTGGAGCGCGAGACGGGCGTCCTCGCCGCCGCCTCCTCCTCGTTCTTGAAGCTCGAGGCGGGGAAGGTGACGGGCCTCTCGCAGGTCGATCCGAGCGAGATCCCCGGGCCCCTCGCGGGCGAGCTCCGCAAGGAGGAGGGCGATCGCGTCCCGCTCGGCTTCCGCTTCAACAAGAACGAGTACAAGCTCGACCTCCACACGGCGAAGATCGAGCCCGAGGTCGAGGGCAAGGTCTTCGCGCTCGCGACCGTGAAGGACGACGAGCTCGCCTACTTCGCGACGATCGTCTACGAGATCAAGAAGCGCGGCATCTTCGGCGTGAAGGTGAAGCTGCCGGCCGGCCTCACGAACGTCGATTGCGGCGACGAGGCGACGGTCAAGTCGGCCGTGCCGCGCGCGGCGACCGCCGCCGAGAAGTGGGACGGCCAGATCCTCGACGTAGAGTTCGCGCGCCAGGCGCGGCCCGGCACGTTCGTCCTCCGCCTCACGGGCACGATCAACCGCAAGGACGCGGCGAAGCTCGGCCTCCCGGTCCTCGCCTTGGACGGCGTCGTCAAGGAGACGGGCGTCCTCGGCATGGGCGCGCAGAAGCATCTCAAGCTCACCTCGGCCGGGCAGCCCGTGGGCCTGATCCCGGTCGCGGTCGGCGAGCTCCCCTCGCTCTCGTTCCCGTACGCGACGCAGGAGAACGAGGAGCTCGTCTTCGGCTTCAAGTACGGCAAGCCCGGCGCCTCGGCGACGGTGGACGTCTCGAAGCGCGAGCCCAAGGTCACGGCGTCGGTCGAGATCGTCGCGAACGCGGACCTCGACCGGATCAAGGTGGACGGCGACATCCGCTACAAGGTCGAGTTCGCCGGGATCGACCACCTGAAGCTCCGCGCGCCTAAGGAGCTCAACAACGACAAGGACTTCGTCCTCACGGCCGACGGCGCGACGATCAAGGAGCGCAAGTGCGGCGAGCCGGACAAGGACGGCAAGGTCACCTGGGACATCGAGCTCCAGAGCAAGCGTGAAGGCACGTTCCGCCTCCACTACCACTACGAGATCAAGCTCACGGACATGAGCGCGGGCGCGCAGCGCGACGTGACGCTCCACGAGGTCGAGGCGCTCGACTGCAAGGACTCGCGCGAGACGGGTGACATCGCCCTCCTCAAGCACGAGAACCTCGTGATCTCCGAGGGCAAGACGGACGGCCTCGAGACGCGCGCGACGCGCGAGCTCCCCGAGGCGCTCGGCAAGCTCGGCGGGTTCCGCGGCTACCACTACGTGCAGCACCCGTGGACGCTCGAGCTCCACGTGATCAAGTACGACTTCCAGGCGCCGCTCGGGAAGATCATCGAGCACCAGCACCTGGACGAGGTCGTCCTCCGCGACGGCACCATGAGCTGCGAGGCGTGGATCAAGCTCAGGAACAACCAGAGCCAGTTCCTCCGCGTGCTCATCCCGGTCGGCGCCGAGGTCTTCTCGCCCGTCCTCGTCGAGGGCAAGGAAGTGACGCCGTCCAAGTTCGTCGTCGCCGGCAAGGAGCAGTCGGGCGTGGACATCATGCTCCCCGAGGCGACGCGCAGCGGCGAGCGGCCGTTCCTCGTCCGCATGCGCTACTCCTTCAAGAAGGAGCGCGCCTTCGGCACGCTCGGCTCGTTCGAGATGGGCGCGCCGACGTTCCCGACGGACGACTCGGGCGCCGCGGCCGGCGTGCCGGTCGCGCGCTTCACGCGGAACATCTGGCTCCCGGACAAGGTCTGCTACACCGACTTCGACACGGACATGACGACGCACTTCGAGCGCGGCGGCCTGTTCGAGGGAGCGAAGAAGGCGATCTTCCAGCACATGCGCGAGGAGGAGGGCGCCGCGTCGGCCCAGCAGGCGGTCAACGAGATCCGCAGCATGGCCTCGGCGGCGACGGGCGCTTATCCGCCGCTCGAGCACCCGGCCCGCGGCAACTCGGGCGGCGGCCCGCGCCTCTTCGAGAAGCTCGACGGCACGGCGAGCCTCCGGGTCGTCTACGCGAGCTGGCCGGCGCTCTACGGCCTCGGTGTCCTCGCGCTCGCGGCCGTCGTCGCGCTCGGCGCGTTCCTCGAGACCAGGAAGATGCTCTCGCCGGTCGCTTACTTCGCGATCTCGGCGGGCACGACGTTCTTCCTCGCCGTGATCGCGGCGCGGAGCTACGAGCCCTTCCTCACGACGGCCTTCGCGGGCTCGCTCGGCGTGGGTGGCTTCTGGTTCCTCCGCGCGTGCTGGCGTGAAGCGACGGTCGAGCGCCACCGCCGTCACCTCGAGGCGCTGACGCGTGAAGCCGAAGTCGCCAAGGCCCGCGCCGCTGCCGCCGAGGCCGAGGCCCGTGTCACTCAGGGCCGGCCGGCTCCCGCGCCGAGCGCTCCTCCCTCCCCGAAGGGCGGCTCGCCCAGTGAGGGTCAGGGCGGCGAGCGCATCGGCTTCGACGAGTCGCTCAAGCGCGACCTCCCCCCGACCCCGCCGCAGGCTTGAGGAGCAAGAACGTGAAGAAGACCGCGATCACGAGCGCGGCCTTGCTCCTCCTCGCCGGAGGGCTGGCTGCGCAGGACAAGCCTCAGCCGCCCCGAGCGGAGAAGGTCAAGGTCCCGCTCGAAGCCCTGGGCGAGATCCTCAAGCGCCACCCGAACGGGCGCATGATGTCGGACCGCGACTGGAAGGAGCTCCTCAACCAGGCGGGCGTGAAGTCGCTCGACGACCTGAACGCCCAGCCCGAGGCCGAGAAGCCGCCCGTCGCGTGGACGGTGAGCGGCGCCTCCTTCAAGGGCGACCTCCGCGGCGAGCAGATCGTCTTCTCCGCGGAGGCGACGGTCCGCGTCCTCGAGGCGAAGGGCGCGATCCTCGTCCCGCTGCCGCTCGCCCAGGTCGGCGCGCGCGCCGTCACCGTGGACGGCACGGACGCGAAGCTCGTGCGCGGAGACGGCGGCTACTCCGTGATCCTCGAGGGCGCGGGCGAGAAGAAGGTCGCCTGGACCTTCACGCTCCCCGTCGAGAAGGGCGAGGAGAAGGGCTCGGGCGGCTTCTTCGTGCCGCTCCTCCGCTCCTCGGTCGCGACGAGCTTGAAGCTCGCCCTCCCGGGCGACCTCGAGGTCGTCTCCGGTCAGTGCGCTCTCAGCATCGAGCGCGACAGCAGGGCGACCGGAGGGAGCGCCGCGGTGACCCTCACGACGGCCTCCGCCGCCGTCGGCGCGCGGGAAGCGGTCCGCGTGGACTTCCGGCCGCGCACCGCCGAGGCCGAGGCGACTCCTTACATCACGGTCGAGGACGCGAGCTGCTTCGTGGTCCGCCGCGGCCTCGTCTCGCTCGAGCTCGCGGCTCACTTCTCGATTCACCGGACCGGCGCCGAGCGCTTCGCGATCGAGCTGCCGGCGGGCTTCTCCGTCCGCTCGGTGGACGCGCAGACGAAGGACCGGAACGAGCGCGCCGCTCCGTGGGGCGGCAACTGGGTCCAGCGCGGCGACCGCGTCGAGCTCGCGCTCCCGAAGGCCCGTCAGGGCGAGCTCGCCGTGATCCTCCGCGCCGAGCTCGTCGCGCCGCAGGAAGGCGCCGTCGAGATGAAGCTCGCGGCGTACCCCGGCGCCGCGCGCGCCTCGGGTCTCGTCGGCGTCGCGCGCGCCGAGGACATGAACGTCGTCGTCTCGGGCGCGAAGTCGCTCGAGCGCGCCGACCTCGACGCACTCAACGTCCGCAACCTGGGCGGCGTCCTCCGTGTCTATCGTCATGGTTCGGCTACGGGTTCCGTGTCGGTGGGCTTGAAGCCGATCGAGCCGAAGGTGAACCTCACTCTCAGGACGCAGGAGAATCTCCTCGACCGCGAGCTGCGCCTCCAGGCGCGCTACGACTTCCGCGTCACCGAGGGCAAGGTCTACCAGTTCCGCTGCGAGCTCCCCGAGAGCTGGCGCGTGGACCGGACGTCGGTGGTCGATGAGTACGAGCGTCCGCTCAAGCACGACCTCCGCACGGAGGCGAAGGGCGGCAAGACCGGCCTCATCGTGGACCTCGAGGGCGGCGTCAAGGCCGGCCAGTCGCTCCGCGTGGACGTGACGGCGGCGCGCGAGGTCCCCGCGGGGATCGCGAGCGAGAAGACGCTCCCGGTCCCGCTCCTCGCGGGCACGCCCGCGACGAACACGACGGGCTACTTCGCCTTCTCGATCGACGAGCAGTTCCGGCTCAAGGGCGACGTGAAGGGTCTCCTCCCGATCCCGGTCGAGGCGCTCGCGCGCGTCGGCCTCCCGGGCTCCTTCGCCCTCGCCTTCAAGGTCGATCGCCCCGACTACACGGGCGCTCTCACGCTCGTGAAGAAGGAGACGCGCATCGCGGCTCGCACGCTCGTCTACCACCAGGTGGACGAGCGCACGATCGCGACGGACGCGAAGATCGACTTCGACATCCAGGGCGCGCCCGTCGAGACGCTCGAGGTCCTCGTGCCCGCCGAGGCGAGCCGCCTCGTGCGCATCGAGGGCGACGACGTGGCCGGCGACTCGCCGGCGGCCGACATGAAGGACGGGATCGACCGCCACCAGATCCGCCTCAAGGGTCCGCGGAGCGGCCGCGTCACGGTCTTCGTCCACTTCGACACGCAGGTCGCCGGCTTCGAGAAGGCCGAAGGTCCGGCCAAGGCGAAGGCCCAGCTCCCCGCGGTCCACGCGGGCTGCGAGCGCGAGCGCGGGCAGCTCGCGGTCTTCTCGTCGGACTCGACGGAGATCACGGCCGAGCCCCAGCACCTCCACCCGATCGAGGGCACCGAGCTCGAGCAGCACCCCGGGATCAAGCCCGCGGGCCGTCCTCTCTGCGCGTTCAGCTACGCGGGCATGGACGGCAAGCTCGGGATCGAGATCGTCCGCCACGAGGGCGCGTCGATCCTCTCCGCGATCGTCGAGCAGCTCACGATCACCTCGAGCTTCGGCAAGGACGGGCTCTCCCGTCACACGGCGAAGTTCCGCTGCAAGAATCTCAGCTACCAGTTCTTCAACTTGAAGGTCCCGGACGGCGCTCAGATCTGGAGCGTCCTCGTGGACGGCGTGGGCGTGAAGCCCGCCGCCGACGGCGACCAGAAGATCATCCCGCTCACGAAGGCGGGCTCGCCCGACAAGGCCGTCGAGGTCGCGGTCACCTACGAGGTGAAGAACGCGACCATGGGCAAGTTCGGCTCGGGCGCGCTCACGTCGCCCGTCCTCCTC
This sequence comes from uncultured Planctomycetota bacterium, assembly GCA_964648345.1. GTDB lineage: Bacteria > Planctomycetota > J058 > J058 > JACQDU01 > CAZYLP01. The sequence goes on from CAZYLP010000062.1 coordinate 9,297, forward strand.
GACAAGGGCTCGAGCGCGGGCGGTCAGCCGATCCCGGTCCTCAAGACGAGCTGGTCGCTCGCGCTGCCGGACGACTTCCGCTACTTCGAGTTCGCCGGCAACGCCGAGGGCGGCGTCGCCGCCGTCGAGACCCCGCTCCTCGTCCGGTGGTGGGAGCGCGACGCGGACACGCTCGTCCTCCTCGCCGGGATCACGATCTTCATCCTCGCGCTCCTCGCGGGGGAGAAGTCGCGCGAGAAGCTCTTCGCGATCGGCCGCGCTCTCGGCGGCGCGCTCGCCGCGGCGCCGAAGGCCGCGAAGCGGATCGAGCTCCCGCGCAAGCGGACGCTCGTCGGCCTCGGTGGTCTCGCGGTCCTCTGCTGCCTCGCGATCACCATGGTCAACGGCGCTCGAGACCGCATGCAGGAGACCTACTTCAAGTCCTCGGCGCCGATCGACGACCACGTCACGAGGAAGATCAACGGTGGCGGTCGCGCCCACGCTCCGGAAGGCCGGCGGCCCGTGGCTCCTCGCAGCCCGGCTCCGTCCGACGCGCCGGCGCCGGCTCCGCCCATGGCTCCGGCCGAGGCTCCCATGCCGGAGGAGCCCGCGCCCGCGAAGGAGGAGTCGGACCACAACGAGGACATGGACAAGGCCATCGAGAAGGCCCCCGAGAAGCCCATGGCCCAGAAGCCTGCCGGCCCCATGAAGCAGAAGAAGGCCGGCGAGCGCGATCGGCGCGAGCTCTCGGAGAAGCTCGCGGCGAAGGAGTCACAGGCCGAGGGGAAGAAGGACGCGAACTTGTTTCTCGGCGCGCCCGTCGACGCGAAGCCGACGACGACGACGGCGCTCGCCTACACCCCCGGTGCCGACCAGAGCACGAAGGGCGAGCCCACGCTCGGCGTCGTGGACACGAGCCGCGCGATCAACCTCGACGACCTGTCGAAGCAGCAGAAGCAGCTCGCCCACCGGCCGCTCTCGAAGAGCTCGGCGTTCGGCGAGAAGGGCCTCTCCTCGCTCGTCCTCGCGCTGCCTTACGTCGGGAAGACGTGGACCTTCACGCACGAGGGCGGCCCGGCCGAGATCGAGTTCTCCTTCGTGCGCTCGGACGTGTGGGCGGTCTTCATGGGGCTCTTCGCGATCCTCGGGTTCGCGGCGGGCTTCTTCGTGCCGCGGAAGACGAAGGTCTCCTACGTCGCTCTCCTCGTCCTCTCCTTCGTCGTCCTCTCGACCGTCCCTTACGTGATCGCGCCCTCGCTGACCGGAGGTCCCGTGAACGCGTTCCTCGCCGGCCTCGCGCTCAGCGCGCCCGTGATCGCTCTCCTCTCGATCGACCGGGCTCGTCTCCGCCGGGTCAAGCTCCTCGGCTTCGTCGCTCCGCGCCTGCCTCAGGCGCCGAGCGGCACGGGCGCGGCGCTCGTCGTCCTCGGAGCGATCCTGTTCTCGGCGGCTCCGGCGCACGCGCAGGAGCGCCGGGTCTACGTGCCTTACGACCCGGAGCACCCAGACAAGAAGCAGGAGAAGGTCTTCGTCCCCGAGGACCTCTACGACGAGCTCTGGAAGAAGGCCCACCCGACCGCGAAGGCGGCGGACAAGCCCGTCCCGCCCGCGGCCTACGCGGTCTCGGGCGTGAAGTACGAGGGCGTCCTCAAGACGAACGACAAGGGCAGCTCCGAGCTCGAGCTCAAGGCCCGGTTCCGCATCGAGATCCTCCGTGAAGGCTGGGTCGAGGCGCCGATCGGCCTCGAGGGCGCGAGCGTCAAGGAGTCGGTGATCGCCCCCGAGGGCGCGAAGATCCGTCCGGGCGCCGGCGGCTACGCGGTCCTCGCTCAGGGGCCGAAGACGTTCGACGTGACGCTCACGCTCCTCCTCCCCGAGCAGGGTGGCGTCTTCACGTCCGGGTCGATCCGCGCGGGCGCGGCGACCGTGAACCTCTCCACGCCCGAGAAGGACAAGGCGATCAAGGTCCTCGGCGCTCTCGGCGGCCAGACCGAGACGGCGTCGGGCTCGGTGGACGCGTCGCTGGGAGCGGCGCCGCAGCTCAGGATCGCGTTCGGCCACCGCGAAGTGATCGCCTCGGGCGGCGGCTCCGACGCGAGCGCGCGCACCGAGTCGATCTACTACGTCCGCCGCGGCCGCGTCGAGCTCTCGCAGAACGTGACCTTCTCGGTCTCGGGCGAGGGCCGCGAGGCGTTCCTGTTCTCGGTGCCCGCGGGCGTCGAGGTGACCTCGGTGGACACCGAGGCCATGCGCGGCTGGAGCGTGAAGGACGGCGTCCTCCACGTGAGCCTCCGCCGTCCGTGCGGCCGCACCGCGCTCGTCACGATCCGCGGCGAGCGGGCGACGAGCGGCGCGACCGTCGAGCTCCCCGAGGTCGCGGCGCGCGCCGTGACGCGCGAGGGCGGCCGCTTCGCGATCGCCGTCGAGCCGGGCCTCAAGGTCAAGTTCGGCAAGGACGACGGCCTCCGTCAGATCGACGCGACGGACGTCTCGGTCCGGGTCCGCAACGTGACGGCCGAGCGCGCCTACGCGTTCGAGAACCGTCCGGCGAAGCTCGGCGTCGAGCTCCTGGACGAGGCCCTCGAGCTTCGGTGCACCGCGCGCTCGGTGGGTGTCGTCCACCTCGACCGCGTGGAGGTGCTCGCCGAGCTCGAGTATGTCGTCAAGAAGGGCCGGACCTACGAGCTCCGCGTCCTGGCTCCGAAGGACCTCGAGCTCTCGGGTGACCCGGCGGGCCTCGATGTCAGGGAGCGCGTCGTGGACGTGATCCCCGCGGGCACGCGCTACACCTTCGGTCTCGCGAAGGCGCTCGCGACGAGCGCGACCGCGGTCGTGAAGCTCCGGTTCACGAGGACGCTCCGCTCGGACGACACGCGCGTCACGATCCCGGACGTGCGCGCGCTCGACGTGGCCCAGGAGGACGGCGAGGTCGCTCTCTGCGTCGCCGAGGGCCTCGTCCTCAAGGGCGAGAAGGACGTGGAGCAGGACCGCTTCTCCTCCACGGACCCCGAGCCGATCGCGCGCTCGCTCGGCGCGAAGGACGCGAAGGCCCAGCTCGGCTGGCGCCGGAAGGCCAAGGCTCCGACGGGTCTCTCGGCCGCGACCGCGACCATCGAGCACCCGCGCGCCCACGTCGAGGGCACCGTGATCGTCCACGCGACGGTCGAGCGCGACGTGCTCCGTACCGTGATCCGCGCGGTCTACGAGCTCTCGCAGGCGGGCACGAAGGAGTTCCACTTCAGGATCCCGTCGCGGCTCCAGAAGCGGATCTCGGTCGTCGCGCCGAACCAGCGCGAGATCACCTTCGGCGCCACCGCGACGGCCGAGGGTGACGAGGAGCGCATCGACTTCACCGTGCAGCTCCAGAGCGCGGTGAGGAACTTCTACGAGCTCACCATGGAGTGGGAGGAGCTGATCCCGGCCGGCAAGCCTTTCGGGATCGCGCGTCTCGACCTCGTCAACTGCGACCGCGCCCGCGCGTTCGTCATGGTCGAGGCGGATCCCTCGCTCACGGACAAGCTCGAGGCTTCACGGCCGCGCCTCCAGAACGTCGAGTCCGTCCGCGCGGAGCAGGGCTTCGGCCTCCCGCCGGGGAAGGACCCGCGCGACTTCGCCGAGTGCTTCCGGGCCGAGAAGCCCGAGTGGCGCGTCGTCCTCGAGCTCAAGCCCGTCGAGCAGCAGGCGCCGGCTCCGTGCCGCGTCGAGACGGCGAAGGTGACGAGCGTCGTCCGCGAGGACGGCTCCGTGCTCCACCGCGCCGTCTACCGCGTGCGCAACCGCTCGCTCCAGTTCCTCGGCGTGAAGCTCCCGAAGGGCGCGACCGTCTGGACGGTCCACGTCGCGGGCGAGCCGAAGCGTCTCCACACGCAGAACGGCGTCTCTCTGATCCCTCTCCCGAAGCGCGCCGACGCGGACATGGGCTTCGAGGTCCAGGTGATCTACAAGACGCAGCTCGACGGCGGCCTCGGCCTCCTCACGAAGATCACTCCCCTCGCGCCCGTTCTCGCGACGAAGGACGTGACCGTCGAGCGCACCTTCTGGACGATCCACCTCCCGCCCAAGTTCGAGGCGGCGTGGACGGGCGGCAACATGGACGAGACCGCCGCCGCCGTCCAGGAGACGCAGACGATCAAGGCTCGCGTCCAGGAGCTCGCGAAGCTCTCCTCGATCGCGGAGAACGCCAAGAGCGAGACCGAGCGTCAGGTCGCCTACCGGAACATCGAGGACAACTACGCGCTCGTGCAGCGTGACTGGAGCGCGGTGAAGGGCCTCAACGACCAGACGCTCGCGTTGACCGTGAACCCGCAGAAGGTCCAGGGTCAGCTCATGCAGGCGAAGAAGGAGCTCGAGCAGCTCCAGAGCGCCCTCGGCGAGGTCCAGAAGCGCCAGGCTCAGATCGGCGGCAAGCAGGCGCAGATGGTCCAGCAGCGCAGCCAGCAGGCCCAGCAGCTCGAGCTGACTTACGGTGCGAACAAGTTCGTCGCCAAGAAGGCGGAGAACTGGCGCTACTCGTCGAACAGCTTCAAGCAGGACCAGTCGATGCAGTTCGAGGGGCTCGAGAAGGACATCGACCTCCCGGTCAGTCAGCCCGAGCTCAATGAGCAGAAGGCGATCCAGGAGCAGATCGACTCGCTCTCAGCCGCGCAGAACCGCATCGAGGACGAGAAGATCGAGAAGGGCCGCAACTTCGACCCCGAGCCGCGCCACGACAGCACCCGTCGCGGCGGCGACAAGGGCAACAAGAACACCGAGGGCGGCGGCAACTTTACCTTCGATGGCGAGGAGTCCAACGAGCCCGACATGAAGGGCTACGACTCCCGCAAGAAGCGCGAGGCGCTCGGGAAGGATCGGGCGTCGCGGTCCGGTGAGGAGCAGGGCATCGGTGGCGGTGGTCAGGGTGGCTACGGCAACCGTGGCCGGGTCGTGAACGATCCCGCGAAGATGCCTCCGAATGCGCCGAAGCCTGCGCGTCAGGTCCCGGTCGCGACGCCGGACGGGAACGTGGTCGCGAACAACGGGCCCGTGACTCCGCAGCAGGGCTTCGTCGGTCGCTTCAACAAGATGGAGGAGGCCGAGGCGAAGAAGACTCTGCTCTCGATCGGTTTCGAGTTCGAGGTTCCGGCGGGCAGCGAGCCGCTCCACTTCACGACGGCTTCGAACACCGAGGAGGGTATGCAGCTCAACCTGACCGTTCTTCCGCGCACGAGTGTCGAGCGTGGTGGCCGGATCGGTCGGGCGCTCGTGGTGCTCCTCGTGATCTTCGCCGCGGTCCGGATCGGTCTCCTCGGTGGCACGGACAAGAAGCTCGCTCGCGCTCTCGGCGTCATCGTCGCGGGCTGCGTGGCGGGGCTCGTCTTCGTGCACCCGGCCTTCACGGCGATCGCTGTCGTCGGGTCGATCGTCGCGCTCATCAAGTCCAGGCGTGGATGAGCGTTCCTTTCGTTGAGTGACGCAGAGACGCAGAGATCGCTGAGACGCAGAGAGGTCTTCGACCACCCCTCTGCGTCTCAGCGTCCTCCGCGTCTCTGCGTTTCAAACGAAAAGAATGCTCATCAACGCTTGGTAGCGATTCGCGACTCCAGGAACGCAATCCGTCCCTTGACCGTCCTCACGTATCCAGACTTCGGATCGACCTCGAGGAACCTCTTCAAGTCCGCCACCGCCTTCTCATCGTCCCCCATCTTCTCGTAGACGATCGACCGATTGATGTAAGCCGGCCCGAACTCCGGCCGGATCTCGATCGACTTCGCGTAATCCGCGAGCGCCCCCTCTAGGTCGTTCTTCTTGTTCCTCGCCGCCCCTCGATTCGAGAAGGCCTCGCAGAGCTTGGGATTGATCTCGACCGCCGCCGTGTAGTCGGCGATCGCGAGGTCGTGGCAGCCCTTGTCCGAGAAGGCGACGCCGCGATCGATGTAGGCCGTCGTGTTCTTCGGGTTGAGCGCGAGCGCCTTCGTGCAGAGAGCGATCGCGAGGTCGTACTCCTTGCGGTTCAAGGCTTGCTCGCCCGCCTGGTCGAGCAGGGTCGAGAGCCTATGCTGCACGTCCACGAAGGCCCGCCACGCGTTCTCGATCGAGCGCGCGGTCCCGCTCTTGATCGACCGCTCGAAGCAGGCCATGGCGCCCTCGAGGTCTCCCTGCTTGTCGCGCGTTGCGCCGAGGAGGAACCAGCCGTCGGCGAAGGTCGGGTCGAGGCGCACGCACTCCGTGAGGTCCACGAGCGCGTCGTCGAAGCGGCCCTTCCTGAAGAGGAGCTCGCCCCGGTTGTGCCGCATGTGGGGGTTGTTGGGCGTGAGGTCGAGCGCGCGCCCGTAGTCGTCGATCGCCGCGTCGAACTGGCCCAGGTGGTTGTGCGCGAGCGCGCGCGCCCCGAAGGTGGGCGCGTCGGCGTCGAGCTCGATCGCGCGGTTCAGGTCCTCGATCGCGCCCTCCGGGTCGCCCTTGCTGCCCTTCGCGACGCCGCGCATCTGCCACGCGACCGCGTCGAGCGGGTCGAGCTCGATGGCGGCCGACGCGTAGGCGATCGAGTCGTCGAGCTTCCCGAGCGCGAGCGCGTTCGCGCCCTTGTCGAGGAGCTCCGTCCGGCGCGCGGTCTTGAGGGCCGCGGCGGAGGAGCCAGGCGTCGCGGCCGTCGCCTGATTCGGGCCGGGCGGCGGAGGAGCGACGGGCGGCACCGGCCGTGGCGGACCGCTCGTCCAGAGGAACGCGCCTCCGGCCCCCGCGAGGCCGAGGAGCAGCACGCCGCCCACGAGCGGAAGAGCCAGCGAGCGGCGCGGGGCGACGAAGTCCTTGTCGAGCGCGCGCGCGAAGGCGGCACAGTCCGGGAAGCGACGGCGCGGGTTCGGGTGGAGCGCCTTGTCGATCGCGGCGACGAGCGAGGGGTGCGCTTCCGGCCGCGCGCGCCGGAGAGACGGGCGGTCGCCCTTCTCGGACTTCTCGAGGACCTCGACGATCCCCTCGCCGTCGAAGGCCCGCTCGCCCGCGAGGCACTCGTGGAGGATCGCTCCGAGCGCGAAGACGTCGGCCTCGGGGCCGCAGGTCTTCGCGTCCTTCATCTGCTCCGGGGCCATGTAGCCGGGCGTGCCGCGCCACATGCCCGACTTCGACATGGAGACGCTCAGGCTCGCTCCGAGCGCCTCCACGTCGTAGTGCTTCGCGAGGCCGAGGTCGGCGACGAGGGCGCGGCCGGCCTCGTTGTACAGGATGTTCTCGGGCTTCAGGTCGTGGTGGATGATCCCGAGCGCGTGCGCGTGCGCGCGGGCGCGGGCGAGCTCCTTCCCGAGACGGGCCGTCTCCTCGACTCCGAGCGGGCCGCGCTCGAGGCGGTCGCGGAGCGTGCCGCCGCCGACGAACGGCATGACGATGAAGGGCTCCCGGCCGGTGTCGCCCGCGTCGAGGAGAGGGATGAACCCCTGCGACTCTCCGAGCTGGTCGAGGAGACGGCGCTCGCGCTCGAAGCGCGCGCGCTTGTCGCCGGTGAGCTCGAGGAGGACCTTCACGGCCACGATCCGGCCGTTGAGCGCACGGGCGCGGTAGACGACGCCCATGCCGCCTTTCCCGAGCGTCGAGAGGATCTCGTAGTCGCCGACGTTCACTGAGGGGCCGGTCACTCCAGGCGGAAGCGCAGGATGGCGCCCCCGCTCGTCCCGAGCCAGAGGGCGCGCCGCGCAGGGTCGGTCGCGAGTGCCGTGGGCGCGTCCCCCGCGGCGCCGAGGTCGATCGTGTCGAGGAGCGCGCCGTCCGCCGCGTTCGCGACGAGGACGCGCGCGCCCGCGAGGGCGAGGACGCGCGACCCGAGCGTCCCGAGCGCGGTCACGGTCTCGCCCGCCCCCTGGGTCCAGAGGCGCTTCTTCGCGAAGTAGGACCAGCAAGCGAACGTGCGGCGCTGGCCGCCCGTGACGAGGCGGTCGTCGTCGAGCCAGGCGAGGGCGGTGACCTCGCCCACCTCGTCGTCCACGCGCGTCCCGATCAGGCTCTCGAGGTGGTAGACGCGGGCGACGGAGCGGCCCTCGACGCGGGTCGCGACGGCGAGCCTCCGCCCGTCGGGCGAGAAGGAGCCCGCGTCGCAGCGGTCGAGCTCGGGCGCCGGGACGATCGGCTCGAGGTCGCGGGCGTCGAAGAGCATCGCGGCCGCCTGGGCGCCGTGAGCGACGAAGATCCGGTCCCCCGGCCGCGAGACGATCGGCGGGCGGCTCCCGCGCTGGGCGCCCGAGGGGCGCGTCTGGATCCTCCGGCGCGAGGCGCCCTCGGGCGACCAGAGCTGGAGGAGGCCGTCCGTCTCGCCGACCGACACGGCGCCTCCGCTCGAGAACGCGGCGCCCGCGACGCCTCCCTGGTGGACGTCCTTGTAGGTCGCGATGACCCCGAGGTCCTCCGCGTCGAGGAGCGTGATCGTGCGGTCGTCGGTCGCGGCGAGGAGCTGGCGCCCGTCCGCCGAGATCGCGAGCGAGCGCACGGCCTCGCGCCGATCGTCGCGTCCGCGCACGAGCTCGAGCTGCGCGAGCTTCTTCCGGTCGAGTGCCTTCGTGCAGCGCTCCGCGACGCGG
>CAZYLP010000063.1:0-17536 GCA_964648345.1 uncultured Planctomycetota bacterium
GCTCGCAGTCCTCACCGCGCCTCGGGTCCACGTGTTTTCGTTCTCAAATTGAGAGAAAGCCTCGGGTAGAATCGCCCGTCCAAAGAAAACGATGGACGAGACGCACGTTCGAGACGAGGTCGCCACGGCTCCGCGCACCCTTCCGGTGGTCGGAACGAAGCTCGTGTACCTCGAGACCTTCGGCTGCCAGATGAACAAGCTCGACTCCGAGCTCGCCCTCCAGGCGCTCGCGAGCCAGGGCTACCGGCCGACGGAGGCGATGGGCGAGGCGGACCTCGTCCTCTTCAACACGTGCTCCGTGCGCGAGCACGCCGAGGACAAGGTCGACTCGCGGCTCGGCCTCCTCAAGAACAAGAAGAACAAGAAGGACGGCGCCGTCGTCGCCCTCATGGGCTGCATGGCCCAGCGCGAGGGGCGGAAGCTCCTCGACCGGCAGCCGCTCGTGGACCTCGTCGTCGGGACGAAGGAGTTCCTCGAGCTCCCCCGCCTCGTCGAGGAGACGCGCACGACGCGCCGGCGCCGCGTGGCGGACGACCTCGACCGCGAGTTCACCGAGTACGCGCGCGACCCGCGCTTCCGCACGGACCCGCACCGGGCCTACGTCTCGATCATGCGCGGGTGCGACCTGAACTGCACCTACTGCATCGTCCCGACGACGCGCGGCCCCGAGGAGAGCCGCTCGCGGCAGGAGATCGTCCGCGAGTGCCACGACCTCGCGCAGGACGGCGTCAAGGAGATCACCCTCCTCGGCCAGACGGTCAACTCGTGGGGGAAGCAGCTCCCGGGGGCGCCGGACCTCGCCGACCTCCTCGCGAGCCTCGACGAGATCCCCGGCCTCCTCCGCGTCCGGTTCATCACGTCGCACCCGAACTTCTTCAGGAACGACTTCTGGAACCGGGTGAAGGGCCTCCGCACGTTCTGCCCGTACGTCCACGTCCCCGCGCAGCACGGCGACGACCGGATCCTCAAGCGCATGCACCGGCTCTACACCGTCGAGAAGTACCTCTCGATGGTGGACGAGGCCCGCGCGGCGATCCCGCACATCGCGCTCGCGTCGGACTGGATCGTCGGCTTCCCCGGGGAGACGGAGGAGGAGTTCGAGCGGAGCCTCGCCCTCCTCGAGAAGACCCGCTTCGCGACGAGCTACGTCTTCAAGTACTCGCCGCGGCCCGGGACTCCGGCGACGCGGCTCGAGGACGACGTGCCCGAGACCGTCAAGGACCGGCGCTGCACGACGCTCGTCCGGGCCCAGGAGCGGATCTCGCTCGCGCAGAACAAGGCGACGGCGGGCCAGGTGCTCGAGGTCCTCGTCGAGGGCGTCTCGAAGAAGAACGAGACCAAGCTCTCCGGCCGCTCGCGGGACAACCGGATCTGCATCTTCACCGGGCCGCCATCCCTGGACGGCGCGCTCGTCGGCGTCCGCGTCCAGGACGCGACGGCGCACACGCTCTACGGCGAGCTCGTCCAGGGACGCGCCCTCCCCGTCGTCACGCCTGGCGCCACGCCGGTCGCCCTGTCGTGAAGGCACCGCCTTCGCTCTCGTCCGAGCAGGACGCGACCGACCAGAAGCACATGAGCCGCGCGCTCGAGCTCGCCGCGCGCGGAGCCTGGCGCGTGGCGCCGAACCCGAAGGTCGGCGCCGTGATCGCGCGCGGCAACGAGTGCCTCGCCGAGGGCTGGCACCGGGAGCACGGCGGCCCGCACGCCGAGGTCGAGGCCTTCCGCGAGGCCCGCGAGCGCGGCCTCGACGTCCGCGGCGCGACGCTCTACGTGACGCTCGAGCCGTGCGGAGCGTTCGAGGGGAAGCTCACGCCTCCCTGCGTGGACGCCGTGATCGGCTCGGGCGTGGCGCGGATCGTCGTCGCCCAGCGCGACCCGAACCCGCAGGTGGACGGCCGCTCGCTCGAGCGCCTCGAGAGAGGCGGCGTCGAGGTGCGGATCGGCGTCCTCGAGGACGAAGCGCGCGCGCTGAACGGCCCCTTCAACAAGTGGAACACCGAGCACCGGCCCTACGTGACGGCCAAGTGGGCCATGAGCCTCGACGGCAAGATCGCCTCGCGCTCGGGGCACTCGAAGTGGATCTCGGGCGAGACCTCGCGGCGGCGCGCGCACGCTCTCCGCGGCGAGGTGGACGCCGTCCTCGTCGGCGTCAACACGGTCCTCCAGGACGACCCGCTCCTCACCCGGCGCGACGCCGAGGGGCGCGACCCGGCCCGCGTGGTGATCGACTCCGTGCTCAGGATCCCGCTCGAGTCCCAGCTCGTGAAGACCGCGCGCGAGTCCGCCGTCCTCGTCGTGGCGACCGAGGAAGCGTCCGACGAGAAGGTCTCCGCGCTCAGGCAGAAGGGCGTGGGCGTCGTGAAGGTGTGCCCCGAGGGCACCCGCGTCGATCCGACCGCGCTCCTCGACGCGCTCGCGCGCCGCGGGTTCCAGCACATCCTCGTCGAGGGAGGAGGCGAGCTCCTCGGGTCGTTCTTCGCGCACGACCTCGTCGATCGCGTCGTCTGCTTCGTGGCGCCCAAGATCGTCGGCGGCGACCGGGCGCCCGGCCCTGCTCGCTGGGAGGGCGTCGCCGACATCACGCAGGCCCTGAAGCTCGTGCGCCTGCGCTCGGAGCCGTGCGGCGAGGACATAGTTCTCGAGGGTCTCGTTCACACCTGGTGAGGCGCGGCTCTGGCGCGCGGCCAGATCCCGGAGAGCGTGGGGCCGATCGCCCCGACCTTTTCTCCTTTCCCCAAAATCGAAGGCGCGCCAACCAGGTACGCCCTTCCCTCGCGGGGACTTAATCGCTGGCAAGGGAATTGCCATGCAGGCCCTGCTCAGGGAGAGAGTCTTTTCACGTGAAGCGGTTCGCCACCGCGACGGGAGTCCTCGTCTTCAGCACGGCAGGCCTCTTTGGCCTCCTGTGGGAGGGAGAGCGTGCGCTCTCCGCACGGAGGGGAGACGGCGTGGATGGGGCGATACCGAGAACGAGAACGAGAACGAGAACGAGAACGAGTGAAGGCGAGGCCGAGGTTGAAGTTCGTGTCTCTTCGTCGTCGTCGGTGATCGCGGGGGTGACGAGCTCCTCCCCAGCCGTCGGCATGGCCGCGAAGCTGTCGGTGATCGGAGCGGCGGCCCAGGATCGCGCGGAGCTCGAGGCCGAGCTCCTCGCCGCGAGGAAGGCCGAGCTCGTCCAGATGCGTCCGCAGCTCGAGGACCTGCTGCGCCGGAGGCCCGAGCTCGCGCGCGGAGCGGCCCGCGCCTTCGCGAAGCTCGACGACCGGGAGTCGCTCTTCGTCGTCTCCCGCGCGCTCGTCGTCTGCGCCTCCGACCCCGACGTGAAGACCGCTCTCCGCGAAGGCGCGAAGTGCGGGCACGCCGCGCGCCGCGAGGTCTCGCTCATCGCCCTCGCGTCGTCGCGCGACGAGGAGTCGCTCGGCCTCGCGCAGACCGCGCTCGAGGACGCGGCGGCCGCTCCGTGCGTGAGGGCGGCGGGCGCGTGGGCGCTCGCCCTCGACGCGGAGCACGCGCCGCCCGCGGCGTTCTCCGCGGCGCGCTCCGTCGCGCAGGCGCCGGCCGGGGACCCGCACCTCCGCGCCGAGGCGCTCCACCTCCTCGCCGCGAAGACGACGACGCGCTCGCTCGGACCCGACGAGCGAGCGCTCGCCGCCCAGACGCTGTCGGAGGCGGAGGCGCCGGTCGAGCTCGTGCTCGCGGCCGCGCGCCTCGCCCTCGAGGCCGGCGAGGACCGCGCGAGCGTCGCGCGCTCCCTCGCTTCTCGCAAGGACACGACGGGCGCGCTCGCGCGCGCCGCCAATGCCCTCCAGGGCGACCAGCGGGAGCACCGCGGTGAAAGGCAGACCCGTGAACCGTAGAGCCGCCGTCCTCGTCCTCCTCGTCGCCTCGATCGCCACCACGTCGGCGACGGCCGGCCCGACGGGCCCGCTGAGCGTCCCGGCCGCGTCGCAGGCCGAGCTCGACAAGGTCCTCGGCATGGCGTGGGCGAAGATCAAGCCCGAGATCGACGGCCTCCTCGCGGCCCAGGTCGCGAAGCTCGCGAACACGAAGCAGGGCGACCTCACGATCGACACGCTCGCGATCTCGAAGAACGACACGGCCTCGCCGCCGAAGGTCACGATCACGCCGATCGTGACGGGGCAGAAGAAGTTCCTCTTCTTCACGTGGGGGACGCCGAAGTACGCCGGCGAGAAGGTGAAGGTCGAGATCCCCGCGGGCAAGTGGGCGCTCGAGCTCAAGGGGCACGTCCAGTACGACCTCAAGGTCCTGTTCGTGAAGAAGCACATCTCCGAGGACGTGACGCTCACCGTCTCCGACCTCAAGGCGACCGAGGAGATCGAGTTCGACACGACCGACCCCGCGTGGCCGAAGGTGAAGAAGATCGAGGACCTGAAGCTCGACTACTCGTTCAAGGTGAAGACGAGCAGCACGCTCCTCAACATCGTCACGTTCATCTTCAAGCCGATCATCGACATCATCGTGCGCAAGCAGGTCGAGAAGGCGATCGACAAGATCGACCAGCAGCTCGGCGTCCTCGTCGGCCTCCCCGCGACGACCGTCTGGGGCGCGGGCGCGCCGCCTCGCCCGGCCTTCGGCCAGCAGCCCGACCTCGAGAAGGCGGCGCTCGCGATCTCGGCCGACATCCAGAAGGACCACGTCCCCTTCGGGACGCTCCTCACCGCGGTCTACGACCAGCCGGCCTACGGCCAGGGGAACATCGACCACTACGAGGACCACGGCGACTCGGCGATCTGGACGGGCCACTACCTCGCGGGCGAGTGCTTCCGCTACGCGGTCACCAAGGACCCGGCCGCGCAGGCGAACGCCAGGAAGGCGATCGCCGGGATCCAGGATCTCCTCGACGTGGAGGAGCCGGGCGACGGCCACCTCGCTCGCTGCCTCGTGCCCGAGAACCACAAGGACGCGCCGAGGCTCGCGCAGGACCCGTCGGCCTTCACGGCGAAGCTCCGCGGGATCACCTACGTCTGCCTCGACCACATCTCGCGCGACCAGTACCTCGGCGTCATGCACGGCCTCGGCGTCGCGTACGACTTCCTGGACGACCCGGCCGCGAAGAAGCAGGCGGGCGAGCTCATCACGCGCGTCGTCGACTACCTGGTCAAGAACCAGTGGGTCGCCATGAAGCACGACAAGGTGAGCCAGTCGGCCGTCTTCCAGCAGAGCCCGGGCAAGATGATCATGTTCGCCGCGCTCGCGGCCCGCGTGAACCCGGCGAAGTACGGCTCGCTCTGGAAGGAGCTCGGCGAGCTCGCGTACATGAAGTGGGTCTTCGAGTTCACGGGCCTCCTCGACCCGCTCTCGAGCTACTACAAGTGGAACCTCGGCATGGGCTCGGCGTACCACGAGCTCCGCCTCGAGACCGACCCGGGCCGCTTCATGGCCCTCGAGCGCTCGCACTCCATGGTCCGCCGCGCGATCGGGCATCACGAGAACGCGTACTTCCAGACGATCGACGCGGCGGTGGACCCGGCCCTCGCGCCCGCGCTCGCGCCCGCGATCGAGGACGAGCTCCGCCGGTTCGCTTCGCGCAGCCGCCGCGAGGTGACGGTGCTCCACTCGCAGGACCCGAACGTCCAGAAGGACTACTACGTCGTCCCCTTCTCGTACCAGAAGACCGCGACGGCCGGCACGCTCGTCCCGAAGAAGAGCCTCGAGGCGAAGTACCCGATCCCGGTCGAGAAGCGGATCCCGACCGACTTCCTCTGGCAGCGGAACCCGTTCCAGCTCGACAACCACGGGAACCCGAACAAGCAGAACCCGGGCGCGGACCTCGTCCTGCCTTACTGGATGGCCCGGCATTACAAGCTCGTGAAGTGAACGGAACTAGTGTCAAGGGCTCCCCTCATGGAAGACCGCTTCCGTGTCGAGGAGCAGCAGCCGGTCTCCGTCGTCCAACCACGTCTGGTCGGAGACGGCGGCGCCGTTGCGCTCGACGCGCTTGCCGTCGGTGGTGACGTTCACGAGCTTCCACCCGCCGTGGCCGCGGACGATGAGGGCGAGCTTGCGCGGCGCGAAGACGCCCTCGAGGCGGAGGTCGCAGGCCGCGTCCTTGCCGACCTGGTAGACGTCCTTCTCGATCACGCGCGGCGGGCCGCTGTTCAGGGTCAGGTAGGCGCGCTCGGTCGCGGAGCGCTCGCGGGCAGCGCGGTCCTCGTGCGTGACGCGCTCGCCCTTGGTCGCGATCCAGCCCTCGCCCGACTTCCGGTCGGCGGCCTTCTTCATGGGCGCGACGTGGGTGATGTTCTGGTCGTCGCCCACGACCATGCTGAACGAGCCGATCTGGATCGTGTCGCCCTCCTTGAGCGGCGCGGTGCCCTCGATCCGCGCGCCGTTCAGGTAGGTGCCGTTCACGGTGCCGAGGTCGCGGAGCTGCCAGCCGGGCCCCGCCTTCTCGAGCGCGGCGTGGCGGCGCGAGACGACCTGGGCGTCGAGCTGGATCTCGTTGTCGGGGGCGCGCCCGATGTTCATGAGCGGCCGGTCGAGCGGCCACTTCTTGAGCGGACGGCCGTTGAACGAGACGTGGACCTGGAGCGTCAACGAATCCCCCGCGGAGAGGTTAACCC
Source organism: uncultured Planctomycetota bacterium (assembly GCA_964648345.1). Taxonomy (GTDB): domain Bacteria; phylum Planctomycetota; class J058; order J058; family JACQDU01; genus CAZYLP01. Next base: position 6,585 of record CAZYLP010000063.1, read on the forward strand.
GCACCCAGGCGCGCGAGCCAGCCTGCCCGAAGGCCGGCCGCCTTCGCGAGGAGGAGAGCGCCCTTCTCGAGGCGCTCCGCGCTGAGCGAGCCGCCGTCCGGGAGGGGGGCGAGGAGGCGGAGCTCGGCCACGAGCGCGCGCTCCTCCTCGAGGGAGGCGTCCTTCACGACGGTCGCCGCCGCGTCGAGCGCTTGCTCGAGGCGCGCGAGCGTCCAGGCGTGGCCCACGGGGTCGAGGCGGCTGAGAGGGTGCGTCGCGAGGACGCGCGACCAGGCTCGATGCGCGGAGGGGCGCGCGGCCTCCGCGCGCGCGACGGCCGCGAGGTCGAGCGCGCGCGAAGGCGCGAGGCCGTGGAGGAGGACCGTGGGGGTCTTCGCCGACGGGAGCTGGGCTCCGGCGAGCTTCGCGAGCGGGATGCGGATCGGCCCCCGGGCGAGCGCGGAGCGCGCGACGAGCTCGTCGCCCTCGCGGCGCGCGAGGCCGAACGCGTCGCCGCCGACGCCCCAGACGAGGGACAGCGCTCCGTGGTCGCGGAGAGCGTCGGCCGAGCTCGCGACGGCGCCCGAGAGGCCGACCGCGGCGAGCGCCTCCTCGATCTCCTCGACCGGCGGCGGGACGACGCGGAGGTGCTCGTCGATCGAGAGCCGGATCGCGCGCGCCGTCGCGAGCAGCGCCTCGTCGCGCTCGAGGGCCGCTCCGAGCTCGGTCCGCGCCGCGGCGAGCCCGCCCACGAGCGAGTCGAAGCTCGTCGCGAGCGCGTCGCTCACTTGGGCGGCTCTTTGCCGCCCGGAGGAGGAGGGAGCGGTTCGTCGTCGCCGGGAGGCTTCTGGTTGTTCCAGTCGTCCTTGTCGCCCATGAAGGGGAGCCCGAACGGGTAGAAGATCGCGCCGAGGAGCGTGCCGCCCCCGACGCCGAGGAAGATCGTCGGCGCGAGCGCGGAGAACCAGTAGAACTCGCGCGAGGGCTCCTCCTTGTCGTCGGGGAAGAAGAGCGCCGTGAACGGCCACGTGATGAGGTCGAGCGGGAGCCCGACGACGCCGAAGAGCACGAAGCCGATCCAGAAGGGGACGAGGCTCGCCGGGTTCGGCGGGAAGACGGAGCCGGCCCAGTCGTACGACGCGTAGCTCGCGCGCCCGAGGGTGACGCACCCCGGGACGAAGACGAGCACGAGGACGAGGAGGACGAGGAGGACCTTCGCGCTCCGGGACCGGTTCATGCCTTGTCCAGGGCTCGACCGAAGGCCGCGAGAGCGTCGGCGACCTTGTCGCCGGGGCCGCCCCAGCCGATCCGGAAGTACTCGGGCGCCTCGAAGAAGCGGCCCGGGACGACGAGGAGGCCCTCGGCCGCGAGCGCGCGTTCGGGGAACCCCGCGCCCTCGGCGACCTTCAACAAGGCGTGGACGCCGCCCACCGGGGGCGTCCACGTGACGTCCTTCCGCGCGGAGAGGAAGCCCTCGACGAGCGCCCGGTTCGTGCGCGCGATCGTGCGCGCCCGCGCGACGATCGCGTCCCACTTGACGAGAGCCTTCGCGGCGATCGCGCGCGCCGGGATCGGCGCGTCGCCCGTCACGTGGTCGAGGATCCGGCGCGCGCGGTGGATCAGCTTCGGCTCGCCGATCGCCCAGCCGATCCGCAGGTCCGCGAGGCCGAAGACCTTCGAGAGCGACTCGGTCGAGCAGACCGACTCCGAGAGCGGGTAGCCCGCGGGCGCGATCCCCTCGGGGGCGAACTCGCGGTAGACCTCGTCCGAGAGGAGGAGCGCGCCGCGCGACTCGCAGAAGCGCGCGAGCGCGGAGAGCTCGTCCTTGGAGAGCGCGACGCCCGTCGGGTTGTGGAGCGTCGTCACGACGACGACGGCGATCGGGCCCGCTCCGGCGGTGCGCTCGACGCGCCCCGGGTCGATCGCGTAGCCCTCGCTCGCCTTCCGCTCGAAGCGGACGATCCGGTAGCCGAGGCCCTCGAGCGTGCGGACGAGCGGCGTGAAGATCGGCGTCTCGACGAGAGCGACCGGCTGCGGCGAGCGGCCCTCGAGGTTCGCCGCGAGGACGGCGAAGTTCGTCCCCGTGGTCCCGAGGCCGACGAGGATCCGGTCCTCGGCGACGCCGCGCCGCCGCGCGATGATCTCGCGGAGCGGTCCGCCGCCGTCGGCGCCGGCGAAGCTCCACGAGAGCTCGGGCGGGCCGAGCTCGACGCCGAGCTCGCGGAGCTCGTCCACCGTGAGCGCGGGCACGTTCGACCACGAGAGCGGACGCGGGTGCTTGCCGGCGTTCGCCTTGGCCCAGGCGATGTATTCGGCCTCGGGGAACAAGGTCAGTCGACCCGCTGCCCCTTGTTGGCCTCGACCCACTGGATCGCGTGGCGCGACACGTAGCGGTCGAGCTCGAGCTTCTCGCCGCCCTTCTTCTCCTCGATGCACTTCATGACGAGGTGATCGTCCGCGACCGAGAGGAGCGTCCCGCGGAGGACGCCGCCGCCGGGGAGGTAGACGAAGACCTGCTGGTTGACGAGGCCCTTCACGTAGTTCACGCGGCTGCCTTCCAGTTGGAGGGTTCGTACTGCACCCCTCGACAGGCTCGGGGCGGACGGAGTGCAGGGGGCCCATCTTCCCGCGATGGTTCGATCGTTGCAATGCTCACGCGGACCCTGGAGAATCCTTGCCCCGCATGAAGATCGCGATCACCCACACGCGGTACACCCGGATCGGCGGCGTCGAGGGTTACATCCGCGACCTCGTCGCGCGGCTCCTCGATGCGGGCCACGAGGTGCACTACTTCGCGCAGTGGTGGGACGCGGACGCCGACAAGAGGATCCACTTCCACAAGATCCCGAACCCCTGGAAGCCGATCCGCTTCCTCAAGGTCCGGAGCTACGACCGTCACGTCACGAACGCGGTCAAGCTCGAGGACTTCGACGTCGTCCACGGCTTCTCCAAGTCCTCGCGGCAGGACGTCTACACGGACGGGAGCGGGACGCTCGAGGACTACCAGACCTACTCCCTCGACGCGACGACGTCGCCGCTCTCGCGCGCGCTCAAGCGGATCAGCCCGCACCAGCGCGAGGTCGCCGCGATCGAGCGCCGGCGCTTCTCGCGCGGCAACTTCAAGAAGATCGTCGCCATGTCCCAGCTCGCCGCGGACCAGATCCGCGGGCGCTACGGCCTCACCGCCCAGGAGGTCGAGGTCGTCTACAACGGGATCGACCTCGCGCGCTTCAAGCCCGACAACCGCGAGAAGTACCGCGCCGAGGTCCGCGAGCGCTTCGGGATCAAGCCCGACGACTTCGTCGCGCTCCTCATCGGGAACGACTACCGGCGGAAGGGCGTCGAGACCGTGATCGACGCCGCGTCGCTCCTCGCGCACGACGCGAGCTTCACGAAGCGCTTCCGCTTCGTCGTCGTCGGCAAGGAGCGGCACGCGCGCGAGCAGGAGCTCATCAAGAAGTCCAAGGACCTGGGCGTCCGGGAGCACGTCAAGCTCCACGGCCCGAACGCGGATGTCGAGCGCTTCTTCGCGATCGCCGACTGCTTCGTGCTCCCGACGCGCTTCGACATCTTCGGCCAGGTCGTCCTCGAGGCCATGGCGTCCGGCTGTCCTCCGATCGTCAGCGCCGCCGCGGGCGCGTCCGAGTGCGTGAAGGACGGCGAGACGGGCTTCATCCTCCCCGACTCGCGCGACGCGAAGAAGCTCGCGGAGCTCGTGCGGAGGCTCGCGGAGGACCCGGCGCTCGTCGAGAAGATGTCCGCGAGGGCGGCGGCGGCGGCCAGGGAGTACTCGTGGGATCGCCACTTCAAGCGGATCCTCGAGATCTACTCGGAGGTCGCGGAGCAGAAGAAGAAGACGTTGGCGGTGGCGGGTCGAGCATGAAGCGGGCGTGGATGAGCGTCCACGACGCTGTCATCGCAGAGCGGCGATGAAGATCCTCCACGTCAATACGGAGAGAACCTGGCGCGGAGGAGAGCAGCAGGTCCTCTACTTGATGGAAGGCCTCCGCTCGCGCGGCATCGAGCAGCTCCTCGTCGCCCAGGCGGGCGGCGTCATGGCCCAGCGCGCGAAGGAGAAGGGCCTGCCCGTCCACGAGCTCAAGATGCGGGGCGAGGTCGACCTCTTCGCCGTCGCCGCGCTCCGGGGCCTCATCAAGGAACAGAAGTTCACGATCGTCCACGCGCACACCTCCCACGCGCACACGCTCGGTGCGCTCGCCGCGGCGCTCCCCGGCTCGGGCAAGCCCAAGGTCGTCGTCGCCCGGCGCGTGGACTTCTCGATCTTCAGGCGGAGCTTCCTCGGGCTCAACCGGATCAAGTACAAGAACGGCGTCGACCGCTACGTGACCGTCTCGCACGCGATCAAGCGCGTGCTCCTCGCGGACGGGCTCCCCGAGTCGATGATCTCGGTCGCTCACTCGGGGATCGACCTCGGGCGGATCGACGCGGCGCCCTCGCGGCGCGACGAGATCCGGCGCGAGCTCTCGGTCCCCGACGGTCACGCGCTCGTCGCGAACGTCGCGCACATGGCCGACCACAAGGGCCAGATCTACCTCGTCGAGGCGGCGGCGCTCGTCCTCGCGAAGCGGCCGAACACGACCTTCGCGATCGTCGGCGAGGGCGAGCTGCGCGCGTCGCTCGAGGCGCGCGCGAAGGAGCTCTCGGTCCCGATCCGCTTTCCGGGCTTCCGTGAGGACGTCCCGACGATCCTGAAGGCCCTCGACGTCTTCGTCATGCCGAGCCACATGGAGGGCCTCGGCACGAGCGTCCTCGACGCCATGGCCGCGGGCGCGCCGGTCGTCGGCACCGAGGCGGGCGGCATGACGGAGATGCTCCGCCACGGCGAGAACGGGCTCGTCTGCCCGATCCGCGACGCGCCCGCCCTCGCGCGCGCGATCCTCGAGCTCCTCGAGGACCCCGAGAAGGCGAAGCGCTTCGCCGCCGTGGCGCGCCGCGACGTCGAGGCGAGCTTCTCGAAGGAGGCCATGGTCGAGAAGACGGTGGCGGTCTACCGGGAGCTGTCGGAGACCGCACGGGTCTGACGTACCCTCGTTCTCGTTCTCGGTCTCGTTCTCGTTCTCGGTCTCCCGGAACCCCGCTTGCGATCGCCCGGGGCATGGTGCTGACGCTCGTTCGCCGCGACGCCTCGCGCTGCGCGCTGTGTCACGACTCTCTCGACGAGGCGAGCGTCGCGTGCACCGGCTGCGCGTCGCGCGCGCACGAGTCGTGTCGCTCCGAGCTCGGCGCTCGCTGTCCCACGCTCGGCTGCCCGGGTGGTGAGAGAGTCCCGTGCTCCGCGCCGCGACAGCGCCTCGCGCCGATCGAGCCGCCCGACTTCGCGCGGATGGCGGTCCCCGAGAGGATGAGGTTCTCCCCGATCGCGTGGCTCATGGGCGTGGGGACGATCCTCATCCCCGCGCTCTACTGGCTCGGGAGGGCCCAGCTCCTATGATCCGCGCATCGCTCTCCGACGAGCTCGTGAGCTACGGTTGCGGGCTCTTCTGCGGCTTCGTCGGAGCCGTGATCCTCATCGTCGTCCTTCTCGGAAGAGCGACCGGGTAAGGCGAGAACGAGAACGAGAACGAGAACGAGAACGAGAACGAGTCCGGACTCTAGCGCTGCTTGCGAGCGTCCTTGAGCGAGCGGAACTTCTTCCGCTTGCCGTGTGCGCCCTTCCGCCCGTGGTTGGCCTTCTTGACCGACCACTTGAGCTTGCCGCGCTTCAGCTTCTTCGGACCGCGAATCATGGTTGCATCTCCTGCGAGGGGCGAAACTTTACCATGCTCCGCGCCTCTTTCAACACCGCGGCCCAGGAACGGACGCGGGCGTCGAGCGAGAGCCGCGCCGCCGCGTCCGCCCGGCCGCGCGCGCCCATCGCGGCGCGGAGGGCCGGGTCCGCGACGAGCTTCTCGAGCGCCAGGAGCCACTCGCCCTCGTCGTCCGCGAGGAGGCCCGAGTCCGGCGCGTCCACGAGCTCCGCGCCGGCGCCGTGCCGCGACGAGACGACGGGCAGCCCCCACGCGAGGTAGAGCGCGACCTTGAGGCCGCACTTCCCGCGGCTCCACGGGTCGTCCGCGAGCGGCATGACTCCCAGGTCGGCGCGCGCGAGCGCGGCCTTCTCCGCCTCCTCGCTCCAGGGCGTGAAGGTGGCGTCGAGCGGGGCGGCGCCGTCCGCGACGACCTCGAGCGTGACGAGGGGCCGGCGCCGCCTCAGGGCATCGAGCGGCGCGCGGATCTTCTCGAGGTAACCGAGCGTCGCGCGCGAGCCCGTCCAGAGGATCGTCACGGGCGCGGCGACGCCGTCCCCCTTCGCGCGGAGAGGGACCGTCGCGGGGAGCTCGACCGCGACCGGGAGGACGCGGACGCGCGGGTGCGGCCCGACGAGGTCGCGGAGGGCGGCGCTGCCCGCGACGACGATGTCCGCCGCGCGGAGGGTCTCCGCGAAGCGCCGCGGGCGCGTGAGCGAAGCGCGCCGCTTCGCCGCGTCGGCCGGCCGCTCGGAGAGGGCGTCGTCCACGTCGAAGACGAGCGCGCGCGCCGCGCGGCGGAGGCGCACGAGGTCGCGCTCGCCGAGGAGCTTCCGGCCGAGGACGACGACCTCGGCGTCCGCGAGCGCCGCGAGCTGGCGGCGCCGCGCGAGCGGCCCGCGCGCGATCCCCTCGACGCGGGCCGCGAGCCCCTCCTTCGCGAGCCCGGGGAGGAGGTCGTGCCCGCGCGTGCGCGCGCTCGCCGACGTCGCGTCCTCGACGAGGAAGACGATCACGCTGCGATCATAGCGCGTCTCAGCGGGGGCTCTTCGCGAGCCGGTCCCGGGCCAGCGCGGCCTTCGGGCTCGCAGGCCAGGTCGCGAGGATGTGCTCGTCCACCGCGCGCGCGCCGCGCGCGTCGCCGGCGCGGGCGAGGCAGCTCTGGAGGAGCTCGAGGCGGTCCGCGTCGTGCGGATCGATCGCCACGGCCGCGGCGGCGTCCGCGACCGCGGCTCGGTGCTCGCCGCGCGCGGAGCGGACCTTCGCGCGGACGGCCCGCGAGGTCGACTGCTCGGGCGCGAGCGCGACCGCCCTCTCGGCCGCCGCGAGCGCCTCGTCGAGCTCCCCCCGGGCGAGCTCGCAGACGGCGCGGACGGACCAGACGTCGCCCGCCGACGGCTCGAGGTCGGTCGCCTGGGCGGCGTCGGCGGCGGCCGCCTCCGGCTCCGCGGCGGAGCGCGTGATGGCACGGCTGATCCAGACGGCGGCCCGGGACGGCGCGGCGTGAACCGCCCTCGCGAGCTCGCGGAGGAGGCGCGCGCGGTCGCCTGCCCCCTGGGCCTCCTCCGCCTGACGGGCATACCACTCGTACGGGAGCAGCGGGGCCTCGGGACGCGCCGGATCCTCGGGGTTGTCGCGCAGCCACCGCGTCGCCCGCGCGGCGTGCGCATGCCCGGGATCGAGCCGAAGGGACCGTTCGAGGTCGAGGCGCGCCTCGGCGCGCTCGCCGAGCGCGGCGCGGGCCTCGCCTCGGCTGCAGATCGCGTCCGGCGTCTCGCCGAGGAGCTCGACCGCGCGCGCGGCGTCCGAGAGGGCGAGCTCGCTCTGGCCGAGCGCGAGGCGCGACGTGCTCCGGAAGAGGAACGCGTAGCCGCTCCTGTCCTCGATGCGGATCACGCGCGACAGGTCCGCGATCGCCTCCTCGTGCCGTTTCGTGGTGGTCTGGACCGCGCCCCGCAGGAGGAGCGCGTCCGTGTTGTGGGGGTCCAGCTCGAAGCAGCGCGTCGCGTCCTCGAGCGCGCCCGCGGTGTCGCCCGTGCGATTCCTCGCGTCGCCGCGGATGAGGTACGCGTCGGCGATCCCCGGCGCGATCTCGATCGCGCGGGTCGCGTCCTCGAGGCAGCCCCGCAGATCGCCCGTCCGGGATCGGATGCGAGCACGGAACGTATGGGGCGTCACGAAGCGGGGCTCGAGCTCGATGGCGCGCGTCTCGTCCTCGTCCGCGCCCCTGAGGTCGCCCGCCTCCATCCGGAGGTAGCCGCGCGAGGTCCAACCGAAGGGGGAGCGCGGGTCGGCCGCGATCGCCTTCTCCGCGCACGCGAGGGCGTCGGCGGGCGAGGCGACCGCGCGGGCGCGCGTCGCCCACGCGAGCGCGCACCTCGGGTCGAGGCGGAGCGCCGCGTCGGTCTCCGCGGCGGCGCGCTCCGGATCCTCGATCCGCAGGAAGAACGCGACCGCCGCGCGCGCGAAGGCGCTCCCCGGGGCGAGCGCGACGAGCTCGGCCGCGCGCGCCGGGCCATCCACGAGGTCGAGGCGGAGGAGCCGGTCGAGCACGTCGCGCTCGAGCGCGGCCATGCGCGCCGCGGCGGCCCGGGGCGGAGGAGGCGGTGGCGGCGGCGGGGCGGCCGCGTGCGCGCCGAGCGCGCGCGCGAGCGCGACGGCCCCCACGACGACGGCGGCCGTGACGAGGAGGAGGAGCGCGGGGCCGGCGCGGCTCCGCCGCGCCGGCGCCGCGTCGAGCGCCGCGGCGAGGGCGCGGCCGTCGGCGAGCCGGGCGCGCGGGTCCGGCTCGAGCGCCCCCTCGATCGCGCGGAGGAGCCCGGCCGGCACGTCCCTGCGGATGCGCGCGACAGGGCGAGGCTTGCTCCGGCAGACCGCGGCGAGCACCTCGATGACCGTCTCGCCGTGGAACGCGGGCTCCCCCGCGAGGCACTCGTAGAGGACGGCTCCGAGCGCGAAGACGTCCGCGGGCGGCCCCACCTCCTTCGCGCCGCCCGCCTGCTCGGGGGCCATGTACCCCGCCGTGCCGACGAGGCCTCCCTGCGTCGAGAGCGAGACGCTCCCGCTCGCTCCGGGCGCCGAGTCGTCGAAGTGCTTCGCGAGGCCGAGGTCGGCGATGAAGGCGCGGCCCCCCGGCGCGTCGAAGAGGACGTTCTCGGGCTTCACGTCCCGGTGCACGATGCCGAGCGCGTGCGCGCGGCCGAGCGCGCGCGCGAGCGCGACGCCGAGCGACGCGGTCTCCGCGACGCCGAGCGGTCCTCGCCGCAGGCGGTCGCGGAGCGTGCCGCCCGCGAGGAGCGGCATGACGAGGAACGGCGTCCCGCTCTGGACGCCCGTCTCGATCACGGGGACGAAGCCCGTCTCCGCGCCGAGCTGCGCCTGGAGGCGGAGCTCGCGCTCGAAGCGGCGGAGGGAGTCCTCGCCGCGGCGCCTGAGCGCCTTGATCGCGACGGGCTCGCCGCCCGCGGCGCGGGCGCGGTAGACGGTGCCGGCGCCGCCCGCGCCGAGCGTGGCCTCGACCTCGTAGGCGCCGAACCTCATCGCCCCTCGAGGTCTCCGGGCGGGTGCTTCCGCATCCAGTCGAGGATCTCCCGCTCGGCCTCCGGGACCGGCCCCAGCGCGAGCGAGTGCTGGAAGGCCCGTCGCGCCTCGGCGTCGCGCCTCGCCTTCGCGAGGACCATCCCGAGCGCGTGCCACACGTTCGCGGTGTGGGGGCGGAGGCGCACGGCGGTCGCGAGGTCCGCGATCGCGCCGTCGTCGTCGCCGAGGCGCTGGCGCGAGACGGCGCGGACCTCGTAGGTCTCCGGGTCGTCGGGGCCGTAGGTGATCGCGCGCGTCGCGTGCTGGACGGCCCCGGCGGCGTCGCGCGCGGCGACGCGGACCAGCGTCCGCGCGATCCAGGGCTCCTTCATGCGCGGCTCGAGGTCCGTCGCCTGGACCGCGTCCCGCTCGCCGCCCGGCACGTCGCCGCGCTGCGCCCTCGAGACGCCGCGACGCGCCCACGCCTCCGCGCTCGTGGGCTCGATCCGGATCGCGCTCGTCAGGATCGCCATCGCCTCGGCGTGGGCGAACCGGCTCATGGCGTCGCGCGCTCGCTCGAGGAGCGCCGCGAGCGTGTCGGGCGCCTCGGGTGGGTCCCCTTCCGGGGGGTGTGCGGCGAGCCACCGCCGCGCGCTCGCCGCGTGCGAGTGGCCGGGCGCGAGCTCGAGCGAGCGCTCGAAGTCCTCGCGCGCGCGCCGCGGGTCGCCGAGGCCGGCGCGGAGCTCGCCGCGGAGCGCGTGAACCTCGGGCTGCGTCGGTTCGAGCTCGATCGCGCGGCACGTGTCCGAGAGCGCGGGCTCGAACTGCCGGAGCTTGTAGCGCGCGACGGCGCGCTGCCACCACGAGAAGGGGCTCGAGCCGTCGAGCTCGATCGCGCGCGAGAGGTCGCCGGCCCCGCCCGCCGGGTCGCCCTTGAGCGACCGCGCCGCGCCCCGGAGCTCGTACGGGTTCGGGGCGCGCGGGTCGAGCGCGATCGCCGCCGCGGCGTCGGCCTCGCACCCGTCCAGGTCTCCCAGGCGCTGGCGGCACTCGGCGCGGACGATGAGCGGCTCGACCTCGAGCGGCGCGAGCTCGACGGCGCGGGTCGCGTCCTCGAGGCCGCCCCGGGCGTCGCCGAGCCGCACGCGGGCCGCCGACCGGAGCGTGTGCGCGCTCACGAGCCTCGGCTCGAGCGCGAGCGCGCGGTCCTCGGACGCGAGCGCGTCCGCGAAGTCGCCGAGCTCGAGGCTCGCCGCCCCGCGGGCCATCCACCCGAGGGCGCACCGCTCGTCGAGAGCGATCGCGCGGTCCGCGTACTCCCGCCCCTGCGGCGTCCCCGTCGCGAGCCGGGCGCGCGCGACCCAGGCGATCGGGCACCTCGGGTCGAGGCGGAGCGCCTCGTCGCACTCCCGGTGCGCGCGCTCGCGCTCGTGCCGCCGCACGACGATCGCGAGGATCGCGTGGGCCGAGGCGTGCGACGGCTCGAGCGCGATCACCTGCTCCGCGGCGGCGGCCGACCGCTTGAAGTCGATGCGGAGGAGGGCCTCGTACGCCTCGCGCGCGAGGGCCGCGGTGCGCGCCTTCGCGTCGGCCGGTGCGGCGGCGCTGGGGGGCGCGGCGCCGGCGGGGCCGCGGCCGGGCCGCGTGTGCCGGCCTACCGCGAAGGCGGCGCCGGTGACCCCGCCGGCCGCGAGGACGAGGAGGCCG